>JAWOHK010000422.1:0-10986 GCA_046485205.1 Chloroflexota bacterium | reverse complement strand
CTTTCACCGCTTCTTGCGCCGTGCGCAACTCATCCACATCCACCACTTGCCCTAAGGTGTTGACCGGATGGGTAAATTGCTGGCGATCGAGCACCTCGATTTCCTCATCCTTTGTCGGGTAACCAAGCCGGATGCGAAGCATGAAGCGATCCAGCTGGGCCTCCGGCAGGGGAAATGTCCCTTCGTATTCGATGGGATTCTGGGTAGCCAAAACCATAAACGGAGTTTCGAGCGGATAGGTCTTGCCATCCACCGTGACCTGGCGCTCTTCCATCGCTTCGAGCAACGCCGACTGGGTTTTGGGTGTGGCCCGGTTGATTTCGTCGACGAGGACGATCTGGGCGTGGATGGGGCCGGGGCGAAACTCGAATTCACGCGTCTTCTGATTAAAGACCGAGACACCGGTTACATCACTTGGCAGCATATCGGGTGTGAACTGGATGCGTTGAAACTTGCAACCGACGGAGCGGGCTAGCGACTTGGCCAGCACCGTTTTGCCGACACCGGGAACATCCTCGATCAAGATATGCCCCTGGCAAAGCAGCCCCAGAACTGTTAACTGGACGGATTGCCGTTTGCCGACGATTACCCGTTCAACATTGTCCACAATCCGACCGGCAATTTCCTGGATATCAGCCATTTGTTGCTCCTAAAATGGGGTAATTCTTCATGACGGTATGATTATTTAAGCCTTTGAGCATTTGTTGGGCACGCACCTTTTCCTGCCGTTCCGGGCAAGCATTTAGTATATCACGACTTCGCGCAAACATGCTTTTTTGGTGACATTTTGGGGGCATGCAACTTCATTCAGGCCCATTAGGGTGTGATAACTCGCTTAGGATACTCTGATTCAAGCCGCTCTGAAAACCCGGCTCACTGTTGACTCATCATGCCAAAATAACGAGATTAAACGCCTCTGTTAAATCGACCCGTTAGAACAAATGTGATATAATCAATTCGTTAAAACCATGGTGCAGAATAAAGATAATTTAACCACTCCCCGGGGTGTTCTGGCGACCTTATCGGCCGGCTTTGATCTGGCTACGCGTTACCTGTGGTTGATGGCTATTCCGGCATTGCTCGACATCTTTCTATGGATCGGTCCTCGTCTCAGTTTTCGACCGTTAATTGACACGCTGATCAGCAGCTTTCCAACCGAAGCGACTGTAATGGATCCCCGGCCTATGCTGGAAGCGATCGCTCCATTTCTGAACCAGTTCAGTTATCTGAGCGTTACACTACTGGGAGTGCCGGCACTCATGGCAGGGCTATCACCCGAACAGACACCGATCACACCGGTCGTCATTGAATCGACCGGCTGGGCAGCCTGGATCGGCACGCTGGCTCTGTTTACCTTGTTAGGCCTATTTCTGGCCGCGGTTTATTTCAGTCTGATCGCCGCCATGATGCGCCGCATAGCTGGGCCAGACGAAGAAACTGATTCTTCAAAACCACTCCTGCTCTGGATCGGCCGCACCTGGGTCAGGTTGATCGCACTGGCTTTACTTTTCATCCTCCTCATTCTGGCTATCTTGCTACCTTTCTCCCTGGTGGCGGGGTTCATAGCCCTTTTGAGCCAGACCCTGGCTACTTTTGTCCTGATAGGTGCGTTTATCCTGATGGTTTCGCTGGGGATATTTATGGGCTATACGCCGCAAGGGATGACGCTCAATCCGCGAAACTTCCTGCCGGCCGTCAGCGAGAGTGTCCAGCTTTTCCAGCGTTATCTTAGCCCGGCGCTAACGCTCTTGTTCATTATCTTCACGGCGCGCCGTCTCTTGAGTTGGATTTTGCTGGCCGCCGATTCAGGCACCTGGGTTACCGCTGTCAACATCCTGGCCCACGCCTATATCAGTACGGCGCTTGTCGCCGCGTTGTTTATTTTTTATCGCGATCGTTATCAACTTTTTCAACAAGAGAATCAATTAAGAACCAGTTCGGAACCGTTAAAGCAGTAAGATATGAGTACCAAAACCAAGCAAATCGACAATCCGTTCTATGATGCAGGTAGCATTCAGGTCCTGAAGGGGCTTGAAGCGGTGCGTCGCCGGCCGGGTATGTACGTTGGTGGGACCGACGTCAAAGCCCTACATCACCTCGTTTTCGAGATCGTGGACAACTCCATCGATGAGGCGCTGGCTGGGCGATGCGACCGCATTGAGGTCACTATTCACCCGGATTCCAGCGTCAGCGTTACCGACAACGGCGTCGGGATTCCGGTGGCTGAGCATCCGACCGAGAAGGTTTCGGCGCTCCAGGTCGTCCACACCAGCCTGCATTCCGGCGGCAAGTTTGACAACGCCGCTTATAAAGTTTCCGGTGGTTTGCATGGTGTCGGCGCGGCGGCGGTCAATGCGTTATCGGAATGGATGGAAGTCGAAGTCAAGCGCGATGGCGCGCTCTGGAAACAACGCTACGAGCGCGGCATTCCGGTCACGCCGGTAACACGCGTCCACGCGCTCAAGAAAGGCGAGCCGACCGGCACGACTTCAACCTTTAAGTTTGATGAAACGATCTTTACAGCTGAAGAAAATGTCTACAAGTTCGAGATGCTGGCCAATCGTTTCCGGGAAATGGCCTTCGTTACAAGCGGTGTATTTCTTGCACTGCGCGACGAGCGCGTGAAACCGACACGAGAGATCAATTTCTTCTTCGAAGGTGGGGTACGATCCTTTGTGCGCTATCTGAATCGTAATCGCAAGGTCCTGCATGCACCTATCCACGCCCGCAAAGAGATGGATAATGTTGATATCGAAGCGGCGGTTCAGTATACCGATGGTGTGGCTATTTCCGAGTACGCCTTCGCTAACACGATCAACACGCCTGATGGCGGCACACATCTGACCGGCGCGCGCACGGCGCTGACCCGCGTCATCAACAACTACGCCCGCAAGAACAATTTCCTGAAGGACAAAGATAAAAACTTTTCCTCAGATGATACTCGCGAGGGTGTGACCCTGGTGGTCAGTGTCAAACATCCTGACCCGCAGTTTGAAAGCCAGACCAAGGTCAAGCTGATGAACGCTGAAGTGTCGGGCCAAGTGTCGGCCGTGTTGGGCGAAGCATTGGCGTCCTTCCTCGACGAAAACCCGCGCGAGGCTAAAAAGATCGTCGACCGCTGCCTGACATCCTCACGCGCCCGCGACGCGGCCAAGGCGGCCCGCGAGCTGGTCATGCGAAAGAGCGCGCTCGACAGCCTGACACTACCTGGCAAGCTGGCCGATTGTTCCGAACGCGATCCCGCCCGCTGCGAACTCTACATCGTTGAGGGTGAATCAGCCGGCGGCACGGCCAAGCAGGGTCGCGATCGCCATTTCCAGGCCATCTTGCCCTTGCGGGGCAAGATCCTAAATACCGAGCGCGCCCGATTGGACAAGATACTGGGCAACAACGAGGTTAAGGCACTCATCTCGGCCCTGGGTACAGGCATCGGCGAGTCATTTGACCTGACGAATTTGCGTTATGGCCGGACGATTATCATGACCGACGCTGACGTCGATGGCAGCCACATCCGCACTTTGCTACTAACCTTCTTCTTCCGCTACATGCCTCACCTGATCGAGAACGGCCATCTCTACATCGCCCAACCCCCGCTCTATGCCGTCAAGCAGGGCAAGGACCTGCACTACGCCTACACCGAAGGGGAGCGCGATGTGTTGCTCAAAAAACTGAATGGGCAGAAGTACTCGATCCAACGCTACAAGGGTCTGGGCGAGATGAATGCCGAGCAGCTTTGGGAGACGACGATGGATCCCAACATTCGCACTCTCTTACAGGTCACTATCGAGGACGCGGTCCTGGCCGACCGGACCTTCGACATGCTCATGGGCGACGAAGTCGCGCCACGGCGGCGGTTCATCACCACCCACGCCAGCGAGGTGCGGAATCTGGATGTGTAAGGTTGTAGGATCTCGTAATTATTGAGACTGTCTCAAGATAAATTGAGAACGCGTATCACGAAATATTGAGACTAGGGGCACTTTCCGATTAGGCAGTGCCCCTTTTTAGTGACAGGCCCGTGCATCCTGTTAATCCTCGTCCCAACAGTGGCAGCTAAGCACGGCCGAGACATCGTGTCGGCCGCGTCCTGATCGTCTACCAGTCCCAGTTCGCCGCGCAATCGCACCCACAACTCGTCCGGCCGGGGGAAGACGTCCAGGTCGCGCTCCTGCCCGTTGAGAAAATCGTGCTCGACGATGCCCTGGCCGTTGATGGAGTAGGCGAACTTGTTTTTTGGCGATCGGCGCTCCGCGCCGAAGGGATCAGAGGGCCAGAGTTCAGAGGGATCAGAGATCAGCGGTGGGAGAAATGGGGGACACCACCACCCGAAAACCGTAGTTGAGGTACCCGCCGCTCGGGTGGAGCCCGAGGCGGACCGCGCAGCGCAGCCAGGTTTGGTGCCAATAAAATGCGCCTCCGCGCGCACCGATGAAATCATCGAGGCTAACTTGCCCGGCATCTTCGCGACCATCACCCGGCTTATAGGGGTACTCTCCAGACCGGCTTCGGGTCCACTCAAAGACATTACCGCTCAGCTCGGCCGCGCCATAGACATTGTCCTGAGCGGCGAAGACGCCCACGGCACTCGTGCTGCCGATGCCGGTCTCTTCGCCGTTGGCCCGGCCGGCGTCCCATTCATCGCCCCAGGGATAGCGGCGTTGGGGCAGGAGGTTGTTGCGCAAGTCTGCCGTTGCGATCCAGTTTCCGGGGGCGACGAGCACCGCCGCCTCTGGAACCCGCAATCCACCCCGCGCTCCCTTCTCCCACACGGCTTCGGAGGGCAGGACGACGCTCAGTTCTCGTGGCAGCAAGCCGCCAGCTGGTTGCGGTCGTTCGGCGATTGGCTGGAAGCCAACAACAACACGATCGAGGTTATCCATCCGGAGAGATGCTGAACCCCGGTATAGACTTGTTTCCGATTGAGTTATAATAGGTATGGTGCAGATGAATCTCCAGCAATGTCTGCTCTCAAGGAACAACTGTTTATGCAGGCGATTAACGCACTCGCTCACCCAGATCCCCTCACCATGCCGGTTCTGCGTGCCAAGCTCTCCCCGGCACAGCGCCGGGAAGGCCAAGTGTATCGATCGCGGTTGATCGAGCAACTAAAGAACGGCCAAACCAAACCGCTGACGATCGTGTCTGCGCCGGCCGGTTATGGCAAAACAACGGCGGTAGCCCAGTGGTTTGATGCCCTGAACCAACCCACCGCCTGGTTGACTCTCGACCGGCTCGATAACGACCTTGTAACATTTATCACCTACATACTGGCCAGCCTGCAGACGGCTTACCCGGATGACGGCCACCAGACGGAAACCCTGCTCCATTCGCCGCAGGATGTACCAGCAACCATCCTGGCTGATGCCCTCATCGAAGACTTGGCTGACATGCCCGGCACGTTGGTCCTGGCGCTCGACGATTATCATCTTATCCAGGATGGTGACGTGAAAGCCTTCATGGAGCGAGTGATCCATTTCCTGCCAACGAATATCCACCTGGTTCTCATTGGCCGGACCGACCCGGCCTTGTCGCTATCACGGCTGCGGGCATATGGCGAGGTCGCCGAAGTTCACGTAGCCGACCTGCATTTCTCGTCGGAAGAAGCCCGGCTGCTGCTGTCGAACATGGTTGGCGATCCGGTCGATGAACAGGTAGCGGCGTCATTGAGCGAGCAAACCGAGGGCTGGGTGTTAGGGCTCCAGTTTGCCGTCCTGACCCGTCATCGCGGGGAAACGATGACTTCACTGGCCCGTCGATTTGGCCAGGAAGGGCATCATCTGGCCGCTGACTACCTGGTCGATGAAGTTCTGGCCCAACAGCCGCCCGAGGTACAGGACTTCCTGTTGCGCACCTCGGTCCTGGAGCGGATGTGCGCGCCGCTTTGCCAGGCGGTACTCGACCAATCGGGACAGGAGAACATGCTGGACCAACTCTGGCGAGCCAACCTGCTGGTCAGCCCGCTCGACGACCAAAGAGTCTGGTTCCGCTATCACCCCTTGTTTCGCGAAACTCTTCGCCGCCGCCTGCGCGAGACAGCCCCGGTCGATAAAGTCGGGCAACTAAATAAACGGGCGGCCCTCTGGCTGGTACAAGAAGGGCTGATCGGTGAGGCCATCAACCATGCCCTGGCTGCCGGTGACCAGGACATGGCCGTCCAGTTGGTGGCGGACAACCTTCACCCGGCGCTGAACCGTGAGGAATGGTGGCGCGTCGCCCGCTGGCTGGATCTGCTCCCGGAAGCTGCGCGACATCACCCCCTTGTACTGATCGCCCGCGGGTGGCTTGCTGTGTCACTTACCCATATACTCGCAATCGCCCAGGTGGCCAATGAAGCGCAGACGAAATTGGCGTCGGTAGAGGTTCCCGAGGCAGAGCGGGCGAGCCTGCAGGCGCAAATCGACACGCAAAAGATGATTGTGGCGTATTGGTCGGGCGACGATCAGACGTGTATTGCCCTGGCCGAGCGCGCCTTGACCGCCCTATCGCCGGATATGTCGTATGCGCGTGGAATAGTGCAATTCTACTTTGGTATGGCCAGATACGCTGTTGGCCATCCAAAGGAAGTCCTGGCTTATTTTCAAGAGGCAATGGATAGCCAACTTAATGAAATAGACAGCTTGCTGGTGCGGTTAGTGCTAGCCCAGTGCTATGTCAATCTGGAGATAGGCGACTTGCCGGCACTAAATCGGTCCAGTAACTTGATGGGCAAGCTCGCATCCCGGTCAAACTTATATAATACCCGAGGTTGGACCTATTATGCCGAAGCACTCATCGCCTATGAATGGAACGATCTGTCACAGGCGGAGGTTTTGCTGCAGCAGGTGGTTAGTGCGCCGCACAACTATAATTCCCGGACCACCTATGAATCACACCTGCTATTAGCCTTGACCTTGCAAGCCCAGGGCAGGGCGGGCGCTGCCGATGATATCCTCATTCGACTAGGTGATTTCCTCGTCGAAACAAACAACCTGCCAATCCTCGTCTTTGTCGACGCGTTGGCGAGCGACCTGGCTCTGATGAGAGGGGAATCGGCCGTTCTCCATACCGCCGCTACACCAGGCGTCGATGATGTGCTGGCCAAAATGCGTCTCTGCTTTTCCGTTTCGCCCTATCTGACTCGAGCCCGCGGCTTGATCCAGCAAGACACTCCAGAATGTCTTCAAGAAGCGTCAGACTGTCTGGTCATCATGCGGCAAGCGGCCGAATCTGGAAATCTTTGGCGGCGACTGGTTAAAATACTGGCCTTGGAGGCGCTCGTCGCGGCTCGTAATGGCCAAGACCTACAGGCTATGAACCTGCTCAAACAGAGCCTCGATCTGGCAAAAACCGGCAGTCTGATTCGGACATATATCGACTGCGGGCCGGCGTTGATTCCGTTGCTGAAGGAATTAGCTGCGACCGGCACGTTTAAAAACTATGTCCAGCGAATCTTGGGCGCATTCGTTGGTGATGTTACGCTGGAATCGAAACAGACCTTGACCCCACAGACTAACGATACGCTGTATCAGTTACGAGCATCCCTAACGAATCGGGAGCAGGAAGTGCTGCTCCTGTTATCCAAGCGGATGTCGAATAAAGAGATCGCCGCCCGGCTGTTTCTGGCACCCGAAACGGTCAAGAAATACACGGCGCGCATCTATCAGAAGCTCGGGGTCAATAACCGCCGCGCGGCGGTGAGTCTGGCCGAGCGCGTCGGCTTGCTTTCGGTCCTTTAAGTCGATCACCTACTTTTTATCCCCCTCTTCACTCTCCTCGACCCATCACATTTGCATATAATCTTAAAGGCCTTAAATAAACATTGCGGTGGGATTGTTCTCCCGTAGCCGTGCGAAAAATGATCGGAAACTGGTGTTGCTAGGGATCACCTGGTCATCATCCTGATCAATCGGCTTATCACCGTAACTATTTTCGCGTATCTCTCATAACCTGAGAGCATTTGAAAAGGAAAAGGCACTGTCAGAGAAAAAGAAGACCGGCGTCATCTATCACGGCGGGTCGATCATCACCATAGGCGATGATCGACCAAAGCGGAAGCGATTTTCGTCGCGGGCAATCACAGGCTACCAACGATATCGATTAACTGGAAAACCAGATCTACATCAAACAAGGAGTCAGCATCATGTCAGATATATTGGATTATGGACAGGAATTAGGCCCGGTTGAATACGTTGTCTTCGCTTTCGACGGCAATCAGTTCAACGGCGACGTCGTACCGGCGCTCAAGGAGATCGTGGATGCCGGACTGGTGCGTATTATCGATCTGGCCGTCATCAGCAAGGACAGCGAAGACACCGTCACGATCTTCGAGGCTTCGGAGCTGTCACGCGATGTGGCCGACGCGCTGGAGAAAATACGGGGCGAATACACCGGCCTGCTGTCGGAAGAAGACCTGTTGATGGCTGCCGACGCCCTGCCCAGCGAAACCACGGCCGCGGCCATTCTGTTCGAACACGTGTGGTCGAAGCGGTTCGCGGCGGGTGTCCGTGACTCGAATGGCTGGCTGGTGACCAACGTGCGCATCCCCTCCGATGTGATCGCCGTGGCCCGCGAGACACTCCTTGAGGCCGCAAACAACGTTTGACGATATCGAGACCGACCTGATACCCCACCTTATGAGTAATAGGAGAAGAACCATGACAAGTAAACGAGTAGGACGGCCGGGCGCGATCGGCGCGGCGGCCAAGCAACAGCAACCGGAACCTATGACGCGCCGGGAGCAGAAGAAGTCCGATCGCCAGGAATTCAGGCGGCGCGGCAGCGCCGAGCGCTACAAGATGCGCGAAAAGATCTTCGGCATCGGCGATGATTTCTGGATCGAGAACGAGCACGGCCGCCGGGAGTACAAGGTCAATGGCAAGTTGTTGCGTGTCCGTGACGTCCTGGTTTTCGAGGATCTGGATGGTCAAGAACTGGCGGACTTGCATTCTAAATTCTTTACTATCCGCGACAAGATCAAGATCAAACGCGCGGGCGGCCCCAGTGCCGTGTTGACCAAGGACCTGCTGAACATCCTGGGCGATGACTTCACCATGAAGTTCGACGACGGTGACGTAGTCCACCTGAGGGGCAACTTCCTTGACCACGAGTATGAGTTTTATCGCGGTCGCGACAAGATCGGCGAGGTTTCCAAGAAGTGGTTCCGCATCGCTGATACCTACGGTGTCAAGATCGCCGCGAACGAAGATCACATCATGTTCCTGGCCGCGACTGTGGCCATGGACCAGATGTCCCATGATGGCGGCCTGGTCGACATCTAAACCGAATCCGAACCGCGCATGCCGCGTCCCACCCGGTTCCCGGACAGGTGGCGGCTTGGCCTGCGAAGATGATTAGATGATCGGGGATCGTTCTCTCGCAAGGGGGCTTCCGGCTCATCCGGCCCAACATCGTTGACAATGCCGGAGCGCCTCCTTTCGAGGGAATGATCCCGGTCTGGAAGGGTGACATTTACCGGAACAAACTACCATGGAAGACGCGAAGCGCCATCGCAGCGACCCTTGTCCCATAGGCGGCAGCAAGCAGTTCAAGGTTTGCCATGGCGCGCGTCTGTGCCAGTCAGTGGATTTACAGCCCGGTAGATCTTTAAGGGAAGAACTAGATGATTGGGATATTAAGTCAAATACTGCCCGAGGCATTGGCCACCGCTATTATGCCAATCGCCATCATCGCTCTCATCCTAATGCTCAGTACCCCCAATGCTCGAACAAACGGCATTTCGTTTACATTGGGGGCGTTTCTAGCCACTCTGGCCATCCTGATTGTCGGCGCGTTGGTTGGCAATTTGCAATCCTCCGGCGATGGCGGGGGGCCGTCGCTCATCGGTTCGCTCGTCAAGATAGCCCTGGGGTTATTCATGCTGTATTTGGCTTTCAAACAGTGGCAGGCCCGACCGAAGAAGAGCGAGACGGTCGAGGTTTCGGGCTGGATGAAAGCCCTCGATCAATTCACTGTGGGAAAATCCTTCACGACCGGAGTGGCGCTGGCCGTGGTCAATCCGAAAAACCTGCCCATCCTCCTGGCCGTGGCCGTTGTCATCGCGCAGTCCGGGCTTGGCCTGGCGACAAACATGATTGTGGCGATCATCTTTTCATTGGTGAGCGTCAGCCTGCTCATCATCCCCCTGGTCTTTTACCTGATTGCCGGGCAAAAGGCTGTCGACGCGTTGGAGGGATTCAAGGACTGGTTGATCCAAAACAACAACACGATCATGTTTATCCTATTCCTGATCGTCGGCGCTAAAATTCTAGGGGGTGGTGTTGCCGGCTTATTCTAATTTCCAAAATATCTCATGATGTTACAGATGTCACAGAAGAAAAGCAGTTGATAATACGTGACATATCTGAACACCTTGTCTACGCAATCGGCCGTTTAATCCTTCAGACCCAACAGGAGTAATTTCATGTCAGACGAAAAGCAAGCGGAAGTCATCTATTTCGGCGGGCCGATCATCACGATGGATGATGATCGACGCGAGGTGGAAGCCATCGCCGTGGCGGGTGGTCGAATCATCGCCACGGGTCAAAAAGAATATGTCATGCGCACCAAGACAAACGACACGCGCCTTGTCGACCTGGCCGGCAAGACGCTAATGCCGAGTTTCATCGACTCGCATGGTCACTTCATGAACTCGCTCCAGATCGTCAAGTGGGCGAATGTATCAGGCAAGCCTGTTGGGCCGATCACCCAAATAGCCGACATTATTGCTGTCCTCCAGGCTCATGTTAAGAAATATGCCATTCCGAAGGGCGAGTGGATCATCGGCTACGGGTATGATATCGTTAGCCTCGCCGAGAAACGCGAACTGCTGGCGTCGGACCTCGACCCCGCCTTTCCGGATAACCCGGTCATGCTCATCCATAGTTCCAACCACGGTGCTGTGCTTAACTCAGCCGGATTCGAGAAGGTTGGAATAGACGAGAACACGCCAACTCCACCCGGTGGCATCATCCTCCGGATTGAGGGCAGCGAGCAGCCCGCGGGTCTCAT
>JAWOHK010000201.1:0-18062 GCA_046485205.1 Chloroflexota bacterium | reverse complement strand
CCGTTGTTTACCTGTTTCCGGCGCTGGCCATGGTCGTCGGCTATGATGGTCTGGTTCATTGGTATTCGATCTGGAGAAAGAGAAGTAGCGCGATGGATCCTAAGCGGGTCGCCCTTCTGGCGGCGGTCATACTCTTTTTGGCCATTGGGTTTCTGACTGCCCGTGATTACTTTGTTCGCTGGGCTAATGCGCCTGAGGTCCGCGTGCAATATGAGGCCACGATGGTCACCGCATTGGAATATCTCGATGACCTGAGTGGCGGGACAGCGGCCATCTCGACCATTACGCCCGGCCCATATCACTCCCCGGCCGTCGCTCAGCTAACCGTCCATAATCCTGCTGTGGCCTTGCGCTGGTTCGATGGCCGCGAAAGCTTGCTCTTGCCCGGTGATTCTTCCGCTATGCTGGTCCTCCCCGGTTTTACCCCTCTGCCGGAAGCCCTGGAACCGTACCTGGCCGGGCTTGACCTGAGCGACGAACTCCCCTTGCGATCGAACGATTTCGATCGGCCAGTGAGAATATACGCCGTCGACGGACCGGCCCTGGCCTCATCCGCGTTATCTACCATGTCTCAAAATGCTGTGGGAACAGATCTTCCCGTCGCGTTTGGTGAGCACATTGAATTGTTGGGCTACGATCTGTTGTTCAATGAGGCGCGGCCGGGCGAATCCATTACCTTGGTGACTGCCTGGCGACTGCTCCAGCCTCTGCCAGAGGCCATGCTCTTTGTTCACTTGATGGAAACGCCGGAACCGCTGGCCCAACCCGATAGCCTCGGCGCACCGGGTGAATTGTGGGCGGCAGGAGATGTATTGTTGCAGTTGCATAAATTAAATCTGCCACCGGATCTGGCCGCCGGCAATTATCCGCTGGCGGTGGGTGTTTACACACAAAACGATGGCCGCCGGTTAAGCATGAACGATGGCCGTGATTGGCTGCCGTTGGCCACCTTGTCTGTCAGCCATGAGTAGTTCGATTATTTCACAGGCGGGAGTAGGGCCGTCTTTACAAGTGAGTTTGCCCTCCACTCTTCTCCGTAGCCCGGCATTTTGGGCGGTGGTTATAACCTTTTTGGCATTTGGCTTGCGCGTCTGGGCCCTGGAGCGCGTCCCGCCCGGCTGGCGTGACGATGAATTGATCGAGACGCTGGTCATTTCGCAGAAGATTCTGGACGGTGACCTGGCCTTCTATTACCCGGACGCTTCCGGTCATGAAGCGCTCTACCATGTCCTCAATGCGCTCTTTCTGGCCTGGTTTGGGCCTACGGGACCGGGCATTCGTCTGCTGTCGGCCTTCCTCGGCACGCTGACTGTCCCGGTTACTTACATCCTGGCCCGGCGAATGTTGGAGCCGGACACCAAGTTTACGACCACCGCACCGGTGACCACCGCACCGGTGACCACCGCACCGGTGACCAACGCACCAGCGATCACCGGACTGATAGCGGCAGCGTTATTGGCCGTCAGCTTTTGGGGGTTAATGTATGCTCGTGTCGGCATTCGCCACAGCCTGACGCCTTTGCTAGCCACCCTGGCTTTCTATTTCTTTTGGCGGGCCATGACGATTGGGCCCGGCGACCAGCGGTCCTTTCGTTTTTTTCTGGCGGCTGGAACCTTTCTCGGTCTGGGCTTTCATAGCTACTTCGCTTCCCGCGGTGCGCCGCTCATACCATTAGCTTTCCTGGTATATATGGCCATTGTCGAGCCGGAAGGAATCAGGCAAAAGTGGCGCGGCATCGCCGTGATGTTTTTCACGACTGTGCTGGTTGCGCTGCCGTTGTTGCTGGCCGTGGCCGCCCAACCGGAGGCCGAAGGACGCGTCGGCGAGCTGGCTCTGCCGGTCATCGAGGCCCGACAAGGAAATTATGACGTGATCATCGACCATGCCGTAGCCGCGCTGGCCATGCCCCACAGCGGCGGTGATCCGGAATGGCTTTATAACATTCCGGAGCGGCCGGTATTCGGGTCGCTGGGAGCCGTTTTCTTTTGGATTGGGGTAGGGATATCCATCGTGTGGGCATTGACTCCCCTTCTAGGCCGGGTTTTTCGGCAAAATCCCCGTGTGCCAGCGGAAGGGCGTTCGCTCGCGGCCGCCTTTCTACTTATCTGGTGGCTGGTGGGCATCTCACCCGCGGTGTTGAGCGTGCCGCCGGCCAGCTTGGGCCACGTTATTTTAGCCCAGCCGGCGTTCTACGTTCTGGCCGCCGTGCCGGTTAGTTTGTTGGCAATAGGGTTGCGGCGGACGTTCGGCCTGATACGCATTGGCTTGATCTTAGCCGCCACTTTTTCTTTGATTAGTTTGACTGCCGCGCGCGACCTGACTGCTTATTTTCATGATTGGCCCCAACGAGGGATGGTCCGTTTTCTGTATCGGGCCGATATTGAGGCAGTGGCTAACTTCGTCCTGCGCGATCCGGAAGCGCCAGCCCCGACCGATTTCGGCATCACCGGCCTCCTGGCCGGGCCCTGGGATCGGGTGGCCCTGGACCTGGCCCTTGGTGGCCGGTCGGATGTGCGACCGCGCTGGTTTAATCCCGAACGAGCGCTGCTCCTGTGGCCGGACATCAGCTTCAGTGACTACCCGGCCGTGGAATCCCCTTATGCCGGTGTGTTTACGCCGCTTCCCGAAGATAGTCTTCTCCAGGGTGGCTACCAGTTGACCCATGTCGTATCGCCGGTAATGCCTGCGCTTGAAAACGGTGAAGTTTTCCAGCCGGAGATACCGGTCTGCTTTGCGAACCATCTGTGCTGGACGGCCGCTAACTACGAGGATGCCACCGGCTGGTTGGAACTCCAGTGGCAAGTCGATGACCGACTCGCTCTGCCGCCTCTGCCGCTTATCAGCAATCCGCCGCCGCCCGGCGTTTATGCCGGGCCACGACTATTTGTCTTCGCTCATCTGGTAGATGGCGACAGGACTATCCTGGCTGGTGATGATGGCCTGTGGGTCGATCCGCTGACTTTGGAAGCGGGCGATGTGTTTCTCCAGCGCCATCTTATAACCAGTCCACCCGGCACCCGCCCTGCTGCTGTGCAGTTTGGTCTCTATGATCCGATGACCGGTGAACGAATTTTGACGAATGACGGACGGGATTTAATCCACTTGCCGTTGTTCACCGAATGACGATTGATGAACGACGAATGACGCCTGATAAGCAATCCCCGATTAGCCGTCCGCGGGCCATCTTTCATAAAAATTGGCCTGTTGCCACCATTCTGGCCGTGTTTTTGCTGCTTGGCCTGGCCTACAGTGTAGTAAACCCGTTGCACGAAGCCACCGATGAATTGCGCCACTATCGCTTCATCCGTCATCTTATCCAACTCGATACCTTGCCCGTTCAGGGGGGGTTGTCTTGCAGCACGCAAGGCCATCATCCACCGCTTTATTATGCCACCGCCGCCCTGTTCACCGGCTGGATCGATACCGGCCGGGAGGTGTGCCACGAACCACCCGGTAACCCGTTCTGGGCTTATCGTTATTGGGAGGTTGGTCGCGACAACAAGAACCAATACCTGCATGGCATCGACGAAACCTTTCCCTGGCGGGGTGAAGCCCTATCGGCCCATCTGGCGCGTATTGTTAATCTCCTACTCGGCGCGGGAGCGGTCTGGTTGACCTGGGCTACGGCGCGCGTTATCTGGCCTACCCGGCCGGCTTTAGCTGCCGGTTCGGCGGCGTTCATCGCCTTTAATCCCATGTTTCTCTACATGGCCGCCGCGATCAACAATGACGTGATTGCCGCGCTGGCCGGGGCAGCCATTACCTACGCCTGCGTTCGCCTCCTATTCGACGAACGCGGACTGACCTGGCAGTGGGGGGCTTGGTTAGGCTTCCTGTATGGGGTGGCCTTACTCAGTAAATTCAACCTGGCGGCCATCATTGTAGTCATTGAGGCGGCCGTGACCTGGATCGCCTGGCGGCGTGGCCAATGGCGGCAATGGCTGGTTGTCAACAGCTTGATCGTCGGCGTCACCGGCCTGCTGGCGGGATGGTGGTTCGTTCGCAACATGATTCTCTATGGCGAGCCGACCGGCTTTGAGCGTTTGACCGAGCTCTGGGGCGTGCGCGACCCTCGCGACAGCTTGGGATTGGCCGTCTCTGAACTCCCCTACGCCTGGACCAGTTTGTGGGGCCGGTTCGGCTATGGCCAGATTCCCTTGCCCACCATCATTTACGCAGGGTTATTTGTGGTCCTCTTGCTGTCTGTTGCCGGGTATCTAATCGCGTTTTATCGACGATGGTCCTACAAAAGGACCGGCGAAAGTGAGCCAACTGTCAATAGTTCCCAACTGCACCCCATCATCCCGGCCCTCCTCATCCTCACCCTTAACGTTGCCTTATTCTTCGCCGTGTTGTTCAACTATTTGCTGGTCAGCCCAGCCGGGCCAATGGGACGCTTCTTTTTTCCGGCCTTGCCGTCGCTGGCGATCTTGATGTTCTATGGCTTGACATTGTGGAGCTTTGACCGGCGTAAGGCGGTAGACGAGTCAAATGGAAAGCCGCCTCGACTCTCGGAAGATTTTTTGGCCTGGGCCGCCAACCTGGGTATGGTTGCCCTGTCTCTCATCGCTCTATTCGGTTATCTGGCTCCGGCTTATGCACAACCGCCCACCTGGGACCCGGACAGCCCACTGCCCAATCCAGTTGACATCCGGTTCGACAGCCTGGTTACCTTGCGTGGCTATACGGTAGACAGCGACACCGTCCGGCCCGGCGAGCCTGTCGCGATCGAGTTATATTGGGACGTGAGCGCCCAGCCACCGGGTGATTACCTGTTGTTCGTACATCTGACCGACCTGGAAACCGGCGCATTGGTGGCCCAACGGGATACCCACCCCGGCCTGGGCAATTTTCCCAGCAGCCATTGGCAACCCGGAGACCGTTTCGTCGAGCGCGTGAACGTCTACCTGCCGGAAACAGCTTATGTCCCGGCCGATGCTCTCATCACCGTTGGCCTCTATGCTCCCGGTGCCTACCGGTTAGGTATCACCGATGGGACAACTGGTGCGGGGGTGGGCGATGCTTATCCTTTGGGCGAGATCGCGGTCGAGTCGGCTTCTCCAGACGGTGCAATCACTTTGCCCAATTCAGGCCACTACAACTTCGAGAACCGCATTAAGGTACTGGGTTACGAGTATGACCAACGAGTGGTGCCTCCCGGTGAGCCACTTAACTTGACCCTTTTCCTGGAAGCCATGCGTCACCAACCGGGAGACTTTGAGGTTGAAGTAAGGGTCCTGAATGAGAACGGCGACGTCGTGGCTGAGCACCGGGCGCGTCCACTGGGCGGCCAGCGGCCAACAACTGGCTGGTCGCCGGATGAAGTGGTGGTTGACCAGATTTCGCTTGAACTGGCCCCGGCTCAGGCCGGTCAAGCCCTGACAGTTGAACTGGCGCTGGTCGAAGCTGAAACCGGCCGGCGATTGAATCGGGTACATCCCGATGGTCGCTGGATCGATGACGTGTTGCCCCTATCGTCCATTCGAATAGCGCCATAGACGCACCTGAATTGCCCCAAAAATGCCACCTGGATCATAGGTAAATCGTCAGCTAATTTGATTGACACTTCAAGCTGCCTCTGTATACTATATTTATATGGTGCTGAAAACGATGACAGCAGCCAATAACTACATAAGTCTGTGGACGCACGCCTCGCCGCGTGCGTTTTTTGTTTTCCGGAGTGAGGTTGGTCAAGTTAGCTAGAGAGGAGTTACAAAATGGACTATGGTATGATCGGCAAGATTGAAAAAGCTAAGTTTTATGCAGAAGAGCGCGACGAGCGCATTCACTTTCAATCTCTCCATGTGAGCATTCTGGGCGACAACGATGCCACCCACGATGTGGAGTATCACAAAGGACACTGGAATTGCGATTGTAATTACTTCGGCTCACATCAGGTTTGCAGCCATACCATGGCGATGGAGCGTGTTCTCGGTAATATGGTTGAGATGGGCGTCCCCGCGACCTAAGCCGAACCGATCACGAATTCACGCTTCCAAGCGCCGACTCAGTGCCCTGTTCCTGCGATAACAGGGCACTTTTGTTATAGTCGTATTGAGGTGATTTCAATGGACTATGTAAAAAAGCTGGCCGATCACACCGGGGCTAAGCCCGACAAGTTCTACAAGGACACCCTTTTCCGCAGCGATAGCCTGTTATTGGGTGTAAACTGCCTGGAGCCGGGCCAGGTACAAGAGCCGCATGATCACGCGGACCAGGATAAATTTTATTACATCGTTGACGGGCAAGGCCGCTTCCTGATCGACGAAGAATACGTGACAGCCGGGGCGGGCGACATCGTCTGGGCACCGGCCGGCGTGGTTCATGGCGTGTGGAACGAAGGGGATCGCCGGCTGACTTTGCTGGTAGGAATTGCTCCCGCGCCATGAGCATGGTCCGCCTCGAAAACGGCCGTATCACCCTGCTGGGTATCGAATTCGATATCCGACTGACGTTGTTGATCGTTTTCGCCACCGTCGTGCCCATGCTCGACTACTATGGCCACAGTCTTACCGGTACCAAAGCGTTTGATCGGTTTCTCTACTATTTCGTTGGATCGGCACTGTTCATTTGGATTGTCTATCGGGAGCCGCTAAGAAATTTCGGTTTCCGCATCGGAGACTGGCGGCAAGGTTTGCGCTGGACGCTAATCGGCTGCGCCGGCATGGCTTTAATTCTATGGTTTGTGGCCCGGCTGCCGGACATGCAGCAATTTTATGAAGCGAAATTGGCGGATAGCATGGTGCAACTGACACTTTTGAACGGCATCGAACTATTCGGCTGGGAGTTTGCCTGGCGCGGACTGCTCTTGTTCGGTTTTGCCCGCTATTTTGGGCCGGGGCCGGCCATCTTTCTGCAAGCTGTTCCCTTTGCCTTCATGCATCTGGGCAAACCGGAAATCGAAACCTTGAGTACCATTTTCGGCGGCGCGGCTTTTGGATTCGTCGCCTGGAAATCACAATCATTTGTTTATCCCTGGCTGATTCACTGGTTCATCGTAACTTTTACCATGTTCATCGCCGCAGGGCTGATGTAAGGCAAATAGAGAATATGAAAGAACTGACAATCAAACTGACCGGCATGGCCCACGGCGGCTTCGCGATGGGCCGGGACAAGAATGGCCGGCCAATATTTGTCCCTTACGCGATTCCCGGCGAACGCGTGCGGGTGCGGTTGCCTGAAGAAAAACGCCGGTTTGCGCGGATCGAACTGCTGGAGGTCATCGATTTTTCGCCTGACCGAGTTAAACCGCGCTGCCGGCATTTTGGTATATGCGGTAACTGCCACTTCCAACATATGACTTACCAGGCCCAGCTAGCGGCCAAAGAGGCCGTAGCTCGCGATCAGTTGGAGCGAGTCGGGAATATCAGAAACCCGGCCATGCAGCCGATCGTGCCCTTTCCGGTCGCTTATGAATATCGAGGCGAGACGACCCTCTTTCCAGTCCCCGACGGGGGACTAGGCTATTGGTCACCAATAGAGCAGCGCATCTTCCTGGTAGAAGAATGCCCTATCCTCCAGCCTGAATTGATGGCCGCTTTGGCCGATCTGGATGTTGACTTACCGGGGCTGCGAAAGCTGACACTACGACTGGGTGATGATGAGTTACTGGCCGCCATTGAAACGGATGGGGTGGAGCCGCCGGAACTGGCTGTTGATTTTCCGGTATCTGTCGCCATCGTCTTGCAGGACCGGACGGCGGCGGCATTGATCGGCGATCCGTATGGGGTGGTGACGCTCAAAAACCGGCCGTTTCGTGTTTCGCCCGGTGTCGTGTTTCCGTCGAGCGTCATGGCGGCCGAGATGGTCATCGATGCCGTTCTGGACGCGGCCGAAGTCAGGCCCGACGATCGCATCTTCCTGGTAACCGGCGGAGCCGGCTGGCTGGCGGCGGCGCTGGCCGAGCAGGCGGCCGAGGTGGTGATGATTGAACCGAACCCAAATGCCGTGGCCGACGCGGTTGAAAACCTGGATGAATTTGACAATGTGGCGATCTACGAAGGGGCTGTACAGGATATATTGGCGTTGCTTGAGAATACTCCGACAACAGTCGTCTTTCAGGAGAGCGACGAAGCGGTGCCGGCGTCCGCTTTTAAATGGCTATCGAACAACAAGCCGCAGCAGGTTGTGGTTATCGCTGAAGCGGGGGCTTTGGGCAAAGTCGCCGGCCGGCTATCCAAAACCGGTTACCGGCTGAAAACAGCCATACCACTGGACACCACTCCCCAGACGTTCCAGGTGGATATTGTGGCCGTGTGGGTGGTAGCCGGTCAGGATCGTTAGGTGACGGGTTCCTTCAGTTTTGCAGCTATTTCCAGTGAGAGCATCCGCTCCGTCTTTCGACCCCTGACCCCGGCGAAAAAGGATTGGACGATCGGCAGGTCGGTTTCGTAGTCGCCGCTGGGTATAAAGGTCGGACCGATGTGCATTCGGCGATTATCATAGTCAAAGACGACCATGACCAGGGGGACATTCGCCCCTAACGCGATGTAGTAGAAGCCACTGCGCCAGCCGCTGACCACGCTACGGGTTCCTTCCGGCATGATCGCCAACAGCAATTCGTCTCGCTCTTGAAAAGCATCAACCATCTGCGAAACGAAATCGCGGGACCGGTCACGATCCAGCGGAATACCGCCAAACCAGCGCAGGAAAGTGCCGACCGGTCCTTTGAAGGCCGTGTGTTTCATCACAAACTTGACATCAATTCCAAGGGCCAACATCGTCAGTGCGGTCATGAAGAAGTCGAGATTGGAAGTGTGGGGCGCGCCTACAAGAACCAGTCGGGCTGTATCGGGCAGCTCACCCTCCACCTGCCAGCCAAACAACCGCATAATGAAACGGCCGATGGCGCGTGACAATGCATTTCCTCGCCGGGGTATTTCTGGTCCTAGCTCCGGGATAGCGGTTTGCTCGGCGACCAGGTTAATTTCATGTATTGGCTCCATTAGGTGCATTCTCCGATGCGGTCAGTGATCGGCCGCCACATTTATTCTGACCAATAATAACACCACTGTTCGGCCAAAGTTCCATTCATGAGAATAGCATTCACAATGTTGCCATTTACATTGCTGGCTCAGCAATCAGCTTTCGGCTTCCCAATATTCCGGATCATAAGCCGGCAACTCGCAACGCATGGGCCGCGTGCGACGGTTGCCCAGAGCATACTCAGCCTGCATGAGGGTATGAATTTGCGAAGTGCCTTCATAGATAACGGCGCTCTTAGTGTTGCGCAGGTGGCGCTCGACATTGTATTCATCCGAGTAGCCGTAAGCGCCGTGGATCTGTACGGCATCATCGGCCGCGCGCCGAGCTGCTTCGGTGCAAAACCATTTGGCCATACTGGTTTCGCGGGTGTTGCGGATGCCCTGGTTTTTTAGCCAGCCCGCCTTCCAAACCAGCAACTGCCCGGCGTCGATGCTTTGCTGCATATTAGCCAGCATCTGCTGGACAAGCTGGTACTCGACAATAGGTTTGCCATAGGTCTGTCGCTGACGACCGTAGTCGATAGACGCCTCCAGGCAATATTTGATGATGCCAATCGCCCCGGCGGCCACACCGTAACGGGCGTTATCCAGGGCGCTCATGGCGATTTTGAATCCCTCGCCTTCCTCGCCCAGACGATGGCTGCGCGGCACACATACGTCGGCCATGTTGATCCAGCCGGTGTTGCTGGCGCGGACGCCCATTTTACCCTCAATGGTGCCGGTCGTGAGTCCGGCCCAGCCCCGTTCCAGAATAAAGGCCGTGATACCGTTCACGCCTTTGTCTGCATCCGTTTTGGCGAAAACCAGAAAGCGGTTGGCCACATCAGCCAGCGTGATCCACATCTTCTCGCCGCTGAGAATATAGTCGTTTCCATCGCGGCGGGCGCGGCTGGCCAGGGCGGCTACATCCGAACCGGCACCCGGCTCGGTCAGACCGAAACAGGCGATGTTCTCACCCGTCGCCAACGACGGCAGAAAGGCCTGCTTTTGTTCTTCCGTGCCCCATTGAAAGATCGGTAGGGCGTGCAATCCCAGGTGGACAGCAATCGTTTCGCGCACGGAAGAATCGGCGAATTCAAGCCCTTCGGAGATGATCCCCAACGACAGGTAATCCATCCCTGCCCCACCAAAACGCGCCGGCAGGCAGATGCCCAGGAAACCCAGCGCAGCCATTTGTGGCAGCAGTTCGTGGGGAAAAGTATGGTGGCGATCGTGCGCCTTGATGACTGGCATAATCTCTTTGCGGGCAAAATCGTAGACGGCCTGTTCGACCATCTTGTGGTTTTCATTGAAAGAAAAGTCCATATCGTTCCTCGCCGATTCTCGGCCGTGTTGTGGTATTACTCCTGGATGTAGATGATAGCACGGGCCGACTGCGGGTTGAAATGTTATTCCTAAATCGCTTCTTGATATCGTTCCCCTTAGGCCGAGTCCCCGGTATACTCCGGTTTCAGCATATATTGATTGGCTTACATGACTGTTCAAGCGCTGCAACCCCGTGACCAATTGGTCGCCATCATGAATCGCATCTATCAAGGCGGCATGACAACCCTCTCCGGCGGCAATCTATCGATCAAGGACGGCGATGGCGACAGATGGATTACCCCCGCGGGTATGGACAAAGGCCGGTTGACGGCGCGGGATATGGTTTGCATTCGCGCAGACGGCCGAGTAATTGGGCCTCGCTCGCCGTCATCCGAATATCCCTTCCACCAGGCCATCTACCGGGCTCGACCCGACCTGAAAGCTATCGCCCATGCCCATCCCCCGGCGCTGGTGGCTTTTAGCATCACTCGCATCATTCCCGATACCAGCCTCTTGCCCCGGATTCAACGTATTTGCGGGCCGATCAGCTATGCGCCATATGCTCTGACGGGCAGTGAAGAATTGGGCCAGGCCATCGCGGCGACCTTCGCCGCCGGATATAACGTCGTCATGCTGGAAAATCACGGCGTTGTCACCGCCGGCGAATCGCTTTTTGAGGCCTTTCAGCGTCTGGAAGCGCTAGACTTTTGCGCCCGCATCCTGATCGGCGCGCAAACCATCGGCGGAAACACCCTGTTAAATGCCAAGACCAACAAGCTCCCTGACCAGCCATCCACACAGCCGGCGGAATTGGGATTGTCAAGTCGAGGTTACCTGAAGCGAGAATTGCGCCTCCAGCTGGCCGACATCGCCCGCCGCGCTTATAGCCGGCAACTTATGCTCAGTACGTCGGGGGATATTTCCGCCCGCTTTAGCGAATCCAGTTTCCTGATCACTCCGGCAGGAAAGGATCGGCACCATCTGGCAACCGAGGATTTCGTGTTAGTCACTACTGACGGCCGGCACGAGAGTGGCAAAAAGCCGGGGAAAAGCGTTGGGCTTCATCAGGCGATTTATGCGCGCCACGCCAATGCTCAGGCTGTGATTTTTGCCCAGCCACCTGACGCCACTGCATTTGCTATCACCGATGCTTCCTTCGATACGCGGACGATTCCGGAATGCTATATCATGCTGCGCGACATTCCCCGGCTTCCTTCCCCGGACCCTGAAACCGTGAGCGCCGTGAATTTCAATCGATCACCGGTCGTCTTGATCGAAAATGAAGGGGTGCTGGTCACCGGAAAAGACCTGGTGCAGGCTCTGGATCGCCTAGAGGTGGCCGAATATAGCGCTCGCTCGCTCATCGCCACAGCCGCCATTGGTCCGCTCAAACCTATCGGCGAGGCCGACCTGCACAAACTGAGGGAGAAGTTCGGTCTATCCTGACCCGTTCGACTTCAATCCGGTTCAGGTCGTAATAATCCCCGATGATTCTTGCTCGCGTACCGTCTCACCGCTTGCCGAATAGAAATCGCGGATAAGCCGGTCCATGGCTACCAACCTGTCTTGGGTCAGGTTGTTGGTCTGGAAGGGATCCGCGTTCATATTATAGAGTTCATATGCCACCATCGAAGCGGGATTGCCGGAGTTACCATAGTACTGGACATACAGGGTATTGATAGACCCGGCGGGGGCATTGACAACCTCCCGTAGCCCAAGATAATCCGGCAGCCCAAATCGCCAGTCGGTGGCGGGGAAGTCCTGGCCGCGCGGCTTGTGAAATTCGATCAACATGGAGCGACGCCAGTCGGTAGCGGTGCCGGTGGTGATGAGTGGACGAAGGGAGCGGCCGTCGACTTTGTAGGTGGGACTGGACCATGGCAGCCCGGCATAATCGAGGATGGTTGGCGCCAGATCGATGTTAGCCACCAGTTGACTCACCTGCCGCCGCTGGCCACCCGGTACCTTGATATAGAGCGGTACGCGGATTGACTCCTCATGAGGGGTTAGCTTATTGCTCAACCGTTGTTCGCCATTGATGTGGCCGTTATCGGAGGTGAAGATGATGATGGTATTGGGCCCGGCGGCATCGATAACTTCTCCAACCATCTTATCGATAGACAGCATTTGCTCCATGCGATCCAAATAGAGGCGTCGCAAATAATCCTGCTGTTTTTTGTTACCCCACACGCGATCTTGCAGATCCGGCCATGTTGCCGTGCTGTAGAACGGCAGAGAATTGGGCCGTTGTTGATTGAACGAGCTTTTTCCGATGGGTAAGTCGAAAGCAGCCTGGGATGCCTCAAATCCATGTGGATCCCGGTTTAGGCGGAACCGACCGGCCGGTAAATTGCCGCTCCAGTTGTATGTCTGCCCCGGGGCTATCGGCGACCAGGATCCTTCGGCATAGGCGCGCATCATGTAATAAGGGTGAACCTCGGAAACAGTAGTCGATGGGCCGTCGGATTCGCGGCTTTCCAATTCGTTGCTCCTCGAATCAATCGTTCGATGGGTTCCTTTCATGAAGGGGAAGTTGAGCATCTTGCCTTCATCCGCTATCCGGGCCGCCGGGGATTTCCGACTGGCACCGGGGTTGTTCCCCATCTGAGCCAGTTCCTGGAAATCAACCAGCTCTGGACTTTGCCACCACTCGTAATTCGTCGAGCCCGGTCGCTGCTGCACCAGTTGGACGATGAAACCCACTCCAGATGTGGCCACAAGATTGAAGCCACACAGCCGGCCAAAAACCACGCTTTCGCCCCAATCGGGATCGGGACGCCAGGGTGTGAAAGTGCCCGGCCCCGACAGGCGATGGCGTATATAGCTCGTATAGCCGTTTGCCTCATCCCCTCGTACAACCTGTTGGCGGATGAGCCCGCTGGGGAAAGCGACGGCTGACCAAGCGGCCACTGGTGCGTTTCCCGTCCCGCCCAGAATCGACTGGTTGCCGGCAAATGACCAAGGATCGGCTGGACGGCCGTCGACAATATCCCTTGTATAGAAGGAGGCATTTGGCCCGCCGGTGCTTTTAACCAGTTGTTGGCGACGGGTGTTGCCCGCCGGTTGCAATACATTCCAGCCTACGACGGAACCATTGCCGGTGTTGGGAGCTACGGCTATGTCATTTCCGGAAAATGTCCACGCTCCCCAGCCGGCATCACGGAGTGCACTATCCCGTGCCCACCATTTGTGAACGGGACCGCTCGGCCCGGGTTCGGTCGTCACCAGGTGTTGCCGCCAGGTATTGGTGGATTGATTGCGGAACTGGGCGAAGGCGACCGGGGCACCGGTATAGGTATTATTGGCGTAGCTGTCCATCTTGCGCCAGTTGGCAACATTGACATGCACCGCAATAGGCGCGACCACAGCGAAGAACGGTTTGTTGCCGGCCGAGCGAATGGCTTGCTTGGCCGCATCGCCGATGTATTTGGTCTGATAAACTGGTGGCATTACCCAGGTGCCGCCCTCACGGACCTTATACATGCAGGGCCGGGCATCATATCCTTCTACCGGCCGGAAGAAATTCCAGTTCGGATTGCGATTTCCCAGGTGCATTTTTCCGACGAAAGCCCGGAAGTAGTTCGCGCCAAGCCAGGTAGGCAGATAGGCATCCCCGTTTGAATTCAAAAAATTGTCGAATTGATGAGGTCCTTCGGTACCGATGACGTGCCAGGCACCGTGATTGTGTGCGAATTTACCGGTCAGGAAGGAGGCACGCGATGGAGTACAAATACTGGTAGGGACGATGGCATTTTGAAAGTTAACGGCCCCGTCGACGATCTTGCTCCTGATATTAGGCAACTGATTGACGGCCAACAATCGTTGCATGAGCTCAACTTCCAGATCATCGATGATGAAGACAAGAAAATTAGGTTGATGAGTGGATGATTCCCTTGACGATTCCGGCGATTTTTCTTCATCGGATACAGCCTCGTTAGGTTTGGCGACTCCCAATAAAGCGCCGGTTAATGCGCCTGCAACACCCATGCTAAGGAGGATCAATCGACCGATATTTTTACTTAAAAAGGACATACACCACCACCTTCGATTATCTTTAACCTGTTAACTGGTGCTTTACCGGTGGGCCAACAAGATGGCGGCATTATACCCCCTTAGATTCAAAGGCAGAAATTAATAGCCAAACCCACCAGAGAGAATGATGTTTACGGCAAATTTGTCTCGCCCATGAGATAGCGATCCACTTCCCGTGCTGGCGCTCGACCTTCGTTTATGGCCCAGACGACCAGGCTTTGCCCGCGACGGGCATCGCCGGCGGCGAAGATGTTGGGTACGTTAGTTTGGAATCGGCCGTAAGGCGCGGCAATGTTAGTCCGCGCATCCTGTTCTACCCCCAATTGGTGGAGCAAGCCTTCCTCTGGACCAAGGAATCCCAGCGCCAGAATGACCATCTGTGTTGGCCATTCCTGCTCGGTACCGGGGATTGGCTGCAAGGCCGGGCGACCGTTGCCATTGGCAGCCCAGGTTACATCTACTGTTCGCAACGAACGCAGGCAACCGTTTTCATCACCCCGCAATTCGACAGTTTGAATGCGGTAGGTTCGAGGATCGTGACCAAAAACGGCGGCGGCTTCGGCCTGACCATAATCCATTCGGTACACGCGCGGCCATTGCGGCCAGGGATTGTCAGGCGCGCGCGTATCCGGTGGCCGGGGCATGATCTCGAATTGAACCAGGCTGCGGCAGCCGTGGCGCAGAGACGTGGCGACGCAATCGGTGCCGGTATCCCCGCCGCCGATGCCGATGACATCTTTGCCCGCAGCCGAGATGGCTCGCTCGTTCGCGTGGCCGGAATTCAGCAGGCTCTCTGTGTTACCCTTCAGAAAATCCATGGCGAAATAAATGCCACCCAACTTACGGCCGGGCACGTTCAGGTCGCGCGGCCGGGTGGCGCCGGTGCAAAGTACGATGGCGTCGAAATCGCGCTGTAATTTCTCGGCCGGAATATCTGCGCCGATTTCAACCCCGGTTACGAAGCGTATGCCCCCGGTGCGCATGAGATCGATACGCCGTTCGACCAGTCGTTTGTCGAGCTTCATGTTGGGAATACCGTACATGAGCAAGCCGCCAATGCGATCGGCGCGTTCAAAGACCGTGACCTCATGACCGACGGTATTCAACTGATCGGCGCAAGCCAGTTCGGCTGGTCCCGAACCGACTACGGCTACTCGCTTGCCGGTCCGGCGCGCAGGTATCGATGGCTGAACCCAACCCTCATCATAAGCGCGCTCAATAATGGCGTATTCAATGCTCTTGATGGTCACCGGCGGGTCGGAGATGCCCAGGGTGCAGGCCGCCTCGCACGGCGCCGGGCAAACGAGACCGGTGAATTCTGGGAAATTGATGGTCTTTCGTCCCCATCGGATTCAGTTAGCGCTAACAGGTAGACCATGTCAAGATTACAACGCTTGGCAAAGGTTTCGTCTCCATTATAGACAAAAGCCACGCCGCCCGACATGCCGGCGGCGAAATTACGGCCGGTTGATCCCAAGACGACAACCCGCCATGTACTCGCAGCCATGATCGCCAACGGCTTCCACAACGGCCGTGACGCTGCTATTGCGAACACAGAAGCGCTCGCTCGCTGCGCCGCGACTATAGGCTTCGCCGCCGGTCGCGCCATAGAAAGCGAAATTGCCGATAATGATGTTCTCTTAGGGGACGAAGATTGAGCCGTCAGGCGATTTGACGATAAGCTTTCCGCCTGACAATCCCTTGCCGAAGTAATCATTGGCGTCTCCTTCGAGCGTGAACGTCAGCCCGCCCGGCAAAAATGCAGCGAAGCTCTGCCCGGCCGACCCCTGAAAAGTTAGGCGAATCGTGTCGTCCGGCACACCATCGGCTCCGTGGCGGCGAACAATTTCACTACCGAGCGTCGTGCCGACCGTGCGGTGGTTATTGCGTATCGGTAATGTTGCCTCAACAGGCTCACCTCGCTCGACAGCCCGGCGGCCGAGACTGCCTTGCTTCATCATTTTTCACAGATTGACAGATGAAAATTTTCCCTTATCATCATATATCATAGGAAATTGGGCCGGAAATAACGTTCCGGCAGCAATAGAATCTTTTATCTGAGGCCACGACGCCTTCCTGACCGGACTTATTCGGCGGTCAGCGGAGGCGTTTTTTATTTAGAGAGGCTTCATTGGATTGAAGGAGAATGCAGCATTGATAAGGCAGAACCTTCGCCTGTTCAGACGATCATTCAATGTCGTTGTACTAACTGGATTGCTCCTGTTGTTCACCCGCACGGCCGCCCCGGGGGAAGAATCGGTGCTGAGCGCCGTTGATACCATCTGGGTGCTGATCGCCGCCTTTCTTGTGTTTTTCATGCAAGGGGGCTTTTGCTTTCTGGAAGCCGGGTTCGTACGCTCCAAGAATGTCGTCAACATGATGGCCGAAAACCTGATGGATACGAGGATGACCACACTCGGGTTTATCATTCTCGGTTTCGGGTTGATGTTCGGCACGAGCAACGGGTTATCCGGAATTAGTCCCCAATGGCAACGGCCACGACGCACACCGGTCGGTGCGCTGCCGGCGGGAATGATTAGCTAAATACTACCAGAGCCGGCGCTCCGCGTTGGGCTTTGAATAAGTGCGACCCCGCCCAAAATCAACCCTGTCGGGATGGGCCGGGTCATCATTGTTGTGAACCCACTATTTGGAGGTATTTGAGATGAATGCTAGTGAAGTTACCCAGTACATTAAGGAGAAAGGCATCGAAGTGGTGGACGTCAAGTTCACCGACCTATTCGGTCAGTGGCAGCATTTCTCCTTCCCGGTTGAACAGTACGATGAGGATTCCACCTTCGAGGAAGGTCTGGGGTTTGACGGCTCCTCAATTCGAGGCTTCCAGAGTATCGAAGCCAGCGACATGATCTTGATTTGTGATCCATCTACGGCTATCGTCGATCCGATCTGTGCTGCCCCAACGTTAAGCTTGGTGGGCGATGTCTACGATCCGATCACTCGCGAGCCGTATTCGCGCGATCCGCGCTATGTAGCCCGCAAAGCCGTGGATTACCTGAAAAGTTCGGGCATCGCCGACACGGCCTATTTCGGTCCGGAAGCGGAGTTCTTCGTCTTCGATAAAGTGATGTATTCAGCCGGTGAATATTCTTCAGCCTATCAGGTCGATAGTGTAGAGGGTCCGTGGAACAATGGTATCTTCGGGTTCGGCCATTCCGTACCCCACAAGCGGGGTTATTTCCCCGTAGCCCCGTTTGACACACTACAGGATCTGCGTTCGGAGATGGTGCGAACGCTGATCGATTCCGGCGTGCCTGTCGAAGTCCATCACCACGAGGTCGGCACGGCCGGCCAGTGTGAAATCGACATGCGTTTTGATCACCTGGTCAAAATGGCCGACAGCGTCCAGTTATATAAGTACATCGTCAAGAATGTGGCTCAGAAGCACGGCAAAACTGTCACCTTCATGCCCAAGCCGATCTACGCCGACAACGGCTCCGGCATGCATACCCACCAGAGCCTCTGGAAAGACGGCCAGCCGCTGTTCTACGATGCCGATGGCTATGCCGGATTGAGCCAGACAGCCAAATGGTATATCGGTGGCATTCTGAAGCACATTAATGCCCTGCTCGGTCTCGTGGCACCGACAACCAATTCCTATCGTCGCCTCGTACCGGGCTACGAAGCACCGGTGGTCATCGCCTATTCGGCCCGCAACCGTTCGGCGGCCGTCCGTATTCCTATGTATTCCAAGTCGCCCAAGGCCAAGCGCATCGAGTTCCG
>JAWOHK010000152.1:0-10181 GCA_046485205.1 Chloroflexota bacterium | reverse complement strand
CGACAACATGCGCTTCTGGCTCAACCGTGGGGTCGACGGCTTCCGGGTCGACGTTATTTGGCTGATGCTGAAGGACGAGCAGTTGCGCGATGAGCCGCCCAACCCCCATGCCCCGCCGGACGCGCGGCCGTTCGACCGGCTCGACCACATCTTCACCGCCGATGTGGAGGGCATTCACGACATCGTTCGCGCCATGCGCGCCGTGCTGGATGAATATGACGAGCGGATGATGGTCGGCGAAATCTACCTGCCACTCGACAAGTTGATGACCTATTATGGCGACGGCGATGAATGCCACATGCCCTTTAACTTTAACCTGATCAATCTGCCCTGGGATTCTCGCCTCATCGGCAACTATATCCGTGACTACGAGGCCGCCTTGCCACCCGGTGGCTGGCCCAACTGGGTGCTCGGCAACCACGACCAGCATCGCATCGCTACCCGCGTGCGCAAAGAAACCGGGTTTTTTGAAACAAACCCTGTTTCAAATGATCTACTCGACCCCGCTCGCACCGCCCAGATGCTCCTGCTCACCCTGCGCGGCACGCCCACCTGCTATTACGGCGACGATATCGGCATGGAGGACGTGCCTATTCCCTTTGAGGAGTGCATGGATCCGGCCGCTCTCCAGCAGCCGGAACTGTTCGAGAAATGGGGCCGCGACCCGGAGCGCACACCGATGCAGTGGGATAACTCGCCCTATGGCGGGTTCACCGAAAGTACAGCGACGCCCTGGCTGCCTCTGGCTGAAGACTACACGACTCGCAATGTGGCCGCGCAGGACGGCGACCCGGCATCAATGCTGACCTTTTTTCGAAGGTTGGCGGCCTTGCGGCGGGCCGAACCGGCGCTTCATCGCGGCGACTACAAGGCGGTCGATCTGGGAGCGGCCGATGTGCTGGCTTACCGCCGGACGAAACCGGGAAACGACGGATTCCTGATGGTGCTCAATTTCGCCGCACAGGAACACACGCTGAACCTGCATGCCGCGCTGGGCGGTCGATCGGCGATGATCGAATTGTCAACCGATCTGGCGCGCTTCGGGCCGATCGAGACAGGGAAGTTTGTATTGGCCGGGAATGAGGGAGTGGTAATTCGGATCAGTCATGGCCGCTAGATGATCGCTTAATCTCTGGCATCATCTTTTTTTACTCGCACCACCCCCTCCCGCGTGATCTGGAAGTGGTCCAGATCGCGGGCGACGAAGGTATTAGGGAAAATAGCACGAGCCTCGTTGCGTATATCGCGTTCCGAGTAGCGACGGGAGATGTGGGTCAGGATAAGGTGCTTGACACCGGCATCGCGAGCCATCAGGGCTGCCTTGGCGGCCGTCATGTGGCCGAAGTCAAGCGCCATCTCGCCCTCCTCCTCGGTGTAAGTCGCTTCCATCACCAGCGCATCGGCATTGCGAACGATCTCGTACAGATTGTCGGTCCGGCCGACATCGCCGATATGGACGTACTTTGTGCCCGCCAGCTCCTCACCCAATACGTCGTCGGGCTGAATCAGGCGGCCGTCGGCCAAACGGATAGCTTGCCCGCGCACCAATTGCGTTCGTTCCGGGCCAAAGGGCACACCCAGCGCTTCGGCCTTGTCAGCCAGAAACGGACGGTGAGGCTTTTCCTCGAAGCAATATCCCAGGTTATCGGGACCGCGGTGGCTGACATTGAAAGCCGTGAGTGTAAATTTGTCGTCGGCGCAGATGACATCACCCGGCCGGGTCGCGTGAAGCTGGACATCGATCGGCGGCTTGTGCCCGGCAAAGACAACCCGGAATAGCAAATCGTGGACGCGGGTCAGCGTGCCACGACCACCATAAATATCGATGCGGTCCATATTCTCCCAGCGCGTGAGCGTCGATACCAATCCGGCCAGGCCGAGGATATGGTCGAGGTGGCCGTGAGTGAGAAGGACAGTGTCCAGGCGTTTGAAGCCCAGGCCACTTTTGAGGATCTGGCGTTGCGTGCCCTCGCCGCAATCGAGCAGAAAACGATAATGCCGGTGGAGGACCATGTGCCCGGCAAGACCTCGTGTAACCGTCGGAGCGGACGACGAGGTGCCCAGGAAAACAACTTCGAACATATTATTTCAGCGTGAGCGAGTGAAGCGAGGCCGGCGAGTTTCAATCGACGGTAAAACCGATGCCTTCGATGCTGATTTCGGCCGGGTGCTCCAGGTCGCCTTTTATGTCAACATTTACGCCCAACCAAAGCCGCAACAACTCAGCGTTTGTAGTAGTGTGCAAGGTCAAATGGTCAGTTGTGAATCGCGCGCGGCCGTGACAGAGCGCCAGCGGCAGAAGCAATTGGTCGGCCAGATGCCGATCCACCATCGTCTTATTGTCCACGAATGCCAGGGTTTCCGCAACTGCTTCTTCAGCCACCTTATCCGCAGGCAATCCCTTGTGTCCCAGCGCACTGAAGCCCCCTTGAGGCAGCCAGAGGAACAGGCCCGCACCGGGACCGGGGCCATTTCCCCGCACGGGCAGAATTCTGGAGGATAGGCCGGCCGCGGCCAGCAAATTGGTCGCCCGCCCGGCCATGCGCTGCGGGATATCGGCCGGAAGGTTGGTGACGGCGGCGACGCCGGCGACTCGTTCCGGGGGAATATAGCTGAATACCGGCGCGTCGAGGCGTTCGACCGCTTCGATGGTGACCGCTACCTCTCCACCGCCCACCGGGAACCAACCCCACTGCCGCAAATCGAGGGTAAACACCGCACCCATTCGGGCGACCGCGGGCCGGAACACCTGGTCGATGAAGTGGAAGGGCGGGCTCATGGGGACATGAGTGCCGCCGCGGAGCGTCAGACGGGAAGGCGCCCCGGCGAAGAGCATGGGCCACAAGAGCGCCTGCAAGATAAGCATCATCGACCCGGCCGATCCGCCCCGGGCTGTGTCCGCCACGTCGAATTCGTAAATGCCCGGTTGCGACGGCATGGTCGGCCGAAACTCCAGCATCTGGGAGTTGATGTCGTCACCGACCAGTGTCGCGCCACAGAGTTGAGCAACTGCCCGCACCGCCGTCAGGTGCTGGGGTCGGAGGCCCGGCTTGCTGCGTTTGGCACGGATGTGGATGAGGCGTAACGGCCGACCGGTTAGCGCCGACAGGCTGAGGCTGGTGCGTAACACCTGGCCCCCGCCCTCGCCCAATCGCCCGTCGATGGTCAGCATGTGGCGTCTCTCATCCCCGACCTCCCGCCAGTTTGGCCACCGCGGCTGACTGCCCCAAAGCTCTCATCGCCCAGATGCCGAATACCGGCCCCAATACCAGGATCGTGAAAGCCCATTGCCAGCCCACAGTAGTCACCAGAAGAGGAATGACACGGATACTTACCAGTGTCAGCAAAAAACCCAGGCTTGTCTGCAGGGTAAGAGCGGTGCCCATGTAATCCGATTCGGCCAGTTCGCTGACGGCCGCGCTAAACTGGGCCGAGTCCGCGACAATGGTAAATCCCCAGATGAGGGCGACCAGTGTGACAAGCACGATATTGCCGCCAAATAGAAAACCGATCACAAAGGCACACCCGCCACTAATAGCGAGGCAAAGGATGGTTGTCCGGGTTCGGCCCCATCTATCCGCCAACTGACCGGCCAGCACGCTTCCGGGGCCACCGCTGGCTATCACCGTAAAGGCGGCCAGGGCGGCGGCCGTTTCCACCGTCATTCCAAAGACTGTGCCGGACGAAGCCAGCCGGTATGATTCCAACAAGAACAATGGGATCCAAGTCCACATCGCGTAAAGTTCCCACATATGACCCAGATAGCCAAAATTTGCCAGCCGCAGGCCGCGCTCGCGCAAAACCTGGCCGATATAGCCTACACGAAAGACAGCCGGCGCGCTACGGTGCGGTCCGAGTCGACCCCGCCACAAACCCAGCATACCGCCTAGCAAGGCTAGGACGGTGGCCATATAAAGGACGCGACGCCAATCCCCCGAACCGCCCAAGGCCCGTAATAAATGGGGAAAAGCGGACCCGATTGTCAACGCGCCGACCAGCAAGCCCAATCCTAGACCACGATCTTGTTTCATCCATGTGGCCATGATCTTCATGCCCACCGGGTATACACCGGCCAATGCAAACCCGGTGAGGAAACGCACTCCGATGACCATCCCCGGCCCACTGGCGAAAGTGGCGATAGCCATAGTTGACATCGCCCCCAGAAAAGCCCCCACGGCAAAGACCAAGCGTGGGGGGAATATGTCCGCCAGGGTGAGTAGCGCGCTAAGAAATGCACCGGCAACAAAACCAATCTGGACCGACATGGTTAGCCAAGCGGCCTGCGCCTCGGTCAGGCTCCATTCCGCTGCCAATGCGGGGGCGACGGCCGAAGCCGAAAACCATAAACCCAATACGAGCGATTCTGCCAAAGCAATCAACAGGACGGTCTGCCATTTTTCGCTCAGGTTCATCATTGCCTTTCCATTATCGGGCATGAGACCGTCCGGCACAAGCAGAAAAAAACCCCACCGGAATCCGGTGGGGTTATCCTAAACGATTTGGAGAATGGGGCTTACGCTTCGGCCGCGAAGGCCACAAGGACCGACCGGAAGAGGATCTTGACATCCAGCAGAACCGACCAGTTGCGAATGTACTCCGATTCCAGTTCCGACCGGACATTCAGGTCACGCGCATGGCCCCTAACCTGCCAGAGGCCGGTCATACCCGGTAATACGCTGCAATAGCCCTCGACCCGATAACCGAACTTCATGAGCTCTGTCCGGGTCATCATGCGCGGGCCGACCAGCGACATCGTGCGGTTCAACACATTGAGCAGGCGCGGAAGCTCATCCAGCCCATAACGGCGCAGGAAGCGACCGACGCGCGTCAGCCGTGGGTCATGGTCGATGTCGCCGTGTAATACTTCCATCCATAGATCGCGGTGGGTGATCAGCCGATCGTTGCCGTCGATAAACATGGTACGGAACTTGAAGGCATCGAATTCGCGACCATTGCGCCCGACCACCCGACGACGATAGAGCACCGGGCCAGGCGAATCAAGTTTGATCAAGACGGCGATCATCAGCAGAAGCGGCGTGATCAGCATCAGGGTTGGAACAACGAGAGCATAATCCAGGCTAAATTTCAACAGCCGGTTGATGCGCCGCGAGGTTACCCGCGGAAATGGTTTTGTTTTTTTGGTTACCGGAGCCTGAATCATCTGTTACCGTTCCTTGGCGTCGGAAGAGGCGGGCGAATTGCCCATACCACCTATTAACAGTTTATTCACGCTCCCTTACGAAATTCCTTACGGAAAACTAACGGCTTTTTGGGGAATGCAGCTGGGCATGGCCGGGTAGATTAAACCGCGGTGACGATAGCCGTAAAAAGGAGAACGGCTGTCGCGCAAATGACATTCAGACGCAAAAAACGTATTTCCTGCCGCGCCAGCTTTTGTTTTTCGGCCTCGGCCACAGCCGGTTGGGATTCTGTCAACAGCCTCAGCCGGTTCATGGCGGGGTATAGATTGAATTGTAGATAGACCGTCACCGCCACCATGCCAGTGTAGGCGATGTGTTTTAGCAGCATGGCCCAGGCCCAGATGCCGTCCATCGCCAGAAAGCCGCTGTAATTCTCATCGTTGGTCATTTGCACGAAACCGGTGATGAGCAAAGCGACCAGACTAGCGTTGACCCAAGGCAGGAACCGTTTCTGGAGTTGGAACCATTGGTTGGCAGAGAGAGTTCCCTGACGCAACGCGGGCCAGGCAATGAAGGCCATCAGGGCGATACCACCCAGCCAGACAACGGTGGCTAACAGGTGGATCCAATAGGAAAAAGCGATTAACCAGAACATCTTCGCGCCTTATTGTGCCACTTTCGGCATCCGGCGCAAGGCATCGTAAGCGGCGCGGGGTGTGCCGTCGGGCAAGACAATTGCCCACCACCATTGCTCGTTGTCCTGCGTCCACTCAGCATCGGCGATGTAGATGGCCACCATCAAGCCCATCCATGGTTGCCAGTGATCAGCCGCGTACTCAAAGGCGCGCACCAGATAGTCGGCCTGAGTCGGCTCGTCGACGGCGAACCAGGCATATTCCGGGTTCACCTGATCCAATGTCCAGCCCATCTCCAGGATGGCGACCTGTTTGTGGCCGTCGCCGTTGGCCACCATGATGGCGCGCATGTCTTCGACGTGGCGAAAGGCAAACCAGCGCCCGCCACCATAAACTTCCGACTCGGCCTCGACCGGTTCCAGTTCCGGCGGCGCGCGATAGCCGGGCGCATTCAGGCCCAGGACATCGAAGTAAGGGGCCGCCCCGGCATCGTACATACCCTGCAGGTATTTATCATCGGGCATGGCCTCGGGCGAATCGGTACCGGTGGGAGCCAGCCCGGCTGAAATCACGATGGCATCGGGGTCGGCGGTCTTGATGGCCAGATAGCAAACCTTGAGTAACTCCGTGTAGGCCTCCGGGTCGGGCGGCCGCAAACCCCATTCACGGTCCAGGTTCGGCTCGTTCCACACCTGATAGGCGGCGATGCGTCCGCGATACCGTTCGGCCACCGCGCCGCAGAAATCGGCAAAGTCCTGATAGTCGCCCGGCGGCTGGTTATCATGCCACTGGTTGTCGAGAGGTTCAGACCAAAACGGTTGGCGATCCAACCGAACCAGTAGTTCCAGCCCGGCCTTCTCGGTTTCGTCGACGATGAGATCGGGTCGATACCAGTCATACTGGCCCTTTTCGATCCCTTCTATTTCGCGCCAGGGAAATTTTTGCTTGACCCAGTTAAAGCCCATTTCCTCGACCAGGCGCAAATCGCGCTGCATGATTTCCGGGTCCCACCACATGGACGTGTGAATGCCGTAATCGGGCGAGGTAAAGCTTTCGACGACCGGTTCGTCGCCCATTAGATCAAGCGTCGTGTTGGCCGGTGTGCACCCGCCAACCGACAAGGACAGGAGGAATAGGAGAATAACGCGCGAGGAAGGGCGCATGGGGCCGGTTTTTGAGAGAGCAGGAGTTGGTAATTCACTATTCAGTAGGTCAGTTTATCCTCAATCTTGAGAGCTGACCTACTGAATACAGGATAATAAAATCTTACTGACTACTGCTCTTTAGCCATATCGGCCAACGCGCCGAATGCCGGGCGAGGAATGCCCTGGGTGTCGACAATACTATACGGAACGGGATCGTCGGTTGGGCCGCTGCCCTTGTTGCCGAAGTCGAAGTTGAACAGGAAGGCCAGCCAGACGTCGTCCGACAGGCGCATCTGGTCGAACGCCTGGACGACATAGTCGGCCTGATCCTGCATGGTATTATCCTGGGCAAACTCGAAGCCCGGAGGATACTCACCATAGCCTTCGCTGCTGGCCCACCCAAACTCGGTCACGCACAACTTTTTATTGGGATCATATGCCCTGATCTTTTCAGCGTACTCATTGAGAGTGGTGTAGAAGCTCCAGGAATGATGGGGATTGTCGAACGGCCCCCGGAAGATGGCCGTCGCTGCTTTGGGCGAGTTGCCGGTCGCGTCGTAAGCTACGTCCGGTCCAATGTTGTAGCCGTTGTGATGCGCGCCGACGCAATCGGCGTAGTTGAGCATCCCGGCGGCCAGCGCCCGATCCATGTATTCAAAATCGTCGGCCCAGCGAACCCAGTCGCCCGTACCAGTTGGTGAGAGCGCGCCGCTGATGACGATGATGTTGGGATCTTTGGCCTTGATCGTGTCGTGGGCCACCTGCAGAAAGCGGACATAATCCTCCGGACTAATGCCATTGGCGCTGGTCCATTCGCGGTCGAGGTTCTGTTCGTTCCAAACCTCGATGGCGTCGATTTTGCCGGGGTGGCGATCGATCAACTCGCCCAGGAAGCGGGCATACTCATTATAATCATCGGGCGGGCCGTTCTCACCGCCGGCTGCCCGTGTCCATTCCGGAGCGCCAACCACACTGAGCATCAGACGTTGGTCATATAGATGGGCCTGATCGATGACGGCGTCATAGAAAAACCATTGGTCCGTTTCACGATCCGGTTCGACCAACCACCATTGAATCTGGGCCTTCACCCAATCCATGCCGAGCTGATCGCCGACGGCCTGCATCGTCGCCGCCGGGTCACCAACAGTGGCGTTACCGTGAATTTGGATTCCGTAGCCGAAACGATCAGCCGGCCACGGCCCGCTCACCGTTTCCTCCTCCGGGACGAGTTCGCCCTGGGTCCCCCCATCCGAAGTGGAGGCCAGGGTTGGAGTAGGCAGAACTTCGTCCTGGACAACCGGAGGTGGCAGAACAACTTCCTCCTGAGCAGAAGGCTCAACCGATTCCTGTTGCCCCGTATCCGGTACTACGGCCGGTTCTGCAGCCGGCGTTTCATCCCCGCCACAGGCGGCCAGAGCCACGATCAAGGCTACCAACAGCCAGCCAATCATCCGCGAGTTTCGCAGTTGCATGGGTTCTTCTCTCCTTTTAGTTGACCAACGTTTAGCGCCCCATAACCGCGCGCAGCGTCTCGCACGCCGGGCAACCACCGCCGGGTCGGATCATAGCATAGCCTGCCTGCGGGTCGTCGCCCCAGGTGGTGAAATCGACATTAAAGACAATGAGCATCGGCACACGACCACTCTGAACCGCCACTTGGACCGCCTCGGCCAGATAGCGAGCATGCTCGGCAACCGTCAGGTTATATGGCGCTTTCCAGAGGAAGCCTGAAGGCAGATAACCCCATTCTTCGCCACTGAGATAGCCCAATTCGGTGAAACACAACCGGCCCGCTCCGGCGGCGGTGTAAGCGTTGATCATGCCCTGGAAGTAGCGGGTGTAGTGACCGCCCGCGCCGCGCGGGTCACCACTGGTGGCCGCCGGGGGCATGAGCCCTTCATTGTAGTGCACCCCAACACAATCGGAGACACTGCCCGCGCCCGCGGCCATCATTCCAGCCACGTACGGCGCATCATCACAGCCGCCACCATGACAGCCGCCGAAGAATCCCGTCGGAGCGGGGGCACCGGTTATGACCATGACGTTCGGGTTGGCCGCCTTGATTTTTTGATAAGCGGGTCGCAGCATGTTGTTGACATAAGCCGCAGGGTCGATCTGTCCGGCCGGCCACTCGCGGTCGATGTTCATCTCATTCCAGACCTCAATGGCATCCGGTCCCAGTGCAGCCACACCGCCCAGGAAGTTGGTATATTCCTCGTAGTCAATACTGCTCGGGTAGAGCTGGCCAGGGATGGCGAGCAGAATTTTCATGCCGCTGGCATGGGCTTCGTTGATCAGGCCGGCCACAGCCTGCGGCGAATCACCCGGACCCCACTTGTGCTGCTTCTTGATCCAAGTCATCCCGGCATATTGCATGACGCCCACCGGCAAACCCGCGGCCTGGCCACCTAATTCAAAATTGCCGACATTGCCCACCGGAGCCACCGGCGGCGCGCCGCCGCTGACGCTGGGAGCCGGTGCCGGCGCACCCGCGACCGGGGCTTCCGGCGGCGGAGCTTCGACGACTTCCAGGCTATTCGGGTTAAACCCGGTGTTGACGGTCACTAGACTGTTGAGGATCCAGCCGCGTTCGCTGCTCGGCAAAATGATGTTAAACCAGTCGCCGCGATCGTTACGACCGATGAGTTGCACCCGCGCTCCGCCGGCCGCGCCACCGGCGATGGTTCCGTAAGAGATTCCGGGGCCGGTGCGCACATTGGCCGGCACGTTGACCACGGCCACAGCTTCGCCCGGCTCGCCGATATTGCCGCTGGCGATGGGGGTCGCGACCGGTTGGGTCGGTGACGTTGTGTCTTCGGTTTCAGCCGGCGTCGCTTCTACCGTCGCCTCAACCTCAACTACTTCAGCACCGGCCACAACAACCTCAACTTCTCCTAGAGACGAAACGGTATCGCCCAGAACTAGGCTGGCTTCAACCAGGTAGGTTCCTGGATTTTCGGTTGCCGTCCACTCAAAAGCCAGATCGCTGCCGGTATCGCTGGCGACAACGCTGCCGCTTTCGTCGCGAACGGTCCAAGCGATTGCCGCGCCGCCGGGCTGCGGCGGCTCGCCATCGCCCACATAGTGATTGAACATGGCCGCATATGTCTCACCGCTGCCCAGCTCGCCCATCCCCCGCACGGCGATACCGCGCAGATTATAGTCGCGCGCCACGAGCAGACGATTATTCAAGGCCGACTCGCCGATAAACCACACGGTTTGTGGTTGGCCAGCCTGCTCAAAAGTATATTGATAGGCCA
>JAWOHK010000140.1:0-12749 GCA_046485205.1 Chloroflexota bacterium | reverse complement strand
GTGAGATGAGTTTCATAGTCGAAAGGGAAACAGCCCAGACCATCAGCTAAGGTCCCCAAGTGTGTGTTAAGTGGGAAACGATGTGAGAGTGTTTAGACAGCCAGGAGGTTGGCTTAGAAGCAGCCACCCTTTAAAGAGTGCGTAATAGCTCACTGGTCAAACGCTTTTGCGCGGAAAATTCAACGGGGCTTAAACACACCACCGAAGCTACGGATAGCAACCTCGGTTGCTATGGTAGGAGAGCGTTGTGTAGGAGATACAAGGTAGAGCGAAAGCACTGCTGCGGCCTACACAAGTGAGAATGCCGGCATGAGTAGCGCAAAACATGTGAGAACCATGTTCCCCGTAAACCTAAGGTTTCCGACGGAAGGTCAGTCCGCGTCGGGTTAGTCGGTCCTTAGCCGAGGCCGAAAGGCGTAGGTGATGGACATCCGGTTAATATTCCGGAACCACTGAAATGGAGTGATGGAGGGACGCGGCGTGGTAGGTCAGCCTCTTATTGGATTGAGGTGCCAAGCAGGTAGGACGATGACGGGTGTAGGCAAATCCGCACCCTGAGTCCGAGACGCGATGGCGGTGCCTAGAGCCACAAGTGATTGAGCCATGCCGCCCAGAAAATCTTCTAAACGTTGAAGTTTCAGTGACCGTACCGCAAACCGACACTGGTAGGTGGGTAGAGTATACCAAGGGGATCGAGAGAACCTTCGTTAAGGAATTAGGCAAATTTCCCCCGTACGTTCGCAATAAGGGGGGCCTCTGGTGGTCAGCTTTTAGCAAAGCTGCTGGAGGCCGCAGAAAAATGGCTCTTCCAACTGTTTAACAAAAACACAGGTCTCTGCTAAGTCGAAAGACGAAGTATAGGGGCTGACGCCTGCCCAGTGCTGGAAGGTTAAGGAGAGAGGTTAGGCGCAAGCCAAAGCTTTGAACCGAAGCCCCAGTGAACGGCGGCCGTAACTATAACGGTCCTAAGGTAGCGAAATTCCTTGTCGGGTAAGTTCCGACCCGCACGAATGGCGTAATGAGAGGAGCACTGTCTCAACGAGGGACTCGGCGAACATTGAAGGACGTGTGAAGATACACGTGACCCGCAGCGGGACAAAAAGACCCCGTGAAGCTTTACTATAACTTGCCATTGAGTTAGGGCTAAACCTGTGTAGGATAGGTGGGAGGCTTTGAAGCTGGGACGCTAGTCTCGGTGGAGCCGCCGTTGAAATACCACCCTGGTTTAGTTTTGGCTCTAACCTGTTGCCGTTATCCGGCATGGGGACAGTGGCTGGTGGGTAGTTTGACTGGGGCGGTCGCCTCCTAAAGAGTAACAGAGGCGCCCAAAGGTTCCCTCAGGCTGAATGGAAACCAGCCGTTGAGTGTAAAGGCACAAGGGAGCTTGACTGCAAGACATACAAGTCGCGCAGGTACGAAAGTAGGGCTTAGTGATCCCACGGTTCCGAGTGGAAGGGCCGTGGCTTACCGGATAAAAGCTACTCCGGGGATAACAGGGTAGTCTGGTCCAAGAGTCCATATCGACGACCAGGTTCGCCACCTCGATGTCGGCTCATCGCATCCTGGGGCTGGATAAGGTCCCAAGGGTTGGGCTGTTCGCCCATTAAAGCGGTACGTGAGCTGGGTTCAGACCGTCGTGAGACAGGTCGGTCTCTATCCGCTGTGGGCGTAAGGGATTTGAGAGAAGCTGTCCCTAGTACGAGAGGACCGGGATGGACAGACCTCTAGTGTGCCAGTTGTCGTGCCAACGGCATCGCTGGGTAGCTACGTCTGGCAGAGATAACCGCTGAAAGCATCTAAGTGGGAAACTCGTCTCAAGAATAGATCCCTCATCCGTAATGGAGTAAGACCGCTAGAAGACGACTAGCTTGATAGGCGGCCGGTGTAAGCATAGCAATATGTTCAGCTTAGCCGTACTAATGGTCGAGGGCTTACGTCGCATATGGTGCGGAGAATTTGGAATTTTGGCTTCGCGAACTTAACCATAACAATTAAAGTTCAAAAATCGTTGTCCAGTGTCATAATCAATATTCGGTTGCGGTGCCATCCGCAACTTCGCCGCCCGGCAACGGGCCGGCGTTTACAATTAAATAGTTTTTTGAAAGGTCTTTTGGTGATTAGAGCGGCGAGGGTACACCCGGTCCCATCCCGAACCCGGCAGTTAAGTTCGCCAGCGCTGATGGTACTTGGGGGGCGACTCCCTGGGAGAGTAGGTCATTGCCAAAAGACCTTTTTTATTGCAATTTTTTAAGCCTCTGAGGGTGGCGAACGTAAGTCCGCTTTATCTTCAGAGGCTTTTTTGCTTTTTTGTTGCACCCGTGCCGTTTATCCCATCCCCCTAAAAGTCCATTGATTGTACCTGTTGGCGCAATAATGGTTCGCGGATCGCCCCGGCCTCCAGCTGACTCGCGCCGAGAAAGGCCACAAACCGCCTGAACCCGGCGGCCAGCGCCCTGGCGAAAGCCTCATCACTCGCCAGCACCTCATCCTCCAGCCAGAAGCCGAGAATGATAAACGTATTCGTCGTCCGGTCGAGCTTGCTGTCGAAACGGGCCACGAGTCGGTCGCCCCACAAGACCGGCAGGGTGTAGTAGCCGTACTTGCGCTTGTGTACCGGCTTGTAGACTTCCCAAACGTAATCGAAGCCGAACAAGACTTTGGCCCGGCCGCGCGCGCTGACGGGATCGAGTGGGGCGAGGAAGACGGCTTCATCCAGAGTGGTTGGCCCCAGCGGCGACCACTCATCCGGCAAGCGCCCGGCGCTCAAATCCGCCAGCAGTCCGGCGTCGCGGCCGAGGGCGTACTGGGTCTGCTTCCAGCCCTCCACTCGCACCTCGATCAGGTCGCCGTCGGCCAACAGTCGGTCCAGGTTGTTGTTTGCCGCCCGATCCGGCTCGCCGCGCCCGTGATACCCCTCGGCCGTCCGCTTGATGCGCGCCAGCCCGGCGAAGCTGATCTCCTTTTTGATCAGAAAGCGGCCGACTTCAGCCCCATCGCTTTCCGCAATGAGATGAGCCGGGGCGACAAGCTCGGTGAGGGCATAGATGCGCTCGAAGTTTTCGCGGTGGTGGGTCATCACCTCGCCGGTGCGCCACAGGTAGTACAGGGCCAGCGAGCTATCCTTGCGGCCGCGGTAGCTTTGGGTGCGCGTCCGGTCGGCCATTTTGAAGTCGCGGTTGCTGACGGTGCCGCGCTCGCGTAGGACCTGTCTCATTTTGGCGATGGTCTCGGCGTGCTCGCGGCCCAAGGCCGGGATGCGGCCGTCGCCAGCCTCACCGTCGCGCTCGCGACGCATGACCACGCGCCAGTGGGTCAGTTCGGCCATCTGGCGGGTCGCCAGCCAACCGCCCCAATCAAAAAACCGCCGCTGCCCATAAGTGACTTCCTCCCATAGGCCGGGCGTATAGTCCAGCACGCGGCTGTACAGGGCGATGTCGTGGCTGCGGGCGATGATTTGCAGCGGATCGAGTTGCAGGTATTCCATCTCGCGCATGGCCTGTTCCGTCCCCGCGAGGCCGCGCCCGCGACGGCCGGGCCACAGGCCTTGTTTGCCGAGGATGAAGCGGCGCGCGGTTTTGAGGTCAATGGTCAGCATGGGAAAAAACTCCACAGATTACGCAGATTTCAATCGTCAAATTTTGTTTGTCGTGGGGCGAGACAATCGGTGACCAACGATCTCAGATTAGAGAGGATGACGCGCACCGATTGTCCCGCCCTTACATATGGGTGTATTGTGATTGGCTAGACGTGCCCCACTGGAGAGGACAGTTCGGTCCCGGCCATGATTTCGTAGTCCGGGACCGGGTAGCCGTGCTGACCCAGGAACAGGCTCAGTTGGGCGGCATGTTCCTGGACGTGGCGCAGGTTATAGGTAAACAACTCGGCGAAGGGAACCTCGCCCCAGGGAAACCGGCAGCGCCGCAGGGCTTTTTCGTCGGTCAGAGCCGCGATCGTCGCCCGGCACCGCTCGCGGCCATGATCAAGATAAGACAGGAGTTCATCTTTTGTGTACGGCCGTTCCGGCAGCGGGCCGTTCTCGTCCTGCTCGATCAGCGTGAAAGGGGCCGTGGGCTCGAAGCCGTCCTCGGAACCGGTCAGGTATAACTCCAGCCAGAACAAGGCGTGGTAGACGACATACCAGACTTGGGAAAACTCCGGTCGCCCGGCAGGCGTCGGCCACAGTTGCTCGTGCCACAGCTCGTCGGGATAAGCGCGTATCAGGTTTTCCAGCGTATCGATGGATGCCCCGAACTGCCGCCAGATCATTCCTTGCCAGAGCTGGATGGGGATGATGCTACCGGCCTGGTGCTCCCGCGCCAGCCAAGCGCGGATGTCCTGTTCGTGGTCGTCGTGGAAATGGTCGAAGAATTCCCCGGCGGGGAAGCGCTTATCGCCCAAATAAATCAGCCGCCAGGTCGGGTGGATGGGAATGTCGTCGGGCAGGCTTTCGATGATGGCCAGGTATTCCTGAAAATCCCGGCGCGATTCGGCCAGGACATCCCTCACCGGCCGGTCGCGATGGGTCTCGTAAATCCAGGCGTTGATCGTATCTTCACCCTCTAGATGAGCCGGCCAGGGTGGGGGCGGCTCCGGTTCGTTGCGCTGGACGGCCCGGATACGCAGGGCGATGTCGCGATTCCAGGTGGTCAGGTGGGCGAGGATATCCTTCACCGACCATTCGCCGGTCACGCCGGGCTGCTCCATGCGTGCCTCGCCTATCTCGTCGAGCAAAGCTTCAAATTGCCCGCGCTCCGCCAGCAACCAATTGAGCAGCCTGGATCTATTCATTGCTGCCTCCTTTTGATAGTATTCCGCTTACAAAACCTGAATCCATTGAGAACCGCAGACAATTATAGAACCTTCGTTCTAGAAAATCAATGGCGAAAAAATCCGTCCAACCATCCGGCTACGAATTGAATCGGGTTGGGGTGGGACAGCGCGCCTGCGGCCGGCGATGGCCTGAATCGATCCTGGCGCGCTGTCCCACCCTTGTTTTGTGGGGACGGAGGGCGAGACGACCGGCGGCGAACAGACCGGTGAATCGTTAATCAGGTCGTGCCGCTTGTCTCGCCCGTGCAATTTGGCGACCTGTGAAATCTGCCTAATCTGTGGAACCTATCAAACCGCTAGCGGCTTTAATCCGGCTTCTATCCGGGCCCGCTGCGGCTCCAGGAAGGGCGGCAAGGCCAATTCCTCGCCCAGGGTCTCCAGCGGCTCGTCGGCCGTGAAGCCGGGGCCGTCGGTGGCTAGCTCGAACAGAATGCCGTTGCTGATGCGGAAATAGAGCGATTTGAAGTAATAGCGGTCGATCACGCCGGAGTGGCCGATGCCCGCCTGGCTCAAATGGCTGGCCCAATCCAGTTGCTCGGCGTCGTCGCTCAGGCGAAAGGCGACATGATGGACTCCGCCGCGCCCCAGCCAGGCCCGCGCCGCCTTCGGTTGCACCCGCACGTGCACTTCCTTGCCCGGCCCGCCGCCATCCATCATATAGATGACGATCTCCTCATCCGGATTATCAGGGTTGGGCAGGCGCCTGGCCTCCTCGAAGTTGAGAATGCGCGTCAGAATCTGGCCGACCGGATCCAGCCGGGGCACGCTGAGGGTCACGCCATAGAAGCCACGGATGGCAAAGATCTCAGGTACTTCATCGCCATCCATGCCGGGCCATATCTCGCCCTCGAACGGCGCGCCGCCGTCATCGACCAGCGCCAGCCGCTGCCCCTCCGGGTCCTCGAAGCGCAACATCTCGCGGCCGTTGAACGTCTCGATCGGTTGCTGCCGCACCCCGTGGCTGGCCAGTCGCCCGGCCCAATAATCCAGGGCGGCGCGGCCGTCGACGCGAAACATCGTGGTGGCGATGCTGTCCGTGCCGCGCTGGTCGGGGCCGGTGCGCGGCCAATCGAAAAAGGTCATGTCAGTGCCGGGACTGCCCAATTTGTCGGCGTAAAAGAGGTGGTAGGCTGAGACATCGTCCTGGTTGACCGATTTCTTGACCAGCCGCAAGCCCAGCACGCGGGTATAGAAATCGACATTGGCGGGGGCGTCGCCGGTGACGGCGGTGACGTGGTGCAATCCATGTAGCTGCATGTTGGTTACTCCTACCGGCAAGGAAACCCTTGCCGCTCATTTCGTTTGATATCAAATAGTTTAATATGGAAATAATTATTTGTCAATGTGCCCTCACAACCGCTAAATTCATAGTTGCATAAGTAATCAAAATCGGTTCACCCAGAACGATTGATCTGGTGCTCTACCAGCCTCACCCCCGAGGCTTAAGCCTTGAAACTGAGTTTTTAAGGCAGAAATTCTGAATTAGTATGCCCATTTAGGCCAAAATATAGTAGAATCAAGTTAGCCATATCCATGAAAATCCGGCCGGGTCAAGCCCGGCCCGGCTCTATTGTTGCCCGGTTGGCCGGTGCGCCCATCAGCCATCAACCGCAACCAAAGGAACCTTTTAATCCCATGCGGATCGCCATTCCCCAGGACAGCGAGCGTTTCGGCGCGGTCCTGATCCACAGTGTCCAGCAAGTTTGGGAGCTGGACGCCGGTCTCAAACGCAAAAAACCCGGTAATTCCGATCTGGAAATCATTCGTCGCATCGCTTATGAGGAATTGCACGACATCGAGCAACACATGGCCATCGTTGTGCCCATACGCGGCGAGCGCATCAAACTGGTCGAAGGCGTGCTGGCCGGCATTCCCAACAATTGCCTGGTAATCATCGCATCCAATAGCTCCCGCGATCCGGTCGACCGGTTTGCCCTGGAACGCGAGGCTTTCGCCCGCCTGGCCAAATTCACCGGCAAGCAAATTCTGGTCGTCCATCAGAAGGACAAGACTATCGCCGAGGCCTTCTGCCGGAGTGGCTACGATGAAATACTGGATCCGCAGACCGGCCTGGTGCGCAGCGGCAAGGCCGAAGGCATGATCGTCGCCACCTTGCTGGCCCGATTGGCCGGGCGGCGGTATATCGGTTTCGTTGATTCCGATAACTACTTTCCCGGCGCGGTGCTGGAGTACGTTCGCGAATACGCCGCCGGTTTCGTGATGAGCCGATCATCCCACGTCATGGTCCGCATCGCCTGGCACAGCAAGCCCAAAATTGTCAAAGACAGCCTCTTTTTCGCCAAGTGGGGCCGCACCTCGCGCAATACCAACCGCCTCCTCAATAGTCTGATGGGCGAGTACACGGGTTTTGAGACAGAGATCATCAAAACCGGCAATGCGGGTGAACACGCGTTGACGATGAACCTGGCCATGCAACTGGGCTATTCCTCCGGCTATTCCATCGAGCCGTACCACTACATCAACCTCTTCGAGCAATTTGGCGGGCTGGAGGGCAGCACCCTGCGCAAAAAGCAAATTCAGCAGCATGTTGAGGTTTTTCAAATAGCCTCGCGCAACCCCCACATGCACGATACCAGCAAGGGCGAAGAACACATCGACGATATGACCTACGCCGCCATGCAGGTCATCTACCACTCGTCGATCTGCCCTAAAGGTCTGAAGGATGAGCTTCTGGATGACATGCGGCGAATGAAACTACTGGAAGCGGATGCCGAACCGGAAAATGTCACCTATTATCGCCCATTGCGGGAAATCGATCTGCCGGTCTTTCATGAAAGATTGGACGGCCGTTATTACGCCGATTTGCTGGTTCCCAGCAGCCAACACAAGAGCTTGCCGAAACTGGAGACGATGTCTAAAGGGGCACACTCCGACCTGGTTATCCAACAATCAAACGTAAAGGAAATTTAATGGTTAAACCAACAAAAATACACTTGATCACTCACAACCATTGGGATCGTGAGTGGATTTTTTCTGCCAAATACGCCAATCGTTGGCTCCCTACTTTCTTCAACAATCTCCTGGCCCGGCTGGCCGCCGACCCCGACTATCGTTTCGTCCTCGACGGCCAAACGGCGATCATCGAAGATTACCTGGCCCAGCTGCCACCTAATGAAGCCGCCGCCCGTACCCGCGACATTCGTCGCTATGCCAGCCGCGGTCAATTACAAATCGGCCCGGCTTATCTGCAACCCGATTGGAGCCTGGTCAGCGGCGAATCGCTGGTGCGAAACCTGCTCATCGGTGACCGGATGGCCCGCGCTTATGGTCCGGTGATGAAGGTGGGCTGGCTGCTGGATAATTTCGGCCAGATCGCTCAGGCGCCACAGATTTTCAGTGGCTTCGGTATCAAGGGAGCTTTCGTGTGGCGGGGAATTGAAATGCCGCCCGACGAGATGAAGACCGAGTTCTGGTGGGAAGCACCGGACGGCTCGCGCATCCTGGGCATTTACCTGCTGGACAGCTACCGCAACGCCATGGCTCTGGCCATGACCCGCGAGATCGCCCGCGAGCGCATCCTGAGCCATTCAACCCTGCTTCGCCGGTTTGCCGCCACGCCCAACGTGTTGCTGATGAACGGATACGAGCAGGTGCCGGAGCCGGACGATGTCCTGCCGATCATCGACGAGGCCAACGAGACGCTCGGCCCGGAGTGGACGGCCGTCCAGTCAACACCGCCGGAATACCTGCAGGCCGTGACCGCCCACGACCCTGACCTGCCGGTGCTGCGCGGCTACCATTACAGCGGCCGCTTCGCCCCTATCCTCAAGGGGGTCTACTCCAGCCGCAGCCACCTGAACCAGCAGAACAATGAGTGCCAGCGGGAGTTGGAGCGGTGGGCGGAGAAGTTCAACACCTTCGCCTGGGCTTTTGGCTTCGATTATCCCGAAGAACGCTTCGAACGGGCCTGGAAGACGTTGCTCCTGAATCACACCCACGATGATTTGTGCGGCTGCTGCATCGATCCCATCGCCCGAGATATGGCCGACCGCTTCGATGAGGTCAGCCGGATGGCCCAGACGATGTCGTCCGAGAGCCTGGGGGCCATCGTCCAGGCGGTAGACACCTCCCACAGCCAGGGTGAGACGGCCATCGTCATCTTCAATCCCTCGTCCCGCCCGCGGCGCGAGCTGGTGGGGTTGACTCTGGAGTTACCGGAAGAGCTGGAGGAATTCCATATCCACGACCGCGAGGGTCATGTGATGCCCTACCAGCTTGTCAATCGCATCGGCCGCAAGGTAGACCTCTACCTGTGGACGACGCATGCCATTCCGGCTGTCGGCTACCGCGCCTATTACATCGCTCCCGGCACCCGCTCGGATGGCGATCACCCCAACGTCACCGCCTCGGCCGATGACAACAGCATGGAGAACAAGTATCTTCGTGTGCAGATCAATCCCAATGGCTCGTTGACCGTACGGGAAAAGATCCACGACGATGTCTACACCGACCTCGGCTATTTCGAGGATGGTGGAGATTGCGGCGACACCTACGATTATTCCTATCCGGCCGAGGATCAGATCATCACCAGCCTGGATCAGGAAGCCGCGATCACGCTGGAACAGGCCGGTCCGTTGTTGGCCCGCTTCCGGGTGGAGCTGAAGCTGAAATTACCGCGCGGGCTGAGCGAAGACCGGGACGCCCGCAGCAGCAAGACCAACACCATGCGCATTACCTCCTTCGTGGAACTGGCGGCCAATGCCGGTCATGTGGAGATTAAGACCTCCATCCACAACCGGGTCAAGGACCACCGCCTGCGGGTCATCTTTCCCAGCGGCATCGAGACCGATAACTCGCTGGCCGGTATGCCTTTTGATGTGGCGAGCAATCCGATTATCCAGCAAACGGTCGACCACGTGCCTGATGCGCTGCATGGCCTGATGCTGGCCGGACGCTATACCGCGCCGGTGCAGACCCACCCGTTCCAGAACTTCGTGGCCGTGGCCAATGAGCGCAGCAGCCTGAGCATCTTTAGCCGGGGGTTGAGCGAGTATGAAATCCTGCCCGATGGCAATCGCATCGCCTTGACCTTATTGCGCGGCGTCGGCTGGCTGGCCCGGCCCGATTTGTTGACCCGGGAGGGCGACGTCGGCCCGCACATATTCACTCCCGAGGCGCAATGCCTGGGAACGCAAACGTTCGAATATTCCATCTATCCCCACGGGGGCGACCTGGCCGCGGCTAACCCCCATTTTGAGTCCGACCGCCACACCCTGAAATTCCGCGCGATCCAGACCGACTGCCACTCCGGCGCGTTAGCCGATGAGTATTCCTTCCTCAGTTGGGAGGAGGAAGAAACCTTCGGCGCGTTCAAGCTGACGGCCCTCAAGCAGTCGGAAGACGGCCGCGACCTGATCGTCCGGTTTTACAATGCGCTCAATGAACCGAGTCGCGGGCGATTACGACTCGGCCCGACGCCGCAGGCGGCTTCGCGAGTCAATCTGAACGAGGAAGAAGAAGCACTGATACCGTTGGAGGACGGCCTGATCCCGGTCGAGGGGCGAGGCAAAGAGATCGTCACCCTGCGCATCCACATCACTCCGGCCAGCCTGACCGCCGAAGCGGATCACCATCCGGTCCGGGTGCTACCCCAGCTGAATCCCGTTTGGGCCCTGGAGGACGGCGAAACGGCGAACAAGATGCCCGCGTTGCTGACCCAGGATGAGGTAGTGGCCGAGGAGCGTCGCGCCGAGCAACTGGGAGCCGCGCTGCAGGCCATCCGCAGCGAGGCCTATATCATGCAGGAACAGATCGACCGCCAGACGAATCCCGGCATCGCCCAATTGACCTTGTTGCAACGGCTGAAGGGGCGTGAGGCGACGCTGGCCCGGCACTTTGATGAGGCCCAAATATCAGCCTTACTCAACCGGCAGTTGCTGGTGACAAGCCAGATGGAGAAGAAGCTGAAGCGCATCGGCGAGACGCTCAACTGGGCGCGCACGCGCAAGCGAGTCAGCGAATTCCTGATCCACTACTACACCGGTCTTGAGTCAGAGACAACCGGCGATTAAGTCGATTGAGTGGATGGTGATCTGCTCTCATGGCCCGTATCATCATTTTCAGCGACATCGACGGCACGCTCATCGATTTTGAGCAGTACAGTTTCGCCGAAACAGCCGGGACCGTGGCCGCCGTCGTTGGCCGGGGCGTGCCGCTGGTGTTGTGCTCCTCCAAGACCCGCACCGAGCAGGCAGCGTTGCGAGAGGCGCTGGGCATTCCCGACCCGTTCATCGTCGAAAACGGCAGCGCCATCTTCATCCAGCCGGGCACATTCGACTTCGATTTCCCTCACCGGCGGCTCGACGGCTTTCAGGTGATCGAGACAGGTCTGCCGGCCGGGCAGATCAGAACGGCCCTGGCCGCGGCCGGCCAGGCAACCGGGCTGGAGTTGCGGGGACTCGACGCCCTCAGCGTGACTGAGGTCGCCCAAGCCACCGGCCTGGACGAAGCTGCCGCCGCCCGCGCCCGGCAACGTGACTATAGCGAGACGATCGTCACCCCCCTGACGTCCGCCGATCTGGCAACGGTGCGGGCATCGCCGCCCATGCGCCGGTTGAATATCGTCTCCGGCGGCCGGTTCCACACCGTCACCGGGTCGGGGGCCGACAAAGGCGCGGCGGTGAAAATACTGGCCGGTCTCTATCGCCGCCAATTGGGCGATATCGTCACCATCGGCTTGGGCGACAGCGCCAACGACCGGCCGATGCTGGCCGCTGTCGACCGGCCTTACCTGGTCCAGAAGCCGGGCGGGACATGGGAGGTCATGGACGTGCCGGGGTTGGTCCGGGTCTCGGCGGTAGGACCGTCGGGCTGGCGGGAGGTGATGAGCGAAGAATTGCGCCTGATGAACGACGAGTGACGCAGGCCATCGGGATGGTCAGATCGGGATGGGAGTCCTGGTTGACCGCCAAACATTCGAGGTTTATGCTTCATTCTTTACTCCTGTCACAGAGAATTGATGATATTTGTCACTTCCAGGCCGGGGGGCGATAGGATTATACTAGCCACTAGAGATAGCCAAATCGCCGGGTTAATTCAATTTGCCGGAATTAGAGCAGGTGCGAATCCGGCCGGAATTGCTCTGCGCCGGCGCAAGGCCGTCTGAAAATTCATCTATTGAGATAGTGAGTAGATAAATAAGGAGCTATCATGGCCAAGATCGATGTTCTTGTACAAGATTTTCTGGACCAGGAAAAAATCGCCGTCGTCGGCGTTTCCGACAAGCGCGAATCGGGCTGCAATGAGGTCTACAAGCGGTTCAAGGAAGCAGGTTATACAGTTTATCCCGTTAATCCGCGCCTCGAATCATATGAGGGGGTCCCTTGTTACCCCGACCTCCACGCCATCCCCGAAAAGCCCGACGGCGTTTTCATCCTGGCCAACCCCAAGGTGACCGATCAGATCGTCCAGCAATGCGTCGACCTGGGGGTCAAGCAGGTCTGGATGCACTGCATGATGGGAACGAAGCCCGGCCTGGCGGCCAGTATGACCAGTGTGTCCCCGGAGGCGGTGCAACTTTGCCGTGAAAATGGCATCACCGTCATCCCCGGCAGCTGCCCCAACCAGTTCCTGCAGCCGGATTTCGGCCACAAGATGATGCGCGTGGTGTGGCGCACGCTAGGCTTTATGAAGGTCAGCGAGAACGGGCAGAAGACCAAGAAAGTGGCCGCCTAGCGATGGCGTCTTGCCGGCGAGCCCCCTCCAATCGGGGCGATCGCGCGGCAATCCACAGCGAAATTACGTGAGTACTCCGAGGTATAAAGTATGAAACGCATCCTGGTCACCTATGCGACCATGGCCGGTTCAACGGTCGAGGTGGCGCAGGTAATAGCTGAAGAAATCAGTCGTGACGGCCTGCAAGTTGTCGTGATGCCCATTCACGAGGCGGGGGATCCGGC
>JAWOHK010000023.1:0-3768 GCA_046485205.1 Chloroflexota bacterium | reverse complement strand
TTCCTGCGCCACATCGAACGCACGCGCGTATTGATTCATTTGCTCGATGGGCTTTCAGAGGATCCGCTCCAGGATATGGTCATGATCAACGAGGAATTAGCCCTCTATAACCCGTTGCTGGCCGAGAAACCTCAAATCGTCGCCTTGAGTAAAGTCGACCTGCCAGATGTAGCCGAGTTGGAACCACTTCTACGAGAGGAAATTACCAAAGCGGGTTTCGAGTTTCACGCCATATCGGCTGTTACCGGCCAAGGTGTGCGCCCCCTCCTTTTTGCCGTCAAACAAATGCTGGACGCTGCCCCTCAGCCTCAGCCGTTGGTGCCGTCCGGGGAGCCGGTTATTATCCGGCCGGAACTGGAAGCCGATGGGTTTACCATCACGCGTGAAGGGGACGCCTGGCGAGTCTCCGGCAAGGAGATCGAACGAATCGCCACGATGACCTATTTTGAATTCGGCGGCGCGCTCCTTCGCTTTCAAAAGGTTCTTGAGCGTCTTGGAATCACCGAAGCCCTCACAGATGCGGGTGTCCAGGTGGGTGATACCGTTTATATCGGTGATGAAGAACTTGAATGGGGCGAATAATCCCCGGATAGAATGCAGATCATTATGGGGCTTGAACCATCGTCATGGCCGATGAATACCGCCAACTCGTTCTTAACACCATCCTCACCGATGAGCGGTTTGTCGAGGCCACCTTTCGAGATGTTAGTCGAGAAGAAGACTCGCCCTGGCTGCGAGTCACTGTCCGGCCGGTAGCCATCAAAGAAGACCGGTTTCTCCAATTTTCTTATTTCGATGGCGTACAGGATACGACCAAGAATGAACGTTATGAGGATGCCTCGCAACGGCTGCATGAAGTTCTGGCGGACTCTCCTCGAAGCATCCAGGCGACCACGACCTTTGAAACAATACGGGTCCAGTTCAGCAAGAAAGGACGGGCTATCATTCATCGCGAGCGGGCTCCCCAGGATGTCTCTATTCCAGTAGACCTGGCGCACGACCGCCGCAAGTATTACCTGTTACCAGAAGACCAACCGATACCATTTCTCCAGACCATTGGGGTGATGACGAAAGATGGCCGGGTCCGGGCTGATCAACGCCGCAAATTTCGCCAGATCAATGAATTCCTGCGTCTGATCGATGAGACCGGAGCGATTGAGCAACTGGAGGATGATCCCTTGCTTGTGGTCGATATGGGATGTGGCAGCGCTGCCCTAACTTTTGCCGTCTATTACTATTTGAATGAGATCAAAGGCCGGCCCTCCAAGATGGTAGGTGTCGATACGAAACAGCATCTAATGGACAGGCTGAGTGGAACCGCCCAGGAACTAGAGTGGCCTGGCTTGAGCTTTCAGACAGCCCGAATCCTTGACTATGAATCACCAGAACCGACTCCCAATATTGTCTTGGCCCTCCACGCCTGTGACACGGCTACGGATGAGGCTTTAGCGCGTGCCGTTCGTTGGCAGAGTCAACTCATCTTCAGCGCGCCTTGCTGCCACCACCACTTGCAAGCTCAAATGGGCGGTAAAGTTCCCCCGGTTCCCTTTGAGCCAGTGATGCGCCACGGCATTATGCGAGAACGGCTGGGTGATATCCTGACCGATTCGTTTCGAACGCACATACTCCGGATGCTCGGCTACCAGACCGACATACTGGAATTCGTCCCCATTGAACACACACCAAAAAACTTGATGATTCGTGCCGTCAGATCCGTCACGAAACTACAGACATCGCTCGTCGATGAATACATCCGCATGAAATCTTACTGGGGTGTGACTCCTTATCTTGAAACTTTACTCAAGGATGAGCTTAATCCAATCCTGCCAACTTGAAACACGGTTATATTATCCAGCTTCGACCCAATTTTGAGGAGGCGCAATGACCGCATCACTGGTACTCGCCAACGGGCAGATTTATACGATGGATTCCAGTCAACCGCTCGCATCGGCCGTAGCGCTGCGCGGGGAACGCGTTCTGGCGGTCGGTAATGATTCGGAGATGGAAGCATTATTAGCGACGAACGGCCAGAAAATCGATCTCGGTGGAATGTGCGTGACGCCCGGTCTGGTCGATGCTCATGTCCATTTCCAGCATTTTGCCCTGAGCCTGAAAAATGTCGATCTGGACGGCGCTGTCTCGCTAGATGGTGCACTACAGCGCTTGGCAGCATTTGTCGCCCAGGTATCAGCAGGCGATTCCGGCTGGGTGCGCGGGCGCGGCTGGTCCCAGGATAACTGGCCGGACAGGGTATTTCCAACCGCTGCCGATCTGGACGCCGTTATTTCTGACCGGCCCGTTTACCTGGCGCACAAGAGTGGCCATGCCGCCTGGGTCAATTCGGTGGCTTTGCGACTTTGCCGGATCAATGCCACGACCGCCGATCCGCCGGGCGGGCAAATTCAACGCGATGCCGGCGGCTCGCCGACCGGCATTCTATTTGAAGATGCCATTGGACTGATCACCGACCATATTCCCCGGCCGACACCGGAGGGGCTAGTCGCGGCTATGCGCCAGGCCCAGCATCATTGTTGGGAAGTCGGCCTGACCGGCCTTCACGACTTCGACGGCCGCGACTGCTTCGTCGCCCTCCAGATCATGCACGAGCGGAGAGAACTCGGTCTGAGGGTGATCAAAAATGTCCCGGTCTACCGGTTAGAACATGCCTTGGGGGTTGGCTTGCGATCCGGGTTCGGCGATGAGTGGCTGCGAATCGGAGGAGTCAAGATTTTTGCCGATGGCGCGCTGGGCTCGCGCACAGCGGCTATGATCGATCCCTACGAGAGCGAGCCGGAGAATAGAGGCATTGTTGTTACCGATAAAGAAGAAATGCTCGAAAAAGCGCGAGATGCGGCTCAGGGCGGGCTATCGCTTACAATCCATGCCATCGGTGACCGGGCTAACCATGATGTCCTCGATGTTTTTGATTTGTTGAGGAAAGAAGAGAGGCAAAACGGCGGTACAAGATTGCGGCACCGGATCGAACATGTACAGGTTTTGCATCCGGACGATCTGGATAGATTGGCCCAGCTAGGCATTATAGCCTCGATGCAACCCACTCACGCCACCTCCGATATGGAGATGGCCGACCGTTATTGGGGCAGCCGCGCTCGTTACAGTTATGCGTGGCGTAGCATGCTGGACAGCGGAGCCGAGCTGGTTTTCGGTTCTGATGCGCCGGTCGAGAAAATCGATCCGCTATCGGGCATTCACGCTGCTGTTACGCGTCGCCGGGCCAATGGCCATCCGGAGCCGGGCGGCTGGTATCCGGAACAGCGTCTTACAATGGCCGAGACAATTCACGCCTTCACCACAGCGGCGGCCATTACCAGCGGCCGCGAGCGACATTTAGGCAGCATTGCCTCCGGCAAACTGGCCGATCTGACATTCTACGATCTCGATATTTTCACAATTTCGCCGGACGAGCTACTGGACACACGAGTTACGGGAACAATGGTCGGCGGGGTATTCCGCTACCGCACCTGGTGAAACGATTGGGAGTTCACTCCCTCACCCCATGCTTGGTTTCCTTAACCAGATAGATTTTCCGCTAACTCAACAAGCACTTTTACCTGCTCAGCCTCTTCACGAATCTCGCTGACACTTTTTGCGGTAGTAAACAGTTTAAATTTACGCGGATCAGATAATATATTTTCCAGAGACTCCCGCTCTTTATCGTCAAATTCATCAAAGTCATCCAGATTTTCAAAGTCAAACTCAAATTTCTGTTTTTGCTTCCACAGCCCGGGATTAAGTACAAGCTCATCA
>JAWOHK010000419.1:0-8089 GCA_046485205.1 Chloroflexota bacterium | reverse complement strand
CCGGTCGAACCCTCATACCCCTTGACATTGACCCCGCAATTCCCATCCCCTGGGGCACTGTAAATGTAGGTCTCCACACCGCCTTCCCACTCCCAATCGAAGGTAATCGCCAGGTTGCCGCCACTGGTGGTGCAGGAGAGTCTTGGGCTGACATCCAGTTCGGCCGCAGGGGTGACGACAATCGTATAGATCAGCCCGCCCTGCACCGCAAAGGGATGCCACATCAGGCCGTTCGGAACAACGCTGCCGTTTTCGTTCAGAACCTGGCCAGTTGGTGTGGCCCGGCGTCCGCCCGCGGAGGCCGACGGCGCCGGCGTCGGCGGCGCGGCCGCGCCCATGGTGGTGGGCACAATGCCCGGCGTGGGTGTGGGCTGGGGCTGGCTCACGCTGCCGCCGCCGCACAACAGGGCCTCGCCGGCCGGATCGGCCACCCAGCCCATCCAGAGATGAGCGTAGTCACCGTTGATGCCAACGCCCATCGCCAGCGGCCGCGCCCACCCTTGCTCGGTAATCAGCGCGTTGTGACCGGGGCTGTTCTTCCAGGCTGATAGTGCCCCGGCCGGGGTGGCCCCGCCGGTCATGGAGAACCCGAAGTAAGAGTTCTCTGCGCCGACTCCGGGATATCCGGCCAGCTCCTGCGGTTTAATGCGCGTCCCTTCGCCGCCGCTATCGCTGGTGCGACAAACAGCCGTCCAGGTTCCCTCTTGCAGCGCCGGATTGACCCGATCGGTCCAGCTATGCATGTTGCAGGTTTTGCCGGGGGGCGGGGGTGGCCAGGCATTGCCGTTGGTCTGGCTGTCCCAGGCGTGTTGCTGGGCGACCAGCGTCAGCGACTTGGAGACCTGCACCGGCGGCAGATTCAGCGAGGCGCGGTATTCATTGATCATCCGCGCCAGCTCGCCTTCGGCCGGAGTCAGACAGGTCGCCGCGGCATCGCTGGTGATGCCGGACGCGCCGCGCGCCGCCGGGCCGTCGACTGAGGTATCAAACAACTGCGGGGCGGAGGCCAGTTCCTCGCTTTCCTTCACCCGAGTTTCCGACTCATTTCCGGTGATCTTGTCTGGCGCATTGTTCGTTGGCCCACCACAAGCGGCCAGTAACAACACCCCGGCCAGCAGGATTACCGAAATCGAATGAATATTTTTTAACATTCCTGCCTCCTCGATCGTGATTTGCCCGCTCAAGCGAATAGCCGGAAGTTTAACACGACATATTGATTGCATGTAGCGGCATTTTATTTTCCCTGGCAACAGGGCGATCGATCGCCTGCTATAAACAGGAAGGGGTGAAAAGCACCCCTTCCAAAACAGTGCCAACCAATGTTTACCTGGCGGTCACGACGATGGTGTAATCCCCGATCGATCCCTGGTAACCGAGCACATCGATAGTGCAACTGCCGGTTCCGCGGGAGTTCAAGGTCAAGGTTTCCGCTTCGCCTTCCCAATTCCAGTCAAAACCGCCCTGGATGCTGCCGGAGCCGGCCGTGCAGGTATAGCGCGGGTCGACATCAAATTCGGCCGACGGTGTCACCACGACGGTATACGTCCGTCCCGGCGCTAATGCAAATACGTGCTGGTTCCGGCCGCCGGCGGCAATGGTGCCGTTCTCGTTCAGAATTTCGCCCGTTGGCGCCGGCGGGGCGGTCGTGGGCGGTACGGCCGTGGGTGGCACGTCCGTGGGCGGAACATCGGTCGGCGGCACGGCGGTGGGGGGCACGTCAGTCGGCGGTACATCAGTTGGTGGCACATCCGTCGCGGCGGCGGTCGTCGACTCGGCTGTGGCGGCCGTCGTCGGCGGCACAGCAGTCGGCGGCACGGCCGTGGGCGGCACCTCGGTGGGCGGCACGGCCGTGGGCGGCACAGCGGTGGGCGGCACGGCCGTGGGCGGCACAGCGGTGGGCGGCACAGCCGTTGGCGGCACGGCCGTCGGCGGCACCATCGCACTCCCGCCACTGCACAGTAGCGCCTCACCCGCCGGATCGGTCACCCAGCTAAGCCAAAGATGGGCAACGCCGCCGGACATCCCGACGCCCATCGAGGCCATAGGTCCCCAACCGCCTTGTTGCGTGATAACGTTGTTATGTCCGGGGCTGTTCCTCCAGGCGGTCAAGGCGCCTGCGGCTGTCGCGGTGCCGGACGAAGCAAAGGAATTCTCGACGCCATCACCCGGAAAACCCGCGATCTGGCCTGGTTTGTTCCACATGCCCTGCGCATTGGCGTGGTCGCTCGTATAGCAGTTGGCCGTCCACGTCCCCTGTTGCAGGGCGGGATTGACAACACCGGACCAGCTGTGCATGTTGCATGTTTTCCCGGCTGGGGGCGCGGGCCAAGCGTTGCTGTTATTAACAGTGTCCCAGGCGTGCTGCTGGGCAACCAGGGACAACGATTTCGAGATCTGCAAAGGCGGCAAGTTCAACGATGCTCGATACTCATTGATCATGCGCGCCAGATCTCCCTCGGCGGCGGAAAGGCAAACTCCAGCTACGTCGCTGGTGATGCCGGCCTGGCCGCGCGCCGCCGGACCGTCGATTTCGTTGGCGTCGAACAGGCGGGGCGCGGAAGCTATCTCCGCGCTTTCCTTGATGCGCGTCTCAGAACTGCCGCCGGCGTCTTCTACTTCGGGCGTATCGCTCGTGGCTCCGCCACAAGCAGCCAACAACACTCCAATCGCAACCATCATCAATAGGAAACGAACTCGCGACATCATCTTCTTCTTCCTTTTATTCAATCTGAACCGATTAGTAAGAAACACAGAATTTGGCTTGAACCGAGAGGATCGTTCGCCTCACATCTACTGTTAGTAGCGGCAAGCATCCGAGACCTACAGTTGTAACCCCTGCCGGTAGGCGAACAGCCACGTGGTGAGGGTGGTATCTTACCTCATGACGTCCCACATTCGCAACAGGAAAACAAATCAATTTTTAGGAAGTCTTTCACGCGGGCTCAGGCAAGTTGAACTATGGTATCTGTAGTCATTGACGTGGGCCTACGGGGAGTGATTTTCCGGGGAACCCAGGAAAACAAAGAGACCCTGCTTCAGTAGCCAGCAGGGTCTCGTAAAAGCGTTGTAGTGGAAATTCTAGCGATTTACCGCTTCTTCTTCGGCTAGCGATTCATGCTTATCCCCATGGGTATGATTTCCAACGAATGGCAACTGCCGCCAGACCGGTATCGTTTCGCCGGTGATCAGCCGCGCGCCCTGCCGCCGGGTCAGGTAGTTCCAGCCCCACTGGGTCATGACTTTCAGCTTGTTGTCGAACTCGATCAGGAAGTTAATGTGGACGAAGACCCAGATGAGCCAGGCCAGCAGGCCGCCGAATTGCAACCGGCCGACGTCGGCCACCGCCGCGCCGCGGCCTATGACGGCCAGCATGCCCTTGTCTTTGTAGCGGAAGGGCCGGATCTCCTTGTCGAATCGCCGCCGCCGCAACACATCAGCCACGTAGCTGCCCTGCTGCATGGCTACCTGGGCCACGCCGGGCAACGGCTCGCCGGTCTGGTGAGCGTAGTGGGCCAGGTCACCGATGACGAAAATATTGTCGTGATCGGGCAGGCTCAGGTTCGGCCGGACGATGACCCGCCCGACGGGATCTTGTTCGGCCCCAGCGCGGCGGGCCAACACCTCGCCCAACGGCGACCCCTTGACGCCCGCGCCCCACAAAACGGTGTGAGTGGGAATGACCGTCTGGTCCCCGGTCCGGGTGTCGCGCACCAGGACATGATCGTCAGCGATGTCGGTTACCAGCTGATGGGTCTGAACCGTCACGCCCAGTTTCTTGAGCGAATTCTCGGCTACATCTGACAGGGCCGAGGGATAGGACGTCAAGATGCGATCCAGGCCCTCGACCAGGATGATCTGCGCCTCGGACGAATCGAAGTTGCGGAATTCGCCGCGCATGGTGTGTTGGGCCAGCTCGCCCAGCGCACCGGCCAGCTCGACGCCTGTCGGCCCGCCGCCGACGATGACGAAGGTCAGCAACGCCTGACGACGGTTGGGATCCGGCTCGCGCTCGGCGGCCTCGAAGGCCAGCAATACCCGCCGGCGAATTTTGACCGCGTCCTCGATGGTCTTCAGACCGGGAGCGATGTTCTGCCACTCGTCGTCGCGACCGAAGTAGTGGTGGTTCGCGCCGGTGGCGACGATGAGTGTGTCATAGGCTACCTCATCGCCATCCTCCAAGATCACCTGGCGGCGCGCCGGGTCAATATCGACGACTTGGCCGGTTATGACGGTCGTGTTCTTCTGGTTTTTTAACACACCGCGCAATGGCGAGGCGATGTCTTCCGGCGACAGGCCACCGGTGGCTACCTGGTAGAGTAGCGGCTGGAAGAGGTGAAAGTTACGCCGGTCTATCAGCGTAACTTGGGCCGGAGCGGTGGCCAGGGCTTTGGCCGTATACAGGCCGCCAAAGCCTCCACCTATGATGATAATTTGTTCCTTTTGTTTCCTATTCATTATGTTTTGTCCGGTTGAAGCGAGAAACTTCATCTCTTTTACGAATATAATAAATTATTGTCGATATTTTGTCTACCTCAGAAGTGCGGTACTCATCTTTACACTAACAGACTCTTTCGCGAGCCATTTCTTACCCCACTGTGTTTTAATTCCCAAATTGCTTCGCCTGGGTGAGGCAAATGAGGCCCTGTATATTACTAACTATGACCATTTATTCATGATAATATAGTGACATTAGAGGTGATTTCAATGCCTAATCCCGTTATTGAAACCGAAAGTTTGACCGTATACTACGGTCGCCAGCGAGGTATCATTGATGTCGACCTGCGCGTGGAACCGGGCGAGGTCTTCGGCTTCCTGGGCCCGAACGGCGCGGGGAAGACCACCACCGAGCGCGTGCTGCTCGACATCATCCGGCCAACATCCGGCGCGGCGCGTATCTTCGGTCTGGATTGCCAGCAAGAAGGCGTGGCCATACGCCGGCGCGTCGGCTATCTGCCCGGCGAGTTGAGCTTCTTCGACACCATGCACGTTAGCCGCTTCTTTGATTTGTATGCAACGTTGTACGGCGACGGCGGCGACACGACCTGGCGCTCGTATGCCGAGCGTCTCGACCTGGATACAAGCCGCAAGATTAGGCAGCTCTCGCGCGGCAACAAGCAAAAGGTAGGCCTCGTAACGGCTTTCATGACCCGGCCCGACCTGCTCATCCTGGACGAGCCGACAACCGGGCTGGACCCTCTGGTGCAGCAAACGGTTATGGATCTGGTGCGCGAGGCCAACGAGGCCGGCGCGACCGTCTTCTTTTCCTCTCACATCCTGCCGGAAGTGCAGGCTGTGTGCGATCGCGTGGGCATTATCCGCGACGGTCACCTGGTAGCCACCGAGCGGGTCGACACCTTGATCAAGCAGAGCTTCCGTCGCGTGCGTTTTCGCTTCGCTAGCCCGCCACCACCGGAAGCATTTGCGCGCGACGGCGTGACCGAACTGGACCGCGACGACGGGCAGTTGACCCTGGAAATTCGCGAAAATATGGGCGAGATCATGAACACCGCCGCCGGTTACGGCATTCTCGATATCGAAACCATTCCCGTCTCATTGGATGAGATATTCCTGGCCTATTACGGCCACCACAGGGTGGAACAACATGTTTAAACTTCTATGGCATGAACTGCTCAGCCGCCGGTCGGCGATTATCGGCTGGGGTCTGGGCCTGTGCTTCTTTCCCATTGTCTACGTCGGCCTCTATCCGAGCTTCGCCGACCAGTTGCCCAACTTCCAAGAAATGATGGATATCCCCATTTACCAGGCCCTGGGAATCAGCATGGCTTCGTTCGAGGGTTACATGGCCTCGACGGTCAACAACCTGGTGCCGGTTATCCTGGCCATCTACGCCGTCAGCAACGGCACCGGCACGCTGGCCGGGGAGGAAGAAAACGGCCGCCTGGAACTGATCGCCGCCCTGCCCCTGCCGCGCTGGCAGATCGTCCTGGCCAAGGCAGTTGCCCTGGCGGTGGCCCTGTTCCTCATCCTGGCCATTGTGTCTGCAGGGGCGGCGCTGACGATGGTCTTCATCCAGAGCCAGATCACGGCCGCAGTAACACCGCTGGACGTTTTCGTGAGCCTGCTGGCGGCCTGGCCGGTCGTGGTGGCGTTTGGCATGATCAGTCTGTTCCTGGCCGCGTTCGCCCCATCCCGGCGCATCGCTATGGCCCTGGCGACGGTTGTGGTTATCGGTAGCTTCCTGGGCAACAACCTGGCCGGCATGGTGGAATCGCTGGAGTCGATTAAAGGCCTATTTCTGTTCTCTTTCTACGATGCCTCGGCCGAAGGGCTGATCAATGGCCAGGAGCCGGTCAACCTGTTGATCTTGCTGGTTGTGGCACTGGTGGCGTTGGGATTAGCCGTCTTCTTCTTCAGCCGTCGCGACCTCACGGTCGGCGTGTGGCCGTGGCAGCGCGTGCGGCGTCCGGCGACGGCGTAGAGGTCACGTTGTCGCTCCGAACCCGGAACAGATCGCTGCGCATGATCACCAGTGCAGTGGCCACAACCACCCATGCCAGCGCATTGATAGCGATAAAGCGGGTGTCGGTGATCATTCCATAAAACGGTAGGTTGGCCAGGTTGATCCCCAGGTGAAAGAGCGCGGCCACCCAGACGTTGAAACCCGTCCCGGTCAGTAGGGCGTAGACCACAATGGAGTAGGCGATCATCAGCACGACCAGCAAGAGCATGAAAACCGGACCATTCTGGTAGAGACCGACATGCCACAGCGCCCACAGACCGCCGACGAGGGCCGAGGACACCAGCGGCCGTAGAGAGAGGTCGAGCCGTTTGTGAAGATAGCCGCGCCAACCCAGTTCCTCCCCTAATGCGCCCAAAGCCATTCCCGGTAACATTAGCCAGACCGTCGCAGGCAGGCCCGGGGATTCCGGCCGCAAGAGAGTATAGACGGAGACGGCCACAGCGGCAGGTGCTGCCAACGCGCCGAGCAGAAGCGCCGGCCGTACGCCGCGCAGCTCGAGGGACAACCGCAGACCGTCGCGCCGGAATATAACCAGCATCGCCAGCGCCGCGAGGCCTGGCGCTAATTGAGGAAGTGTTACCCGCGAGTATTCCAGACCGGCGGCTTCCTGAATCCCACCCAAAACGCCTGCGATTACAAAAGTCAGGATGTAAAACACTACTACGCGAATCAATAATTTCATGGCTCCATTTCTTTTATCATTATCCAACCAAGAATCGCTGTCAGTTGCCTCGCTTATGCTATACTTCGGTCACCATGCTCGCTAAAACTCTCAGTGCGGCCATTGTCGGTCTGGAAGCGGAACTCGTCGATGTTGAGGTCGATCTCGTCAATGGTCAACCCTACTTCGCGCTGGTGGGTCTGCCCGACGCGGCCGTGCGCGAAAGCCGCGACCGGGTCTATGCCGCTCTGAAGAACAGCGGTCTCTACTTCCCCCAACAGCGCATCACCGTCAACCTGGCTCCGGCCGATCTGCGCAAGGAAGGCCCGGCCTATGACCTGCCTATTGCCGTGGGCATGCTGGCCGCCACCAAGCAGGTGTGGCCCGACCAGTTACTCGATTCGCTTTTCTTCGGCGAGCTGTCGCTCGACGGCTCGACACGCCACACCAAGGGCGTGCTGCCGCTGGCGGCGCTGGCCCGGACCCAGGGCTTGCGGCGCGTCTTTGTCCCCGCCGATGACGCCGCCGAGGCGGCGCTGATGCCCGACATTGAGGTTATCCCCGTGCGCGATCTGAGCCAGCTGGTCGGCCACCTGACCGGCCTGGATGCGATCGCGCCGATGGCGATCGATCTGGAGGCGGCCTTTGACGACGAGCCTGTCTATGCCGCCGACTTCGCCGACATCATGGGTCAGGAACACGTCAAGCGAGCGATGGAAGTGGCCGCCGCCGGCGGTCACAATTGTCTCATATAATGGACGAAAAGCCGCAAGGTTTGTGTTAAAGGCCAAGATGGACTGCCCACAAAAAGGCACAATCTAACGCTAACTCCCAATCTTTAGTGGGTATATTATCCAATATGTGGGTAAATCAGTTCCCTGATCATAAGATAAAGCCGATGCGGGTTGTGCTATTGACCTAGCGATTCTTTAAAATGACAATTCCAC
>JAWOHK010000395.1:0-3799 GCA_046485205.1 Chloroflexota bacterium | reverse complement strand
GCTGCGCACGTCGACCAGAGGGTGATTGGACTGAACATGGGCCAGCACTTGATCGCGAAAGGCGCGAATTTTGTAGTCGGTGCGAGCAGCAGGCCGATAGTCGGTCGGTGTGTACGAGGGCTTTTCTTTCGTCAGTTCCCTTTCCTCGGCAATCCACTTCTGACGACCGCCGTTCATGATGCGACAATCATCGTGACCAAATAACTTGAATACCCAGAAGGCGTAAGTAGCCCACCAATTATTTTTATCGCCGTAAAAAACCACCGTCGTATCATTGGCGATGCCGTGTCGCGACAATAAGGCTGCAAATTGTTCCTCGTTTAGATAATCGCGGCGTATGGAATCGTTCAAGTCCGCCACCCAATCGATATGGACAGCATTGGGAATATGCCCTGTACTGTATAGGAGCACATCTTCATTTGACTCAATCAAACGAATTTTGTTGATATCATGCAGATTATCGGCAACCCACTGTGTATCCACCAGGACATTGGGTTGAGCATACGATTTTCCGGTCATGGTAATTCTCCTTTGTAATGATGCAAAAACGATATAAAAAAACCACTATACCCACCCATCACTTGAAGCGACGGGGGTTTGGGGAATAGTGGTCGGCTGAATATATCGGGATAGCGGTTTGAAGATCCGTTCAGCCCACTTTCTCAAGTATTCGATCAAAGATTCGGGTGCGAACGCCTTCAAACGGGATGCGCTGCATGACTGGATCGAAGAAACCTTGAATGACTACTCGAATAGCCTCTGGGCGGGGGATTCCACGGCTCATGAGGTAAAAGATTTCTTCTTCATCCAGCTTGCCGACCGTTGAGGCGTGGGTGCATCGAACATCATCGGCTTCGATTTCGAGACCAGGAATCGAATCGGCGCGGGAAGTTCTATCCAGCATCAGATTACGATTCGCCTGGAAGCCATCAATGCGCTGGGATCCGGGCAAAGCCTTGATCATACCTTGCCAGACTGTGCGAGATTGGTCTTTCAACGCACCCTTGTAAAGCAGGTCGCTGGTCGTATCCGGGGCATTGTGGTTCTGTTGGGTATCCAGATCGATATGTTGGCGTTCATTGGTAAAGAAAATGCCGGACATACGCGCCCAGCTGCCGGCGCCGTCCAGTTCGGCTGTCTGGAAAGATTTGGTTAGCCGCGTACCCATCAGACTGGTGATCCAGTCCAGTTTGCCATCGCGGCCGACCCGGCCCCGTTCGTGATTGAACTGCCACACATTTGTGCCAAAGTCTTGCAACGAAGCGTAATGCAGCGTTGCGCCGTCACGTACCAGCAATTCGATAGCCCCATTGTGGATGGCGGGTTCTTTGCCAGGAGGAGAAGCATATTCATCAATAAAAGTAGCCTCAGCGTTTGGTTCCAATACAACCAACGTGTGGGTAAATGTGCGCCCACTGGTTGCCCACAAGGCGCTATGTAGCGGGGCAGCGGCTATGACATTGAGCGGCACATATAAAAACACGCCACCGCGCCAAAAAGCGCCATGCATGGCCGCAAATTTCCCTTCATTCACCAGTACGGCTTCGGTCATAAAGTGCTTGCGCACCAGGTCGCCGTGCTCTCGCACGGCAGTGTGCATATCGCAAAAAATGACCCCCTGAGACTTCAATTCCTCACTCAGTTCGTATTTTTTTACTTGACCGCCGTCTTCGACCAGGACGCCGCCGACCACGTCGTCAGTTAATTGCACACCTAAATAGGCTGGAATGGCGGCTGGCGTTGCGCCGTTGCCGTTCAATGAAGGGCCGAAGGAATCTAGCTTGAAACGCCGGAGATCAGTCCGTCGCCATGCTTCATCATTCGTCGTAGGCACGGGCAAACCGGCAAAGATATCATAGGCTTGAAGACGGAATTCCAGCATCCATGCGGGCTCGTCTAGTGAAGCAGACAATTGAACGACTGCGTCACGGGTGAAGGAAAGTTTGTCAGCCAATGCTCCCCTCCATTTGCAACTGAATCAAACGATTCATTTCAATGGCATATTCCATTGGAAGTTCCTTGACCAAGGGCTCGATAAATCCGTTGACGATCATCGCGTTAGCCTCGTCTTCCGGAATACCCCGGCTCTTCACATAGAAGAGTTGCTCCTCACCTACTTTGCTGACCGAGGCCTCATGGCCGATGGTTACATCCTGCTCATTGATTTCGATATATGGGTAAGTGTCTGAACGACTGGCTTCGTCGAGCAACAAGGCGTCACAAACAACGTTCGACCGGCTGTCATGTGCGCCTTCAGCGACCTTCAAAAGGCCACGATAGGACGCCCTACCGCCACCTCTACTGATTGACTTGGAAATGATCCGGCTGGTGGTCCGGGGAGCCATATGCACAACTTTGCCGCCGGCATCCTGGTGCTGGCCATGACCAGCAAAGGCGATAGAGAGTATCTCACCATGAGCGCCCTCACCCATCAAATAGACAGCCGGGTATTTCATAGTAACTTTAGAACCAAGGTTACCGTCGACCCATTCCATGGCGGCGTTCTCGTGGGCCACTGCCCGTTTGGTTACCAGGTTATAGACATTATTCGACCAGTTCTGAATGGTCGTATAACGGCAACGACCGCCCTTTTTGACAATGATTTCAACGACAGCCGAGTGAAGCGAATCCGTTGAGTACACCGGCGCTGTACAGCCTTCGACATAATGGCAATAAGCACCTTCATCGATGATGATCAACGTCCGCTCGAACTGGCCGACATTCTTGGCATTGATTCGAAAATAAGCTTGCAAAGGCATCTCGATATGGACGCCCGGCGGTACATAGATGAAACTGCCGCCAGACCAGACAGCGGTATTTAGCGCGGCGAATTTATTATCGTTCTCTGGAATAATCGTCGCAAAATACTCCTTGACGAGTTCAGGGTATTGGGCCAGGCCATCATCCATACCCAGGAAAATAACGCCCTTTTCTTCCAGTTCGCGCTTGATACTGTGGTAGACCACCTCGGATTCATACTGAGCCGCTACTCCGGAGAGGAACTTTTGCTCCGCCTCTGGAATGCCCAGCTTGTTAAAAGTATCCTTGATGTAGCCCGGAACATCCTCCCAGGAATCTTCCTGGCGCTCACTTGGCTTAATGTAATAGTAAATATTCTCAAAATCAATACCGCTCAGATCGGCTCCCCAATTTGGCATGGGACGATCCAGGAAGTGCTGATAGGCTCTCAATCGAATGTCCAGCATCCATTGCGGTTCACCCTTGCGGGCCGACATCGCCCGAATGACATCTTCTGTTAGACCCCTTTCGGCTTTGAAAACGTAGTCTTCAGTGTCAAAAAAACCATATTTGGTTGCATAATCTTCGTTAACACCGGCCAGGACCTCATTCTCGGTGAGTTCTCTTTCGAGTATTTGTTCGGTCATTAAGCTACCTCCTCAAACACATCATATTTCTCGCGCAACCAGTCATAACCGCGTTCTTCAAGCTGTAATGCCAGTTCCTTACCGCCGCTTTCAACGATGCGGCCGTCCAGCATGATATGAACAAAATCAGGCTGAATGTAATTAAGAATTCGCTGGTAATGGGTAATGACCAGCACACCCATATTGTTTACGTCCCGAAGACCAACAGCGCCTTCAGCGACGATTCGCAGGGCGTCAATATCGAGGCCGGAATCAGTCTCATCCATAATGGCGATCTTGGGTTCCAGCATCGCCATTTGTAATATCTCGGCTCGTTTCTTTTCCCCGCCGGAAAAACCTTCATTCAGATAGCGTCCAGCGAACTTTTGATCGATTCCCAGGAAATCCATTTTCTCACGCAGAAGCCGGCGAAA
>JAWOHK010000394.1:0-13464 GCA_046485205.1 Chloroflexota bacterium | reverse complement strand
CGGCTGGCGACCGGCATTCCTGGGCTCAAAGTCTACGGCTTGACCGATATTGAGAAACTGGATGAGCGAACACCAACTTTCGCCATCAGCCTTGCCGGCTATTCACCGGAGGAACTCGCAGGCCATTTGGGAGAGCAAGGCTTTTTCGTCTGGCACGGACACTATTACGCGGTGGCCGTGATGGAGCGTCTTGGCACCCTGAACGATGGCGGTTTGGTGCGAATCGGTTTTGTCCATTACAACACGGTCGAGGAGATGGACCGCCTATTCAACGCCTTGAGGGGCCTTACGGCCAATGAGATTGGCTGATCGAATGTGGCTATTTGTTGACACCTATGGATCGTTGTGCCATAATCCTACACATCATCCTATTATTTGCAGCATGTCCGCTGCGTTGCCATCTTAATGATAGGAGGTGGTGTTAATGAGTAGTTACTTATCCAACTGCACCGTAGCACTACCTCCTCGTGAGAGCTAGTAGTGCTACGGTGCAAAACAAAAGCCCTGTGTTTTCACAGGGCTTTTGTCGTTTAAGGCGTTCCGTCCTTTTCAGAGCACGCCTTTAGCTTGTCTCAGATTGAGCGACATAATCCGATGGTGTGCCAGAAGCTTGTTCTGCGGTCGTTGTCTGGCCATTAGGCTGCGGTTGCTCCGCGGATTGACGGCGTACCCAATCCTCATATTTCGTGCCGTCGGGCATCGTCGCATTGGCCAGCGAGCGGGCGGTCGACAGCACCTTTAGCGTGACTTGCGCGCCAAAAAGAAATGTGCCGGTGAGATTGGCCCCGTTGAGGCGAGCATCCTCCAGGTTAGCACCACTCAGGTTGGCTTCGCTCAGATCCGCCTTCTCCAGATTGGCGCGAGTCAAAATTGTCCATCCCATATTAGCACCGGCCAGGTTGGCCCGCTCCATGTCGGCATGGCTCAGATTCGACTCTGATAGATTGGCTCGTTCCAGATTCGCTCCATTCAAGGCAACGCGTTCGGCTTTTACCTTGTTCATATTGGCATCGACCAGGCTGGCTCCGCTCAGCACGGCCCCTTCAATGATCGCGCCGGACAAATCGGCTTCGTTGAGCGAGCACAAGCTCATGTCTGCGCCACGCAAGTCTGCTTCAGTCAAGTTAGCCAGGTCGAGGTTGGCCCGTGTCAAAACAGCACTACCTAAATTCGCCCGGCTGAAATTGGCATAATTTAATTCGGCGTCTCGCAAATTTATTCGGTTCAAAAACGCTCCATTGAGGTTCACCCAACCCAGATTCGCTCCTTCCAGATTCGCCGCAGCTAAATGGCTATCCGCCAAGGTTCCATCCGTCAACCAACCATGCTCATCCAGATCCTTGATGGCCCGCGCCGCCAGGCCAGGGTCGCCGCTGCCTATTTCCCTCATCAGTTGCGCTTTCATCAGCTGCGTTTCACGTGCCAACTGAACGTCTTCCTGCATCCGGCGCTGTTCCTCAAGGTATTGCACCAAATAGTCTTGGCGTCGGCGGGCAAGGATATCGATAAAGAAGATCACCAAACCGGCACCTAAGAACGTAAATGCCAAGCCTCGGGCATATGCATTGAACAATGTTCCCGGCTCATAGCCAAGCCAGCCAAAAAACACAGCCAAGATCAGGAGGACGATCAGAATGATTGAAGCATTCCTTCCATTTGATTTGTTAGTCATAACTTCCTGTAACCTCCGCGTTCTTCGCCAGCAGGGATTTCAACCAGTTTCCTTGTTTGCAAAGAAAAGCGTATCCGTTCTCAAACCTTACATGTCCTCATCAGACGAATCATCGGCGTAATCGACGGTGATCAATCCTTGTTCAATAGCCTCAACGACACTCAAATCGCTGCGAGCGCTGACAGCCGTGCTTTTCTGTCGCCGGCGATTTGGATTTGAGTCGACTACTTTCTCTACCTCTTCCATGAGCAAACGCGGCCACTTTTTGATTGCATTTGCCTGGGCAGACTGGATTCGCATGATTAGATTGCGGTTATCCTGTTGCAACTTCTGAATTAATTCATCAACAGCATTGATTTCTTCTCGCCAAAGTTGTTCGTTCCGGCGGGCAGCCGACCACTTTTGTTCATTCTCTAATTCATACCCTTGCAATTTCTGCCCCAGATCAAGTTCGAAGGATTTGAGTTTATCCTGGACTTCTTGCAACAGTCCGTCCCAACGCGATTGCAAGCGATTCGACTCAACTCGCAACATCTCAGAGGCTTCCCGTTTTTGTTGCTCCAGTTGCTTTTGCCAGTGGGCCAGATTTTGCACGGCCATCCGGGCTTCCTTGTACTGGGTACTCAAGCCAATCCACTGTTGAGAGAAGCGTTCAACTGTGTCTTTGTGCTCATCTAGGGAAACTTGCCAGGTTTCGAGTTGTGTCGATACCTCTCCCTGGTTCTGGCGTATATCGTCAGCCAAAATGACAATGGAGTCGCGGATCTCCACCTGATCATCGGACAAAGCCTGAATGGTAGCCTCAACTTTCAACACATTGTTATTTACAGTGTTTAGCCGTTCTGTCAGAGGTGAGAGACGGCGGTTGGTCTCGAAGAGCAAGGGTTTGCCACTTTCGTTATAATCTTGAATACTTTGCTGCAGACCGATGATCATCTCCTCAGCTTCGGTTAGGCGGTCGCTGAGGGTGGCCGTTTGTTCCTGAATGGTCTCGTAGCCGGTGGCTAAGGGGGCCAGGCGTGTTTCCTGAGTATCGACCAGATTGGCCAGCCGAAGTTCCTCCGCTTCACGAACTTCCAGATCTTGTTCGAGCCGCGTGACCAAGGTCATTAATTCTCCGGCATTCCCCATCTTGCTGATTCCCTCTTCAAATTTGGCCAACTTAGCCTCTGTCGAAGCCACCAGCGTATCCACCTCTTCCTGCAAATGATCAGAGAAGGTTTTCTCGACTTCCGCCAACCGACTGTCAACCTGATCCTGAAGGCGATCCGTGAGGGTATATATCTCGTTTAATCTGGCTACAGGCTCACCTAACCGCTTTTCGATTTGCGTCTCAATCTGTGCTTCCAATCTGGAATCGGCCTCAGCCTGAGAGGCCGATAACTGGGTTTCTACATGCTCCTGTAAGCGAACCGCCAATGAATTAAGGTTAGATTGTGATTCGGCCGCCAGGGACACCGTCCTTTCTCGAAGTTGGAGCGAAAGATCGCCCACTAGGCCTTCTAGACCAATTATTTGCTGCTCCATCGATCCGATTCGATTGGTGTTCGGGTCGGGTAATTGGTTCAGTCGCTCCGAAATATTGACAATATGCCATTCCAGTTCCTGAATGCGCTGGTCTCGTTCGGCCAACTCCCGACCTTGCTGAGCGAGCTTTTGTTCCAGCTCGATCATTTTGCGCGTTGATTTTCGCCGCTCCTCGTCGAGCCACTTCATATGGTTCCGCAGCTCACCTACTTCGCGGGATTGAGCAGAGCCGGCACTTAATGACATCGCAATAACTCCTTAGGCCGATGGACAGCGTTTACCTAATACCTTAGAAGACTCTATTCCTGTCAACAATCTGGGGGGTCGTCCATAAAATAACGCTCATATCGGACTCAATAAACTTCGCATTACAAAAAGGCCGTCCATGGGGGCAGTAGCAAGCACAGTTGGCCTCAGTCAAATAGTGCCATAGATACTGACAAGGGAACATGAATACAACGTGAAATGTTCAACTCTCGAGGCATTAATCGGATGTGAACTAATGGCCGCGAACGAGGGGAGGAAATAGGCGAACCTAGGGGATTATTCCGGCTTAGTCGGCCAGGGAATAGAGGGTAAAAGGAACACGCACAATAGTGCTGTCGCCGTTCGTCAAGAACGGGTCGACACCCAACGCATCAAACTGTCCAGGCTCGCCTAAGTCGCGATACAGAACGATTTGTAAAGTTACCGGTGTCCGCCCGGGCTCAAGCGCAATTTCCACATCTCGGTTAACACCGGGGGCTACCAAAGTTCTTCCTATCATGGGACCTAGCTGGCCTTCATCGTCCAGATGCACCGCCACCCAGGTATCAACCGGAGTAATGACCCGGCGAACTGACACTTGGTCATCTTCGGTGGCGGGCTGATTATCAATCATAATGTGGGCGCCGGCGTCGGTTCGCAAAGCTGTAGCGGGAGGCATGCGGTTATTGAATAATACGACCGGGTCCTCAGCGGGAAATCCAAAGGGATCCCCTAATTCCGAGTCTTCGTGCAGGCGCAAGTACAATTGAGTAGTTACGGCCGACTCAATCAAATTAACGAGCACATTCTCGTTCAGACCATCCTCAAGCTGTGCCGAACCGATTATCAACCCGGGTTGTCCATCTTCATCGTAATACACAGCCAGCCATCCAGAGCCGTTGCTAATAACTCGGTCGACCAAGATTGCGCCCTCAACGACCGGTTGGTCATAAACCAGGATATAAGGTGGATATGTAGCCTGAAAGGTAGCCGTCACCGGCTCGCCGTTAATCAACACGGGGCGATCGCCGTTATCAACGTCCATTTGTCCTGTTTCACCGCCGTCCTGGTACAGGACGGCGGATAAAGTGGGCGTAGCCTCTCGCCAGTGAATAGAAAGGACCACGTTTTCGTGGATTCCCGGTTCCAGGAGAATACGGCCGATTGGCTGGCCAACCTGACCATCTTCGGTTCCGTGAATCAATACCCAGGAGGGTTCCCCCACTTCAACGCGATCGATAGTAACCAGGCCATCTTCGCCAACGGCTTGGTCCGCTACTTCAATTGATGCACGGGGAAGAAGAATATCAACGGCGATCTGAGTTCTCGGCTCTCCCGGCCACGGCCCATCTTCGCCCGGATATTCAAAGATACCTTTTGCTCCCTCATCGATATGGAGCCCCGCATACAATGTCTCGGTAACGGTCGAGGTATCAATGACCACATTCACATCGGCATGCTCCCCGGCAGCCAAGGGTGTCTGACCAATGATCTCGCCGGGGTTGCCATCTGTTTGTCGATAAATGACCAACCACCCGTCCGCAGGAAGTGAAACTGTGTCCACGACGAGGGTTCCCTCTTCATCAACTGACTGCGCCGAAGCACGCACCAGGCGGGGAATCGCTGTGGGCTCGGGTGTGGGCGTTGAGGTGGGGGTCGGGGTATGGGTTAGCGTCACCGTTGGAAAAGTGGGCGTAACTAGTGAGGGAGTGGCTGAAGATTGAGGGTCATTCTGCCGGAGAGAACACCCTGCCAAGACAAACATCGGCAGAATAATCAGCCATATGATCGCCGATCTTAATCGACTATACAATAATTTCTCAAACATAAGACATGCGTCGACCGCCCATTGTAACGCCTAATTATCGCTCTGCCACCACATCTTTAGGCCATCGCTAATTAATTCAATAGTGCCTAATTCGTCGGTTCGCATGACCACGGCTCCGATTTCTCCAGCTCGGCTTAACATGGCCGGGTGGGGATGGCCGTATGAATTATCGCGTCCGGCTGAAATGATGATGTATCGAGGACGGACGGCTGCCAGGAATGACTCGCTGGAGGATGCATTGGCCCCATGATGCCCGGCCTTCAAAACTATCGCTTCGAGAACATGCCCGCCATCAAGCATCGCTTTTTCGGCGGCAGCCTCCGCGTCGCCGGTGAGCAACACGGCTAGCTCACCATAGGTAAGCCGCGCGACGACGGAAGCCTCGTTCTGACTGTCACGGCGAAACGACCTATCAGGATGCAAGATCTCAAGACTCACACCACCACCCAGGTCAACTGTCTCCCCGGCCCGAGTTACATGTACAGGCGTTTTCTGCCCTGCGGCGGCTGTCAACAACGCTTCATAAATCGGAATGCCGGTTGATTCTACGCCGTTGGTAATCAGGCGGTCGGTCTGATACCGTTCGAGGACAGTAACAAGGCCGGCAATATGGTCCTCATCCGGATGGGTAGCGATCACGATGTCCAGCGAACGATCCCAGAAAGGCATCTGGCGGCTCATTAGATCGAGCAATTGGCTGGGGTATCGACCGCCATCCACAAGGACCTGGCGGCCGTCCGGTGTCTGCAAAAAGATCGCGTCCCCTTGCCCGACATCCAGAAATACCACATGCAAACGACCATCAGGACGCTGAGAGATACCAACCATAACGAAGACAAGGAGGATGACGCCTACACCGACTGATACTGCAGGCACCCATTTTGTGCGGATGCGTTCTTGGCGAATTGCCTGTTGTTGCCGATTAGTGACCGCCAGAACTGTAACCGCACCAATAGCCGCGTAAATTATGATCATTGTTAAAGCGCTCATCTCAAGGGGAACCGAAGCGCCGGGAACCTCAGCCAATAGGCCAACAATGGCTGTTGTGTAACTCAGAAACAACCAGGCGCCCCACCCGGCGATTTGACCGAGTAGCGGTGAAATCGAGCCCGCCAGAAGAGTCAGGCCACCGGTAAACATGACAGCCGGTTGCGCCGGTAAGATGAGGATATTCGCCGGCAGACTGATCAATGACAGGCGACCAAAATGATAGAGGATTAAGGGCAGTGTCAGAATCTGTGCCGCCAGGGTAACGACCAATACTTCGCCCAATAAACGAACAGCCCGGCGTCGCGCAGGTGAATTTGAGCCGGCCATCAGCCGGCGCTCCGACCACGCCGTCCACTTCCCGGCATACAACATCAACCCTAATGTTGCGGCAAAACTGAGTTGAAAGCCGACATCCCACAACACCCGTGGGTTCCACAAAGTCATGAAGAATGAAGCAACCAACAAGGCCGAAACGGCCAACGTCGGGCGTCCCAACAATCGTGTGGCCGCCAGATAAACGATTCCCATGACGGCCGCGCGAACAACCGAAGCGGCTCCACCGACGAGTGCCGCGTAGAAAGCTACCAATACCATGATGATGAGGGCGGCGGTACGGCGCGGCAAGAATAGACCTGAGAGCCTATCGAGCAATGCGATGAGAAGCGCGATATTAAAGCCGGATATCGCGATAATATGGGTCATACCGGTCGTGCGAAAAGCCTCCTCCCATTCGCGCGGCATACCACTGTCGTCACCCAGCAATATGCCGGTGAGGAGCGATGTTTGCGGTTCCGGCAGGGTCCGGCGGATCACCGACCGTCCGTGCTCTCTGATAGCCAGCAATGCCCGATAAAACGGGCTGCCGCCATGAAGTGACAGAACATCAACCTGGGGATAGGCCATAATGCTCTGGATCCCCTGTCGTCTCAGGTATGAGGCGTAGCCAGGGCTACCGAGCGCTTCGGGGGGTTCCAGATTGCCGTACAGCCGAACCGTTGCCCCGTAGGGCAAAATCGGAAATCGCCATGTTTGGACCAGTATCTCTCCGGCAGCCGCCACGGACCGACCGTCCAGGACCAGTTCGGAAACGGCCAGACGCAATTGGACGAATCTATCCCTTTGAATCGGTTCATCGACGATTTGCCCGACAATGAGGACGTTACGCGAGCCGTTAAAAGCATGAACATGACCGGTGTCGCTTGCCGGCTGGGCCAGCACGAATCGCCCACCACCCAAGGCGGCCGCCGCACATCCGGCCAGGATTAATCCGGTTCGACCGTTCTGCCAGAAGGCGATCGCCCCCATGACAGCCACGGTGCCCATCGCGAGCCAAAAAAAGGGTGGTAAGGTGATATGGGAGGCCAGCCAGACACCAATAAGCCAGCCAACTCCCCCAACCAAAGCCAGGTAGTAGCGCGAATCGACGCGGTCCCGGGCACCCAAGCGATCATGATTTTGCCCTGCGGCGATAGTGGGAAAATCCAGCGGCTGAGACACGGATCAAACCCTTTGCTCGTGATCACGGCAACTATACTTCAGAGAGGAACGCTGTCAATGAGGCACGATGATCTGGCGGTTGTGAATTGAACGCAAATAAAGACATCGAAGCTTGAGCCCTCCTATAACCTCTGTTAAAATGAGAGCATAGTACTGTGTCGTGGGCCCACAGCATAATTACCAGCCCCCGAATGGAACCACCAACATGAATGGCGGATTCGACACCAATTCGTATAAGATCCTGGTAGTGGATGATAATTATTCCCTGTTAAAGGTCGTAGCTACCGGATTAGAGAAAGAAGGGTTCCAGGTTAACACCGCATCTTCAGGAGAAGAAGCGCTGGAACATTTACAGCGCTTCGGCTTGCCGCATCTGGCGTTGGTCGACATCCATATGCCCCACGGTATGAATGGGTTTGAGTTGTGCGAAGCGATCCTGACTTTCAGTGACTTACCGATCATCATGTTGACGGCTATAGATGAGGAAGAAAAAATCATCCAAAGCATCGATCAGTATGCCGAAGATTACATCACGAAACCGTTCAATCCTGGCGAACTGGCCGCTCGAATTCGCCGGGTATTGCGACGTATCGGGGATTTCGCCTACACCTTAAGCGCCGAAACAGTCGTGGACGATCATTTAACGGTCAATTTCCCTTTCCAGCGTGTTCAGGTTGATGGGCAAGCAATCGCCCTGACACCGACCGAAACCAAGCTCCTCTACATCCTGATGCGCAACGCCGGCCAAATTGTGACCACTGATTTTATTTTACGTCGCCTCTGGCCGATGGAGATGGCTTATGAGGACCGGTTACGGGTCTACATTCACCGCCTGCGCAAGAAGCTGGGCACTAAGCCGGGCAAGCCATCCTACATCATCTCCCAACGCGGAATCGGTTACACATTTGCTCGCCAATAAGCGAGTTAATTAACTTCTTCCGGATTCGACGGGTTCGCCCGGCACCGGCTCGGCCGGCTGGTTATCGTACTCGATTTTCTGCAGGCCATTGCGAACGACATTGAGTGTCCGTAGCAGATCCTCTTCCAACCGAGATAGCACATCCATGATGTAAACGTCGGCATCCTGTTTGAGCGCATCTACATCCCGCCGGGCTCGTTCGACAATATTATCGGCGCGGTGTTGGGCAGCGCTCACAATCGCATCTCGCTTCACCAGTTCACCGGCTTCTTGGCGAGACAGATCGCGAATCCGCTCGGCCTCTTCCTTGGCTTGGGCCAGGATTCGATCCTTCTCAGCCTCAATCCGATTGGCCCGCTTGATTTCCTCCGGCACAGAAACACGCATCTGGTCCAATAGACTATAGATCTTCTCTTCGTTCACCAGCATGTAAGCGCTGAGCGGAATTCGCGTGCTCTCATTCAGTGCTTCTTCCAAACGGTCGACCAGATGTTGAATGTCCATAAGTGCTCACCTAATCTCGAAGCGGTAAAGACGCCGTATAAGAGTCTTTGTCAATATCCCCAAAACGAATGTAGAGGCTACGGGCTACGTTGGGCGGAACCATACTGGTTACATCTCCACCCAATGAGGCGATTTCGCGAACCGTGCTACCGCTCACAAATGAATTTTCTTCGCGGGTCATCAAGCTGACCGTTTCGATTTCCGGCGCAAGGCGTTGGTTGGCCAGGGCTGAGCGAAACTCGAGTTCGAAATCGGAAAATACCCGCAACCCTCTTACAATGACCCGCGCATCGATGCTACGGGTAAAATCAACCAGCAGTCCGGAAAATGGTACGATAGTAATATTTCCGGAATTTTCCAGTGCTTCCCGGATCATTTCGACCCGTTCGTCAACGGTGAAAAGCACGGACTTGGTTGGTTGCTGGTGATCATAGACAGCGACAAACAATTCCTCAAATAAATTAGCCGCCCGGGTAATCAGATCCAAATGTCCAAAATGAACGGGGTCGAATGTTCCGGGGTAAACGGCACGTATGTTCAAATTCAATAACTCCAGTAATCGTTAATCTGATATCGTTACCAAGTCCTTGCGGGCAAACACGAGGTTTACGAGCGAAGGGGGCAATGTCACGCTGGTTGATATTGCACCGATATCCTTCGTTACCATTCTAACTTACATCTCCCGTATTTTCCCAAAATTCCCCAACCCGCTCGCGCAACAAACTGTGCTCCGGCCTTTCCAACTGGGGATCGACGGAAAAGATAGCCACCGCTTCTTCCTGGGCCAAGGTGAGCACGTCGACGTCATGAAGTAAGGATGCCAGACGAAGTTCAGGCAGGCCACTTTGTCGCCGGCCCAGAAATTCACCGGGGCCGCGCAACTCGAGATCTCGCTCGGCCAGGATAAAACCATCATTCGTCGCCTCCAAAGCCGCCAGGCGCTGTTCAGCATCAGCGGTGACGTCCTCGGCCAGCAAAATACAATAGGACGGGTGCTCGCCCCGACCGACCCGCCCGCGAAACTGGTGCAATTGGGCCAGACCAAACCGATCGGCTCCCTCGATGACAATGACGGTGCTATTCGGGACATCCACACCGACCTCAACCACCGATGTAGCGACAAGCACGTCTGTCTCCTGCTCGACAAAAGCCCGCATGGCCGCTTCTTTTTCATCTGATCTCATCCGACCATGGACCAGTCCGATTCTCAGATTTGGCAATATTTCGTCTCTCAACCGGGTAAATTCTTCAACAGCGGCGGGGGCGTCGATATTGTCCGACTCTTCGACCAACGGGTAAACGATGAAGGCTTGCCGGCCTTCGGCCACTTGCCGACGGATGAAATTATAAGCCCTTTCTCGTTCAGAGACCTGCAACCACCGTGTTTTAATCTCCTGGCGGCCGGGCGGCATTTCATCCAGAATTGACAAGTCGAGATTACCGTAAATCGACAGGGCTAAAGTTCGCGGAATAGGCGTGGCTGACATGACCAGCAAATGCGGGCTGATCGCTGTTTCGCCGGAGTTGGGCCCTTTTTCGCGCAAAGCAGCGCGTTGATCGACTCCAAATCGATGTTGTTCATCCACGATGGCCATCGCCAAGTGGTGAAATTTGACCGCCGGTTGAATTAAGGCATGGGTACCGATGGCGACGTGGATCGTGCCATCAGCCAGGCCTTCGAGAATTGTTTGTTTTTTCGCCGACGGGGTGCTACCGGTCAGCAATTCGACCCTCAGACCCAACGGTTCCAGCAATCGCGAGAGTCCCTGATAGTGCTGCTCGGCCAGGATTTCAGTCGGAGCCATAAGGGCTGCCTGTGCGCCGCATTGGGCAGCGACAAAAATACCGGCCGCGGCAACGGCTGTTTTGCCCGAACCGACATCGCCTTGCAGCAATCGATTCATCGGTATTTCTCTGGACAGATCCATGCGAATTTCTTCGATGACTCGCAGTTGAGCGCCAGTCAGGTCAAAAGGCAGGGCGTCGATGTATTCGTCCAGTAACCCCATTTCGCTATGCAAGGGAATTCCGGGGTGGCCGAGCCAATCGCGTCGCTGGCGTTGCACGCCTAATTGGAGCAAGAGCAGCTCATCAAAGGCCAATCGTTGGCGGGCCAAGCGCATCGCCTCATGGCTGTCCGGAAAGTGCAACTGTTGTAACGCATAAGGCAATGAGTATAAACGATGTCGCTTGCGTAAATCTTGTGGCAAGGGATCAGGAACGCGGGAACTCCATTCGTTCACCACTTGCTGCATAATCTCTCGCATCTTGCCTGCGTTTAAGCCTTCGGTCAGGGGGTAAACCGGCACAATTCGCCGGGTTCGCAGGGGTTCTAATTCGAGCGCCTCCCATTCCGGTGAGTTGAATACCAGGCGGCCCAGGAACATATCCACCTTTCCGCTTAAGACGATCTTCATCCCGGCTGGGAGCTGGTTCGCCAACCACGGCTGGTTGAACCAGGTAGCCTGAATCGTACCGGTTCCGTCACTGATGATTGACTCAATCAGAGTCTGGTTCGTCCTCGTGCGGCGTGAACGGGTCTCCCAAATTGTGCCAATGATGGTTACCTGTTCTCCATAGCTGAGTTTGCTGATCGGTTTAAGCAATGTGTAATCGTCATAACGCCGGGGAAAAAGATAGAGAAGATCCCAAATGGTTTCACAACCAAGTTTTTCCAACTTTTCGGCGATTTTTGGCCCGACGCCTTTGAGCGATTTGACCGATTGCGACAAGCCGGCAACGTCGGGTTCGGTAGGGGGACGATCAGGTTCATCAGCCCTGACCTCGACCTGCTCGGATTCCTCCCGCCTCCTAGTCCCGGCTAATTCTGAATATTCATCGCTTTGGTCGATAGCCTCGTCCTGCTGTTGTTCTTTGGCCTTAGGGGAGGATTTGTAGTTCTGACGCGTTACGATTGCCTGCTCTCGAGAGCGAGATGATACCGGTTCTGGTTTGTGTTCGACTCCCCTTTCATCCGACGGTTTGGCAATGTCATTACCATACTTTTGCCGTTGGCGTTCAATGCTGGCCAATAAATTGTCAATCGCCCTGCCTCGAGCTTCCACACCCGGCAGGCGACCATAGTCCATCAACACTTCGGAAACCTGTTCGGCCAGGGCCAGGTCTGATTCGTTGGCGGCCTCTTCCGTGGCCTGGGTCACCCAGAAAACGGCGAATTGCCGGATACCTCCGACAACCGCCTTGTTTTGATAGCCTTGTTGTTTTTCCAATTCGAGCACACGCTCGAGTCGCTTCAATGCGCGATCCATATATTGTCCTGCTGTCGTTTGCTATGTTGGATATTGGTCCGTTGCCTCACAAAGAGCCCCAATAAGATCTGCCTCTATTCTGCCCCGATAATATAGTGATAATGAGGTTGACCACCATTGACGATTTCGACCTCGATGTCAGGATAGCGAGATTCCATTTTCCCCCTTAACCGCGCGGCATCATTAGCCTGCACATCAAGACCGTAATAAACGGTGACAATCTCGCAATCTTCGATGGCCAGTCTATCTAACATACCGTCCAACACCGTGTCGTCATCGGGCCCGGAGCTGCAGAGTCGACCATTGACCAGGCCGATCAAAGCACCCTCCTTAACTGTCACGCCATCTAGCTCGACTGAGCGTGTGGCCCGGGTGATCTCACCGGTTCTGACCGTATTTAATATTTGTTCCATCGTCTCCGCGTTGATCTGCACCTCACCGGTCGGTTTGAGCGCCATCAGAGCCGCTATTCCTTGGGGTACAGTGCGGCTAGGCACGACTGCGACATCCTTCAGACTCAGATCGCGAGCCGCCTCGGCCGCCAGGAAGATGTTTTTATTGTTGGGCAAGACAATTACTTTATCTGTGGGTAAATCCTCAATCGCTTTCAGGATTTCCTCGGTGCTAGGGTTGTTGCTTTGGCCGCCATTAACGACATAGCTGGCGCCAAGGCTTCGAAAAACAGTTGCCAGGCCGGGTCCGGAGGCCACAGCCACCACACCGATGTGGCCGGGGACAACTTCCGGTTGGCTCATGCCCGCCGGCGGCAAATCTACGGCCGGTGGCGACCCTTGCTTGACGATGTCCTCCATTTGCTCTTGCATGTTCTCAACGACAACATCGACGATTTGTCCTTGGCTGATCCCATAACTTATCGGTTGTCCGGGGTCCTTGACATGGATATGGACTTTGATGGCACTCTCATCGCCCACAACCACCGTCGAATCGCCCATGGCATCGATTGTGTCTCTTATGAGAGAAACATTCAGGTTGCTTCCCAATAATATGAATT
>JAWOHK010000210.1:0-15267 GCA_046485205.1 Chloroflexota bacterium | reverse complement strand
GCAACAACAGCCATATAAATTGCGACATCAATCGAACTCCCCGATTTCAAGTGGCGTTTCCTCCAGTATGGATCCCAGGATTTCCGCGACAGTCGCGCCCCTCAAGGCGCTTTCCGGATGTAAAAGACAACGGTGGGCCAGGATTGGTACAACCATCCGCTTGATATCATCCGGTAACACATAATCCCGACCCTGTAAAGCCGCATAAGCTTGCGTCCCGCGATAGAGGGCATGGCTGCCGCGCGGGCTCGCTCCAAGAATCAGATCGCGATGGCGTCGTGTCGCAAACGTTAGACGAACGATATAGTCTCTTACGGTCTCGTCAACGTGTACATCCCATATTGCAGGAGTTAATTGAATTAACTCTTGACCGTTTGCAACGGGAAGAAGCGAGTCGATTGGATGCTCGCGGCCCAAATTGACAAGCATTTGGCTTTCATAACTTTCATTCAAATAACCCATAGTCACCTTCATGAAAAAACGATCAAGCTGGGCCTCAGGCAACGGGAAAGTACCCTCATACTCAACTGGATTTTGAGTGGCGATCACGAAAAACGGCCGATCCAATGGCCGGGTAACACCATCGACCGTGACCTGTCGCTCGCCCATCGCTTCCAGTAAGGCCGATTGGGTACGTGGAGTCGCCCGGTTGATCTCATCCGCCAGCAAGATATTTGTGAAGGCCGGCCCGGGAATAAATTCAAAGCTCTGGCGGCTGGTATCGAATATTGAGACACCGGTCACATCATTGGGTAATAAATCGGGAGTACATTGCAAGCGCTTAAATTGAACCCCAAGACTAACTGCCAGAGCGCGGGCAAGCATTGTCTTGCCAGTCCCAGGTACGTCTTCCAATAAAATGTGACCTTCACACAGGATTGAGGCCAGAATCAATTCGAGAACGTCGCGCTTGCCGATGATAACCTGCTCCACATTTTCAATAATCTTGAAGGAGAAATCTCGGATGTCTTTCATGGGTGATGCTCGCCGATAGGATAAATATCATGTTACCATACTCTGCCGACATCTGGTAAAACAGTCGGCAGTCTGTCCAAATCCTGAATGGGGTGTATTTCGTGTATTTTCTGCCAATCGATTCCGCTTTTGATACCAGCCTGGCTGACAACCTGGCACGCTTTGAAACCTTCAATAAGCACCACTATCGGCCCAATAGCTACCTCCATAAGTGGTGGGCCAGACGATGTGGCAGCACGTTTCGAATGATCTTGAAAGGTTTGGTCGAGAATAATGATCTTCAAGGTTATTATTCCGCCGGGGGGTTGGAGGGAAAGGTCATCCTGGATCCGATGATGGGCGGAGGAACAACGCTACATGAAGCGATTCGGCTGGGGGCTAACGTCATTGGCAGTGATATCGATCCGATCCCGTTCTTGCAGGCACGGGCCACCCTCAGCGATATCCCTCTATCAATACTGACGGCCGATTTCGATGAGTTGGTCGGTTCCTTGCAACATTCATTAGGCTCGCATTTCCAGACCTCATGCCCGGTTTGTAATGACACCGTTCCCTTTTGGTATACATTGAACGGGGTACGTCGACGTTGCGCTTGCCGGGAAGTGTTGATGGTTGATTCGTTTGTCATGCGCGAAAAACCGGATGGTCAATTGATTCAATTATGCTCGAATTGCAGCGACCTGATTGAAGGGGAGCATCATTGTACTGAATCAAACCGAATGCCGGTGGTGGAAAAAAACCAGACCCATTGTGAGATATGCGGAAACGCCTACAGGGAAATTCTAGAAAACCCTTATTATAAGCGTTATGAGATGGTGGCTATCGCCGGGCATTGCCATATTCATGGTCTATTCTTCAAATCACCTGATCTTTTTGACAGGCAGAGGCACAAGCGAGCGAACGAGATGCGTTCTTCCATTAACTTTTCACCTGATGATTTTCGGGTCGGGGGAGGACAAAAATCGATTCAACTAATACGCCGGGGGATCGAGGTTTATTTGGATCTCTTTTCCAGCCGGCAACTTCTTTATATTCATGAGGCGATCGCCCGATTGCCGTCTGATGATCCGGAGGTGCGACTTAACCTCGCCCTTCTGCTCTCCACATCGCTGGAATTCAACTCCCTTTTATGCGGATACAAGGGTGTCGCCAAACGCCGTTCTGGCGCGGTTCGCCATGCTTTCGCTCATCACGGCTACTCCTTTCCCTCTACCGCCCTTGAAATTAATCCGATCTATCCACGACGGGCTTCAGGTACACTGCAAAAATTATTTTACGATCGCCTTTGGCGCGCTCGCCGCTGGGCTCAAGCTCCCAAAGAACGTATCCTCAATCATCAGCCCGGGCAATTCGCTATCATTGAAGGAGAACAAGATTATGGGCAGGAAGTACACTCACCGGACTGCTTAAAATCTGACAAGCGGCGATTCCTTGTCCGGCAAGCGTCGGCAGTTTCGCTCGATCTGGCGGACGGCAGCATCGATGCTGTCGTGACCGATCCGCCCTATTTCGACAGTATCCAGTATGATGATCTGGCCGAGTATTTTCGTGTTTGGTTGAGGCAGATGATTCCCTCTAACGCTGAATGGACTTATGATCGCTATAACACCGCCACGAATCCAGAGGGGGAGCGAAGCAATAGCCAGTATCTAAAGTTAATGTCAGAAATATTCGCTGAGTGCCACCGCGTCCTCCAGCCCGATACCGGCCGTCTCATTTTCACCTTTCATCACTGGGATAATCGAGCATGGTCGGCCCTAACCACAAGCCTTTACCGGGCCGGATTTTGTTTGTTGAACCGATACGTAGTCCACGCTGAACATCCGATGTCGGTGCACATAAAAAACGTGAAGTCGTTGACTCATGATGCCATTCTCGTATTGGCGGCCCGGCAACTTGACTCACCGTACAAGTGGGAGCAACCGGAAGACCTGGTTCCGTCAACTCTGTCCAGGAGCGTTAGCTATCATTTCACCGAAAATAGTGCAACGTTTCTTGGTTGGGTGTTGGACCAACCAGATCTTGGGCATGAGGATATCCATTTATTATGGATAAAATTCTTTAACCGTAGTTCGCATAGCGGTTAGCCGATACCTTGCCGGCATCCCATCTCAGACATACTCAAGACTGAGCGTCATTTGCTTGCCGGCAGAGGGAGAGGGTTTAAACGCCCGCACGCAGTATAGGATATTATGGCGAGATTCTTCCTTCTGGAGAATGAAACCGGCTTTTTCCAGCATAGAACGCAAGGTACTAATGGTCGGTTTTGAAGAGGTGAGAAGACCAGATAAAAATAAGTTTCGCTGAGTTTGCACCCGTTCGGCCAATAACAATCGCCCTTCGGGAATTAGGATGCGCCACACCTCATCGAGTAGTTGTTTGCGCTCCTCCGGCAACCAAAATTCTGAGAAAATTTCAACTAAAAAGACTGCCGCGACACTATTGTCGGGAAGCGATAATAATTCAAAGTTCCCATCGATCCAGGTAAGGCGCGGGTCTGGAATCGTTTTAATTGTCTGGGACCGTGCCCTGCGCAGGGTGGAATTGGGATGGGATTGAGGATTATAGACATCAATGACCACACATCGGCCGGTAATCAAGTGTTTTGCAATTGCAATACCGGTATCGCGGAGGCCCAAGTCAATACAAGCCACCTGTTCATATGTCTGTATTTGGCTTAATCGAATTAGAATATCAGCCGGGGTTTCGTCATCAATGTCATAGAGCTGGTGTCCAATCCAGAGAAAATAGGCCAGTGCATAACCGGCTATAATCGCGATGGCGACTGCGAATGGAATGAAAGAGTACAGGTCGAATAATAATCCGACTCCAAGGAGAAAAAGCGCCAGGATTAAGGCGCCGTAGATGAGGAAAAATGTCGGCCAATGTGACCGAGTATATGACATCAGTCCTTTGAACCGCTGTCTGACAGCCATCAGAGTTATAGTCCTGTAATCACGTGAAAATTACCTGTTTGATAGGTGAATCATTCTAGAGCAAATTATTCGAATCCCCAATAAATCATGATGAACGATGAACTTTCGGCTTACGAGAAATTCCAGCAGCGCTATGAAGAAGAACGGATTCCTTGGGACGATACACTACCACCTCCAGAAATTATCGACTTAACTATTAATCTAAAACCCGGTCGAGCCCTTGATTTGGGTTGTGGGTATGGACGCGCCGCTATCTATCTGGCTCGACAAGGGTGGTCAGTCGAAGCCATCGACTTCATTCCCCAAGCCATCGAGCGAGCGAAAAATTATGCTGCAGAAGCCGGAGTATCTGATCAAATTGATTTTCACGTAGCTTCGGCGGCTGATCTGGACTTTTTGAATCCACCCTTCGATCTCGCAATCGACATCGGCTGTATGCACTCTTTTTCCGAGGAGATGCTCAAGTCATATCGAACTGAACTAGTGAGGTTGCTTGAGTCCGGGGCCATTTACACCCTCTTCGCTCACCTGCGAAGGGAGGAAAGCGATCCCGGTGAAGACCCTCGTGGCATTAATGAAGAAGATATTTACAGCCTGTTGGCACCGTACTTCGAGTTGCAGCGGGTTGAATACGGCCTTACCCAAGTTGAAGATAAACCACCGTGGCCATCGGGTTGGTTCTGGTTTCGACGAGCATCGAAAACCTCACCGCATGAGCTCGGCTAAGGCCGAGTCATATCGTGGGGCCACGACATTCCAGTCATAAACCGCCAACTGTTCGGCCAATTCCGTGGCGATACTCCTGATTGCGTCCGATTCTTTGAGTGCCCATCTTAATTTTCCCAGCAAATCTTGTTGTCCTTTGTAGAGACAAAAATTGTGGTAAGGCGAGGGAATGATCTCCGGATAACTCAGACGGGTCGGTAACAGGGGAAAGGTGTGGGCGTAAATCGCCTCAACGGTGCTGATGCCAAAATATTCGTGATCAGCGGTTGAAACGACGATGGCAGCTTCCCAGAGGAGTTGTCGATAGTCAGTATCGTTCGCATAGCCATTAAATATGATCCGATCTCCAAGTTGCTTTAACAAATCAGTAAATTCGGAATCTGGCTTTCCAAAGCGCTCTCCACACAAGGCTGCTCTAAAGGGGATGCCTTCATCAGCGATTTGCTTGAGGGACCTGACAAATCGAAGGGGATTTTTGTCATATTCTAGACGTTGGTTCCAAATAATGAGCGGGGGGCTAATAGTGTTGTTCGGCGGAGAGGGTACTAGATCCAGTCGTCGCAGATCGATGCCCACCGGAATGACCCGTGACTTTTCGATTAATTGATCGACGGCATTAAGTTCTTTATAGTCCGGATAATGCCGAAGGAATGGCGGCAAGGCGTTGAAAAAGCTGTCCAGGTGAAATTTAGAGTTAAAGAATACTCGATCGGCTGCCAACATCGAGGTGAAGTTGATAAACGCATAGTGGCGATCGCGCTCCCCCATCTGCCTGCGCATAGGCCCTTTAGTCCCATCCGTGGGCAAGGGATAAGTCAACTGATTTTCATGCATATACAGCACAACCGCCGTGCCTGCCGTCTGTTGGCGTGTGAGGGTCAGGAAGGTGGTGAGGTCCAGCATATCGGTCGCGAGAATCAAATCAGGCCGTCGCTCATGGCATTCAGTTTCATGGAGAAATCTTCGGGCCAAAGTAATTGCCCCGCCATGCATTCGCCACTTCCAGAAGTGAGCCGGTAAGGTGAGTAAATCAACTGAAATCGAGCTATTACGTTGATAACCTTCTGCCCAGGCTTGGTGACTGCCCCCGTGGTAGGGCGATAGAAGCATAATCCGTTTGGTGTTCAATTTGATCTCGTCAATGATTACCCTGAGCTAATCGCGAAATGATACAATTCGACCACATGGTCGTAATCGACTATACTAATTTTGAGAAAACATCAGGAAGGATTGACCTGTTGTCTAATCACGAACCTGAACTTTATTGGGATTCAACTTACGCCATTGTGGTTTCACTTATGACCCATTATCCGGAGGCTAACCCCGAAGAAATGGGTTTGGAAAAGATAGCTGCCTTGGTGGAATCCTTACCCGGTTTCATGGATGATCCGACTCTGGTGAATGAGCAATTCCTATTAGATATTTTAACCGTTTGGTATGAGGAGGCGACAACCTTATGACCGTAGGGAATACGGGCGCCACCACCGGCGATGTCACAGTGCCGGACGAGTTGGCAAATAACGTCTTTATCACCAACATTGCCAAGTTACTGGACCCAGTTTACAACTGGTCCCGACGCAACTCTGTTTGGCCAATGGTATTTGGTTTGGCATGTTGTGCCATTGAAATGATTTGCACAGCATCGAGCCGCTATGATTTGGCGCGATTCGGAATGGAGGTGTTTCGCGCCTCACCCCGTCAATCAGACCTGATGATCGTATCCGGCACAGTCACCAAAAAGATGGTGCCGACCATTGTCCGGCTCTACAACCAGATGCCGGAACCGCGTTATGTACTGAGCATGGGCGCCTGTGCCTCAGGCGGCGGCCCGTTCAAGGAGGGCTACCACGTCGTCGACGGCATCGATAAATTCCTACCGGTGGACGTCTACGTACCCGGTTGCCCGCCGACCCCGCAAGCGCTGATCAATGGCCTGATCGCGCTGCAGGAGAAGATTGACCAGCAGTCCATCGCCACGGCCCCGTGGTACAACAAGAAGGATCCGACCGCCGGTTTATACCCGGTGCCCGTCCTTGGTCCCGACCTGGTCGACGTGCAGCAGCTCCCGTTGATTCGCGCCGAGGCGTCTAGGTACACGCCGGCTGACCCGGTTGCAGTGCTGGAAGGCGAGCCGGAGCAGCCGCCGGACGTTAAAGACGCGCCCAAGACCGTCGATCCCGAGTAACCGGAGACAATCCCCATGAGCGACGCAATACTGGACCCAACCACGGCTGACCCTCAAGAGTCGCCGCTGACGCCTTCTGAAGAGGCGATGGCGCGCCTGAAGGACCTGTTCCCCGACCAGGTTAGTGATGACACCCGCGAGGGGTATGAGGGACTCATCGTCTACGCCGATGCCCTGCCCGAGGTAGCGCTGGCCCTGCGCGACCAGCTGGACTTCAACTACCTGTCCAGCGTGACCGGCGTGGACTACATCGAAGAGGGCAAGCTCGAGTCGGTCTACCATCTGTACAGCATCGACCGCGGCGGTGGCCCGGTTGTTCTGAAGGTTCAGACGAACCGCGACGATCCAGCCGTGCCCTCGCTCGTGCCCATTTTTCCCGGTGCCGACTTCCAGGAGCGTGAGGCCTTTGACATGTTCGGCATCCGCTATGAGGGGCACCCTGATTTGCGTCGCATCCTCACCTGGGATGGCTTCGGTGGGTTCCCGCTGCGCAAGGACTGGCACGAGCCGTTTTATGAGGAAGAACACAAGCCGTTTGGCAGCCGCTGGCCTGAGGGCCATGTGTTCCGGGCTGAGGAAAAGACTCCCTACGGCAAGAACGTCCAATATCCGCCCGGCTGGCTGCCCACGGGCGACGAGTACGACGTCGAGACGGATGTATACCTGGGCTTGTCCTACTCGCGCGACTCGACCCCGGGCCTGAAGACCGACAAGGTCACGGTCAACATGGGACCGCAGCACCCGTCGACCCACGGCGTGTTCCGGATGGTCGTCACACTTGACGGCGAGACGGTGATCGATCTGAAGCCTGTGATGGGCTACCTGCACCGCAACCACGAGCAGATCGGCGAGCGCAACACGTTCATCATGAACATGCCGTTCACCGACCGGCTGGACTACCTGTCGGGGATGAACAACAACCTGGCCTACGCAATGACCATCGAGAAGCTGTTTGAGCTGACCGTGCCTGAGCGAGCCGAGTGGCTGCGCATCTGCATGGTCGAGTTGAACCGCATCTCTAACCACCTGTGGGCACTCGGTTTTCTACTCAATGACCTGGGCGCGCTGCAGACGCCGATGCTCTACTACTACATCGAGCGCGAGATGATCCTCGACTTCTTCGAGGCCGTCAGCGGCGCGCGGATGATGTTCAACTATATGCGGTTCGGCGGCGTGGTCTACGACCTGCCGGACGAGGTCCGCGGCATGACCTCCATCAAGTACCTGGAGGAGCTGATCTACAACCGGCTGCCCAAAGCCCTTGAACAGGGCGACCAGCTGATCACCGGCAACGAGATCATGCGCGCCCGCAGCATCGGCGTCGGCTACCTGTCGCCGCAGGACGCGATCGCCCTGAGCACGTCGGGCCCGTTGCTGCGCGCCAGCGGCGTGCCCTACGACATCCGGCGCGCCGAGCCGTACTCCTACTATGAGCACCTCGACTTCGACGTCGCCGTCCGCTACAACGGCGACATTTTCGACCGCTACCTGGTGCGCATCGATGAGATGTGGCAGAGCCTGCGTATCCTGGAGCAGGTGTTGCCGCATCTGAAGCGGACACAGGGCGCGCCGGTCACCGGCGACAAGCCGCAGTACGCGCTGCGCGCGCCGCGCGGCGGTGAGGCTTACGGCCGTGGCGAGAACCCGAAAGGCGAACTCGGCTTCTACGTCACCGCCAAGCGCCGCGGCGGCAATCCTGAGCGCTACCACGTCCGCGCGCCCTCTTTCATCAACCTGACGGCGCTTGGACCGATGTGTCGAGGCTACAAAGTAGCCGACGCGGTTGGAATTCTGGGAAGCATTGACATCGTCCTGGGCGAGGTTGATCGTTAAATAATCACGAAACAATTGGAGTATCATGTACGGATCAGGCATCGTTAAAGGAATGGCGGTTACCTTGCGCCATTTTATCCAGACCTACGTTGATGATATCAAATGGGCCAGCAAGGGCGGCCGTTATTACAACGATGAAGCTTTTTTGGTTCGCCAAAGCCCGCAGAGCCAAGGCGTCGTCACCGTGTTTTATCCCGAAGAAAAACTTCCTACGCCGGAACGGTTTCGATTCGTGCCTTTTCTGGTTACTGACGATCCACCACCCGGCCAAAAATGGGGACATGATTGGTGTACTTCGTGTGGAATCTGTGCCAAGGTTTGCCCACCGCAATGTATTTGGATCATTCGGGGTAAGCTGCCTAATGGCAGGCCAAAGCCGGAGCCGTTGAATTTTTTCATCGATATTGATATCTGCATGAATTGCGGCTATTGCGCGGAATTTTGTCCTTTCGATGCGATCAAGATGGATCATGATTTTGAATTGGCTAGCTTTGATCGCACAACTGCCCACATTCACGATAAGGCGAGATTGAGCAAGCCGATCAGCTATTGGCGCGAGATCGCCCCCAAGAAAGCCGAAGCTGAAGCAATCGCCCGCCAGATGACAGAACAGGCAAAGACGAAGAAAAAAGACCGCGAAGGGGAAAGTCGTGAAGAGCGCATTTCTGACGCAATCGCTCGCCAATTGCAGTACAAAGGATTGCAATACTAACGAAGCTCGTCAATGCCACCAGCCGATAATGGCGATTGGGCGATTGGCAAAAGCTGACGACGAATGATTTTTTCGATGAACAGAGAGATCGCTCCTGCAGGGGCGATTTCTTTTTAGATAACCTGGAGATTTACAATGGTCGGAAACAAAGATTACAACACCAGGATCACCGAAGATTCCGTGACGAAAGCTTTATCAACAGTGATTGAGCCGGAATTACATCGCGATCTGGTTTCTCTGAACATGATTCGAAATCTGAAGATCGATGGTAACGATGTCGAATTTACCATCATGCTAACAACGCCTGCCTGTCCACTTCGGGGCAAAATGGAAAACGATTCTAGGGCCGCTCTGTCAGCCGTGCCGGGGATTGGTCAGGTAACGATCAATTGGGACGCCAATGTTCCCTCTGACCGGCGAATAGGGGAACAGATCGGCCAAAAGTTTCGGAATACGATTGCGGTGTCCAGCGGAAAAGGCGGGGTTGGCAAAACAACGATTGCCGTCAATCTGGCAATTGCCCTGGCTCAGGAAGGTGCGCGCGTCGGGCTGTTGGACGCGGATATTCTTGGCCCCAATGTGCCGATGATGATGGGGATCGGGGAGATGCCGCCACCCCGCGACCGGAAGATGGTTCCAGCCGAAAACTACGGAGTGAAGTTTGTCTCTATGGCTTTTTTGGTCAAGCCCGACCAGCCGCTTATTTGGCGCGGACCAATGCTACACAGCGCCATCCGCCAACTGTTAACCGATGTCGATTGGGGCGAGCTTGACTACCTGGTCGTAGACTTGCCTCCAGGCACTGGAGATGCGCAATTGACTCTGGCTCAGGTATTACCGCTGTCCGGGGCTATTGTCGTCACTCAACCGATGCAGGTCGCTGCAGCCGATGCGATAAGAGGATTAAAAACGTTTGAGAAACTGGATGTGCCGATCATTGGGGTCATAGAAAACATGAGCGGCGAGTTCTTCGGCAGTGGGGCAGGACAACAGTTAGCCGATCAATATGAAACCCATTTTCTAGGGTCCATACCATTGGATGCCAATGTGCGCAAAGGCGGCGATGACGGGCGGCCGATAGTCGTCACTTTTCCCGATTCCGAGGCCGCATTAGCCTTGCGAGATATTGCACAGATTGTGGCCGCGCGTGTGAGCGTGTTAACTTTACAGGTTCAAGCCGACAACATCATTCCCATCAGTATGATTGGGTGATAGGTTTCCGAAGGAAGTTTAGCAGGCGGGGGCCCTATGGGATTGCCCGCCTCTTTCTTTGTCGGATTGGCCTTGGGATGCTATTGCGGTATAAAATGCGATAGTGAGAATATTAAAATTTCGAGGAAATAAGTAATGACCTCTGTTATAGCCCTCGACGAGACCTCAGAATTCGTCGGGATTCGCTTTCAAAAACTGGGCAAGCTCTATCATTTCAGAGTCGGTGACAATAAAGACCTTGTGCCCGGCGATCACGTTGTGGTTGAAACAAAACGCGGTAAGCAGTTAGGCCAGATCATCGCCTATATCGATCCCGGCCAGATACAACGCGAAAAAGGTGTGCGGCCTATCCAGCGGAAGGCCACGCCACGCGATCTAGTTCTCAAACAAGTCTGGCAAGATAAAGAACTGTCAGCTCTAATCACCTGTCGTGAAGAGGCAGCTAAAGCCGGCATCAACGATGCCAAGTTTGTCAAAGCTGAATATAGTTTTGACGGTTCATGGTTGACCATCGCCTATGCCACCGAGAATAAGAAGCTGGATATTCGTCGCGTGCAGAGCGCTCTGGGCCGCGCACTGCGCACCCGGGTTGAAATGCAGCTTGTTGGCCCGCGAGATGTGGCCAAAGTGATGGGCGGATACGGGGCTTGCGGTATACCGCGTTGTTGCTCGACTTTCTTGACGGATTTCAGCCCTATCTCCATTCGTATGGCCAAAGAGCAGGGAATCTCCTTGAGTCCCCAGGAAATAACCGGCATGTGCGGCCGCCTCCGTTGTTGCCTGGTCTATGAATATGAGCAATATGTCGAAGCCAAGAAACAGCTGCCCAAATCCGGAAAAATCATTGGCACCCCCCACGGCGAAGGACGCGTCATCGATGTGCGACCGCTTCGCGATTCGGTCATCGTGGTCGTTGGTGAGGAACAGCATGAAGTATTTCGCCACCAGCTTGAACCGCTGGAGGAGTTAGAAGCCCTCAAGAAAAAAGCCGAGGCCGGATGTTCTAAACATGAAAGTGGTGGTTGCGATTGTGGAGCAAAATCAAGTAAATCTTAAGCAATAGATGAACCATAATCAAACCTTTGAAGACGCCCGGTCTCTTGTTCATCGTTACGTGCAAGATCGAGGATTGCGGCGCCACATGCAGGCTGTCAGCGCCGGGATGGGCTTTTACGCTGGTCAACTGGGGGCTGATTACGAGTACTGGCGAACGGTTGGTCTTCTGCACGATTTCGATTGGGAGATTCATCCCGATCTGGACCATCACCCCATTAAAGGTGCTGATATTCTGCGGAATGAAGGTTGGGATGAGGAGACGGTTCGAGTGATTCTTTCTCACTATACCGAAGGAACAGGTGTGGCTCGTGAAAAACCTGTTGATTACGCTCTGCTGGCCTGTGACGAAATTACCGGCTTGATCATAGCCGCAACACTTGTCCGACCGGGAATGAACATCAACGAGCTAACTCTCAAATCAATTCGCAAGAAATGGAAAGATCGCCGGTTTGCTGCCGGGGTAGATCGGGAACACGTGACCGAGGTTACTTCTGATTTCAGCCGCGAATGTTTTGACGGCCAGCTTGATTTGTGGACTCATATCCAAAATATCCTGACTGCCATGCAATCGGCTGCTGCCGATTTGGAACTAGACGGGCGACTGGCAGGCTGATTCTTTCGTCTGTTGTGTCTTTGTAATTGGCCGCCCAAATGAGAATATCTGCGGATAATTCAGCCCTGAGCCAGTAGATCATGACGACAGAAAAACAGGAATACCTCACCGTTGACAACGCGCTCAGTCTGGTTCTGAGTCGAGTTGTAGTCTTATCGCCTGAATCCGTACCTCTTTTTGATTCGCTGGGTCGAGTTTTGGCGACCGGCATCCAGGCAGATATCAGTTTGCCACCATTTGCGAATTCATCAATGGATGGATACGCCGTGCGGGCGGAAGACGTGAGTACTGCAAGCTCCGACGCACCCGTAACACTACGAGTTACGGGCGATATTCCGGCTGGGACGGTAAGTTCTGTCATTCTCGCGAGTGGGACGGCCGCCCGGATTATGACCGGTGCACCGCTGCCATCTGGAGCGGATTCGGTCGTGCCGGTCGAAGATACCGACGAGCCATGGCGCGATCCTGAACGTCCATTACCGGGGACCATCGAAATCCGGCGCGCAGTGAAACCTGGAGATTATATTCGGCATCCGGGTGAAGATATTCAGCAAGGTGATGAGATATTACCGGCCGGACGGGTTATTCGCCCGCAAGAGATCGGTGTGTTGGCATCCCTGGGAATCGCACGCGTGTCGGTCATCAAGCGGCCAAAGGTAGGCATTCTTTCAACTGGTGATGAACTGGTTGATGTATCTGAGCCCCTAGGGCCAGGAAAAATCAGAAATAGCAACGGCTATGCCCAAACAGCGCAGGTCATCGCGCTTGGTGCTGAGCCTCTCTTCATGGGAGTTGCGCGTGATGATGAGGTCGATGTGCGGAAACGTCTGCACCTTGCGATTGAACAGGACGTTGATTTGTTAGTCAGTTCGGCCGGAGTATCAGTCGGTGCTTATGATGTCGTCAAAAATGTCCTAGAAAAGGATGGAGACGTGGCATTTTGGCGCGTGCGCATGCGACCCGGAAAGCCTTTAGCCTTTGGAAACTATCATGGCATCCCCTTCATAGGACTGCCGGGCAATCCGGTTTCAGCCATGGTTTCTTTTGAGCGATTTGTTCGCCCGGCAATCTTGAAAATGGCCGGACACTCCAGACTAGACCGGCCAACCCTTCCGGTGACGGTGGTCGAAAATATCAACTCCGATGGGCGTGAAAGTTATCTGCGTGCGGTGGTATCTCGAGAAGGCAACGACTATTTCGCCAAGACAACAGGGGGGCAAGGCTCGCATATCATGACCTCGTTGGTCCATGCGAATGCTTTGTTGATTGTGCCGGAAGGTGTGGTGCAGGTTGCCGCAGGGGAAAAATTGCAGGCCCTTATGATCGATTGGCCGGGAATTGTGTTTTAGCATCCCGGCCAATCCCATAAAGCCTATTAATTATCGCTTTGCATCGTCAACGTACGTTTCAAGAGATCTTCCTGAATCCGACGTTTTTCTTCTCGTTGCTGTTTTTTATTTTTCTTGGGCTGACTGCCGGACTCTGTCTTGACCGCAGCGATTGTTTCATTTCCAAGCGCGCGCCGCAAAGCTATTTCCATAGCCGTGGGCATGTCTTCCGTTTCTTCTTCGAACACTTCTACTTCGCGCTCGCGAGGCTCTGAACGTCGCTGATTACGGCCACCTTGGGCCTGAGTAGGTGGTGGTGCGAAATCTTCCTCAGTCTTTTCGGTTAAGGCTTTCATGCTTAGGTCTATTCGGCGCTTACGCCGATTGAATCCCAAGACTTTTACCTCGACTTCTGAGCCAATCTTGACGACATCAGCGGCGTTTTTCACATAGTCATGACTGAGTTCGCTAATGTGGACCAGTCCTTCACGTTCGGCGCCGATATCGACGAAAGCGCCGAAGTTTTCTAACCGAGTGATCGTTCCGGTATAAACCTGGTCAGTTTTGAGATCAGACCAGTCAACGGCCAACGGCGGAACCATGGTCAACATGATTTGTTGTCGTTCGGGGTCAACCTTTTCGACCCACACGGTAACTTCATCGCCTTCCTTCAAAACATCGGAAACCCGGTTCACCTGTTCCTCACCTAACTTGGAAATATGTATAAGGCCAGTGGTCTCCAGGCCGAGGTCGATGAAGGCACCATAAAGCTCTAGTCGTTTGACAGTACCTGTCAATTGCATCTTGGGCTTTATATCCGCGAGGTCAGTCGGCGCGGCTTCAGTTGTATATTCAATGGTCGAATCAATTGCGTCTGCACTCATGACAGAACTCTCCTGCTAATATGGCATAGGGTAGCGCACATGATCACTCATGTGACGGTGTTAGCTTTGTGCTTTGTTCAACAAGGGGGTAGAACATTGCTAAGGTGTTAATCCAATAACCATGAATTATAGCAACCGCTTATATAGTGTCAACCGGGGTTTATGTTTTGGGAGTATCTAAACAGTTACGTATGTGGATGTTAGGACAGATGTTGCTTGTCTCCGGAGGGAAATAATAGCAAATAACATCGTTATTAGGCGTACTTATAACCCGAGTTGCGATGCATCCGTGCCCTGGGTCGGCGATCAGGCGCTTTGTTTACGACTGGAATGGTCGCCAACAACTCTGCACTCGTGAACTTCCACACTGCTAGGCCTTTAAGCCGGACCCATAAGTTTAGATACTCCCTCTGTTTATTAAAAGAATTAGAATTCCTCTACCTCAACCTGGCCGTTCGTTTCAATTTCATCAAGGGGATGAGGCGTGAATTCGGTTTCGCCTCGAATCCTGCGCTCGAGTTCATTTAGGACATCAAGATTCTCAGCCAGAAATACCTTGGCGTTCTCGCGTCCCTGGCCGAGGAGCATGTCATTATAGCGGAAATAAGCGCCGCGTTTGTCGACGATTTCGTAAGTTGTGGCCAGGTCCAGCACGTCGCCGGTGCGGGAGATGCCTTCGTTGTACATGATGTCGAACTCGCACTCGGTGAAGGGCGGGGCGACCTTGTTCTTCTTGACTTTCACCCGCGTGCGGTTGCCGATGACGTCGTTGCCGGCCTTAATGGCCTGGATGCGGCGGATGTCCAG
>JAWOHK010000158.1:0-6561 GCA_046485205.1 Chloroflexota bacterium | reverse complement strand
GAACAGCACGGCGAAGACCTGAGCGATGAGTTGTGGTCCGCCCGATTACTGGTGGAAAACCCGGATCTCATCAGGCGAGTGCATCATGATTATTATGATGCCGGAGCCGATTGCTGCACCAGCGCCAGTTACCAGGCGACCCTAGCTGGTTTTGTTCAACGCGGGATGACAGAGGATCAAGCGATTGCTCTTTTGCGCCTGGCGGTCTACCTGGTCATGGAGGCGCGTGATGAATTCTGGTCTGTCCCTCATAACCGGGCAGGCAGGCTTCGCCCTCTTGTCGCCGCCAGTATCGGTCCTTACGGCGCTTTTCTGGCCGATGGCTCGGAATACACCGGAAACTACGATCTGGGTGAAGCGGGTTTGGTTGAGTTTCACCAAGAGCGTTGGCACATTCTAGCCGGAGCCGGGGCTGATATCCTGGCATGCGAAACCATTCCATCGTACTCCGAAGCCAAGGCTCTACTCCGCCTATTAGACGAAACCCCGGACACATTCGCCTGGTTTAGTTTTAGTTGCCGGGACGGTGAACATATCAACGATGGAACGCCAATCACCCGGTGCGCTTCCCTGCTGGCTGATAGTGAACAAGTTGCGGCCATTGGCATCAACTGCACCTCACCACGTTTCATCCCCCAACTAATTCGGGCTGTAGCCGGTGAAACCGATAAGCCGATTATTGTATATCCCAATTCCGGCGAGACGTATGATCCAATCAGGAATCGATGGCTGGGCGAGTCGGTTCCTGCGGAGTTCGGCACTTATAGTCGAGAATGGCGCAAGCTGGGTGCGGGTCTCATCGGTGGCTGTTGCCGCACCACACCGGCCCACATCCGGCAGATCAGCGATCGGTTTAGGAAGCAACTATCATGATCCGGATCATTACCGGCACATGCCTGTCTGCATCAGCCTGTCCCTCTCTATTTTGATTAAACTATATGATACTCTGGGGTGAACTCGCTGCGTTGGCGACGGCTATTGCCTGGTCGTTTACGGCTATCTTCTTCAGCTATAGCGGCCGGCGAATCGGCTCCGGTGTCGTCAACCGCAGTCGGTTGATCTTCGCCTTTTGCTTTCTGCTTGTTACCCATCGTATTCTTCTGGGCGAGTTTTTTCCGTGGGGCACGGAACCAGCCCGCTGGGGATGGCTGGCGATCTCGAGTTTGCTCGGCCTGGTGTTGGGTGATGCTTTTCTGTTTAGGGCGTATGTGATGATCGGGCCGCGGCTATCCATGTTATTGATGTCGACCGTGCCGATATTAAGCACGCTTTTTGGCTGGGTCCTGTTCCAGGAAACCGTTGCCCGGATCGAACTCATGGGCATCGTTTTAGCCGTGGCCGGTGTGGCCTGGGTCGTCACCGAAGGCCAGACAGATCCACTGTTAATTGACAAAAAATATTACCGGCGGGGGTTGCTGTTTGGCTTGCTCGGTGCTTTCGGCCAGGTAGCCAACCTCGTAACCGCCCGCTTTGCGTTGACTGACGATTATCCGGCCATCTCAGCCACCGTCATCAGGATACTGGTTGCGCTGGTTTTGCTGTGGGGGGCGGCCGCTATTCAGGGGCAGATCACGGCAACAATCAATGCCTGGCGCGACAAGCTGGCCTTTCGCGCGCTAGTCGCCGGTGCCTTCGTTGGACCATTTCTTGGGATTTGGTTTTCGCTAATTGCAATTCAATATACGCGACTTGGCATAGCGGCAACACTAATGGCCTTGCCCCCGGTTATCCTCATTCCCCTAGAATATATCATCTACAAGCGCAGAGTTAGCCCACGAGGTTTAATCGGAACGCTGATGGCGATGGTTGGTGTAGCGCTGCTGTTCTGGTAGGACGATCATGCCGGGTTGGTGGCTTCGATCAGTTGCAATATACCACGACCGTGGACTGATGTTCGATCGATGTGAAAACCGGAATTAGCGACCGTCGCCGCTGTGTCACGGTTCAGGTGACACTCTCCCTGCAAAGCAAACCAGAAGGGATGGAGCCAATCGGTGATCCGGCGCGTGAGCGAGGTCTGGCCGCGCACATGTTCCAACAACAAAAGCCGGCCGCCGGGGACGAGGACGCGGGCGATCTCAGCCAGGGCCAGAGATGGCTGATGAATACTGCAAAAGACGAGTGTTCCGACGACGGCATCGAAGGTGTTATCAGAAAAAGGCAAATCCTGTGCGTCCGCGCAACCGGCCGTGAAAGTGCCTTTTCGCCTGACTGAACGGGCTTTTTTGGTTGCCGCTGCCAGATGAACGGGGCGCATATCAATGGCCGTAATCATTGTTTCTGATGGATAAAAAGGCAGATTGGCACCGGTTCCCGCGCCGATTTCCAGCACGATCCCGGAAGCCTTCCTTAATAATTCACGGCGCAGTCGGAACAGGCTGAACCGTTCCAATAGCCACATGCCACGGTCATAATTGCCAGCCTCGACGTAATCCATGCTGTCAATTATTCATCTAATCGCGAGAACTATCAATTAACGAAAAGGAGCAGTTCGCTCTCATCAGCGAACTGCTCCTCCCGAGGCCGGCATTAGTCATTAACGATTCGGGTAAAACCGGGAATATTACTGTAATCCGATACGCGCCGCCGCTTGCCCGCATAAGCTCGCGCCACCTGCCGCCAGCCAATTATTGAGCGTTTCACTCATGTCGCTGCCGGCCACCGCGTCCTTGTAAATGCCGGTGCTCCAGACATAATAACGTTGGGTTTCGTTTGGCCATGTCTCCCAAGCCCGCGCGGCCGTGCCATGGCCACCGTTGTATCCGGCAAAGGTGCGGCTGGTATCGCCGCTGGTCTGTTGCATGCCCAGCGCCAGATAGGCCATGCCCCGCCGGGCATTCGTATCCGGGTCCTGCATGCTTTCGCCGGGATCAAAGTGAAAGGGCATCACCTGAAAGAGGCCTTGCGCTCCAGCACTGGATACAGCGTTGGGATCACCGCAGGATTCAATTTGCATCACGGTAGCGGCCATATTGGGATCGATGCCGAACTCATTGGCCCAGGCGACGATCTGCGGTGCCCAATGTTGCACTTCGCGGGTGAAAAGCGGCGCAATGCCCCCTGTGGCCGGTGGAGGAGCAACAACAGCTGCTTGTGCGGGCGTATCCTCAAGGGCTGTGTCCACCGGATTATCAGCCGTTGAGCTGACCACCCGTTCGTCCTGATTGCCGGTCGAGCGAATCGCCCAGGTACCGAAACCGAACACGAAAGTTACAGCCAGCAAAAGGACAATGACCATACGCTGGTGAACTTGAGAGACAGGATCAGGCGCATAGACCGGAGCGCCTTCCATCCAGTAGGACTCGTCTTCCGGCCGGCTCAAAGGTGAATCCAGATAGGAATAATACGTGTTATTTTCAAGAGTTGTCATAGTTTATCCCCGGAGATAAGAAATTCAAGCCTTGTTTTTTGGCTGGGCCTGAAGGCCGCTAGGGGTGGGGCGGGTTGCCGCGCCGGGCATCGGCGGCCGCTGCCGGATACGAGATTGCGGCCGGGAGGGCATAGCCGTGCCACTTGTTTTTGGTCCACTTGCTGTAGAAGGCGCACCGTTTGGAACTACCTGTGGCTCGTCTAGAGGTTCATAGGTCGGTGCCGGCTTAATAGGCGGGGCATTTCGAGCTGGTGCTGGTTTTGCTTGAACGGTAGCCGGTGGGCGAGCTGAAGAGGGAGCGGTAACCGGTCGCGGAGGCAGAGCCGCCGATTGGGTTTTGGTCCCCGATTGACTGCCATCCTTGTCTTCGCGAACCATACCGAGCACATCTTCCCCGGCCAAAGAAAAAGCACCGATGAAAAGAATTCGCGTCAGCCATACCAACATGGCCACGAATACAGGCACGTAGCGCAACAACGCTTCGCGGCCGAGGACCTCATTGCCAAATTCATGGCTGAGCAGGGTCAAGGATACCGCCCACCAGGTCATGACCGCATTGGCGATGGTCCCTAGGAACCAGGCGCCGATCAAGAACCAGACAGCGCGCGGTTCTTCTTGGCCGCGTTGAGGAGTAAAGAGTCGCACAAGTCCGGCAAAGTCAATGGCACAGAACGCGATGGCCAGAATGCTGGCCCACATGATCCCGGCAAATCGAACATCGCCTAACAGATTACTCAGAGCGAACTGGGTGGTATCAAAGTTAAAAATCTCGAAAGCAATCAATGCTACCGCTAAAATGGCGGCGACAATAGTCTTGCGCGAGAGAAACCCATTGCCTGCTTGCATGGGAATGTGAAACGAATTGCCGGACACTTTGATCATGATATTCACCCTTTCCTGGAATAATGTTGCGGTAAGGCCAAAATACCTAACCGAATTTCACCGGTTAATAGAACTCTTGTTCTACTAATATGAAATAGATGATAGCACGGATGTTCTGCCCGCGTCAATACGTATAGTCCGCTAATTTTGGCTAAATGGGGAAAACAGGCGAAATTTTTAGATCCAGTTAGGTTCCTGGTAAGTCCCGAACACTTCGCGAAATATATCGGTGATTTCGCCCAGTGTGGCGTAGGCGCGAACGGCATCGAGAATGAAGGGCATCGTATTGGCTGAGCCAGTCGCCGCCTGGCGCAAGGCGTCCAATGTCGCTGCTACCTGCGCGTTGTCACGCTCCTGACGCAGTCGCTGCAGGCGGGAGATCTGGCGATCGTAGCCCTGCGGGTCCATTTTCAGAATGGGAACGCGCAATTCCTCGTCCGGGTCGGCATAGCCGTTGACCCCCACGATCACGCGATCGTTCGCGTCGATTTCGCGCTGGTAACGGTAGGCGGCGGTCGAGATCTCGCTCTGGAAGAATCCTGTCTCAAGGGCCGGGATGACACCCCCAAGTTCATCCACCTGCTGCCAGTAGTCGTAGACCTGGGCCTCGATCTTGTTCGTCTCGTGTTCAACGAAGAATGAGCCGGCCAACGGATCGACGGTGTTAACCACCCCACTCTCCTCAGCGATGATCTGCTGCGTGCGCAAGGCAATGGTCACGGCTTCCTCGCTGGGCAGCGCTAGGGCCTCGTCGAGGCTATTCGTGTGCAGGCTTTGCGTGCCACCCAGCACGGCGGCAAGCGCTTGAATGGCTACGCGAACCACATTGTTCTCCGGTTGCTGGGCCGTCAGCGAGACCCCGGCCGTCTGGGTATGGAAGCGACACAACCACGATCGCGGGTTCTTCGCACCGAACGTCTGGCGCATCTCTCGCGCCCAGATACGCCGGGCGGCGCGGAACTTGGCGATCTCCTCGAAAAAGTCGTTGTGGCAATTGAAGAAAAAGCTCAGCCGCGGGGCGAATTCGTCCACGTCCAGCCCGCGAGCGACGCTCCAGCGCACGTATTCCAGCCCGTCGCCCAGGGTGAAGGCCAGTTCCTGGGCGGCCGTAGAGCCCGCCTCGCGAATGTGATAGCCGCTGATCGAGATGGTGTTCCACAAGGGCATGTGGCGCGTGCCGAATTCGATCGTATCGATTACCAGGCGCATCGATGGTTCCGGCGGGAAAATGAACTCTTTCTGGGCCATATATTCCTTGAGGATGTCGTTCTGCAGTGTGCCGCCCAGATTGGTCATAGGCACGCCCTGCTTCTCGGCCGCGGCGATGTACATGGCCCAGATAATGGCCGCCGGGCCATTGATCGTCATACTGGTCGTCACCTGGTCGAGAGGGATGCCGTCAAACAGGATTTCCATGTCGCGCAGGCTGCTGATGGCCACGCCGCACTTGCCGAACTCGCCCAGCGCTTCCGGCGCGTCTGTGTCGTAGCCCATCAGCGTCGGCAGGTCGAAGGCCACTGAGAGACCCATGTTGCCCTGGCTCAGCAGGTACTTGTAGCGGGCATTAGTCTCCTCAGCGCTGCCGAAGCCGGCGAACATGCGCATTGTCCACGGCTTGCCCCGGTAGAGCGTGCTGTGGACGCCGCGGGTGAAGGGGTATTCGCCGGGATTCCCCAGGTCAGCCACATAGTCGAGGTCAGCCACATCCAGCGGTGTGTAGAGGCGCTCGATAGGCTCACTGGATGTCGTCATAAAGCGCTTATTCCGTTCCGGCGCGCGGGCCCGCGTCTGGTGCAGCGTCGTTTCTTCCCAACGATCGCAGGATTCGGCGATTTCGGTCAGTTTGGCTTTGTCGTACATGGAACCTCCGTAGCGTGCGGCCGCAGGTAGTGGATGAGCAGTGAACGGTCGAAAGTTTATTAGAAGCGTGCGGAAATTATAACCGGATGGCTATCGCGAGGCGAACCCGATCGCGGCTGGGGTCATGACACTGCCGGCCTGCAGGCTACCTATTCCTGGCCCGGCCGGCGATGCTCACTCGGAGCAACGTAATTCACCGGCGAGTTGAGGACATAGGAATAACGGTTGTAGCTCTGCGGCTCCCCCGGGTCGGGCACGAGCGTGTCCGGGCTGATAAACCGCCCCACCTCCGGCAGGTAGTAGCGGGCGTTCATGTAGATGAGGCCCAGGTCGTTCGCCCCCGTGTTGTTGTGCCGGTGTCCCGTAAAGCCCTGGCTGGTGATGGAGGGATTCGTCGACGGCGTGGTTGTGAAGGCGCCGAAGGGGTCGTAGCGGGCCGTCGAGCCGGG
>JAWOHK010000217.1:0-9789 GCA_046485205.1 Chloroflexota bacterium | reverse complement strand
GTCCCGAGCTATATCCATCAAGTAATTGAAACTCGACAATCCGATCAGGGAGAGTAAGACGGCATGTCCATAACTCGATATTGGTTATCAGTTCCTTTGGCAACCCGGATTGGCCAGACTGAGACCGGTGGTTGTTCTGTCTCATTAGCACCGCAACACGGACCCAGGACAAATAGTTCCCCTTCACGGGTTGAGAATTCAACAAGGAAAACGAACTCGCCAGTCGCGGTTTGCTCTGCGACTTGAACTGAACGTGTATTCAGGCAATTCAATTCGTTGATCGAACAACCGTTTCGCCATAAGGTAGTGAAGTCGGCCGGCTCGACAGAGGGATTCCATCCCTGCAGGACTTCATAAGACCCACCATACAGGCCGGCTGCATCATCATAGCGGCCGGATCGCAGATAATCAAAGAATAGTATCGCGGTTTCGCCAGCTAATTCCTGCTCGCTAGTCGATTCGGCTGGTCCAGTCGTTGAGACATTCGATTGTTCGTTTTGGCAGCCGGCAATCAGGGCCATAACCAGGCAGATAACCAACAAAAACAGTGGCTTCACTCTAATCCTCCGTAAATCACTCCAGGCAAGCCTCGTAAAGGTATTCCCAGGTATAGATCCCGGAATCGTGCCCGTCGTTCCAACTGAATTGGATGGCATAATTACCGACCGCTGAAGCCGCGTCCAGGTTCAACTCCTCGTCATGCGATTTTTGCAACAGGAGTTTGTCGGCCGGGCGTCCCATGTTTTCATGGCTACCCTGGCACATCACACAGGGACAGACAACTCGGATACCGGCGAATGAGTAATGGCATTGGCGGCCGTCGTTCCATTCAATTGTCAACATCCGCTTCTCGCGGTCGGCGGTTACATTAATTGGTCGAATCTTTGCCATTGAATTTGAAACCTTGTGCAGATCGTTGAGCCCACGTCTAGTATTGTATTTGTTATTTCAAGGTAGCCAGCCGGTCCTGGAGCTCTCGATGACCAGCCTGAAGGCGGGCAAGTTTCTCACGCTCTTTGTCGACAACTTCAGCCGGAGCTTTCTGCGCAAATTGGCTACCCAATAGATTTTCAAGTCGGTCTATTTGACGGCTCAGGTCCTTGACCTCGTTTTCCAGCCGCTGTCGCTCAGACTTAAGATCGACCATCCCGGTCATAGGTAGATAACAGGTGATTGCGCCTAGAGCTATTGTATGTGAGCGTTCAGGCGGTTCAGCGCTTCTGACGATAGTCAAATCGCTTTCGTCCAATCGCGCCAGCGCAACCAGGATAGCTTGTTGAGAGACTACAAAATTGGCTTTTTCACCGGCGGAGATGACCGCGGGGATATATTTGGCTGGTTCGACGCTTTGTTCAGCGCGGGCATTACGAATGCGCCGGATCAACTCCCGGATTAGCTCGAAGTCGGCCGCGTCTGCCGGATAATGCGGGCCGGGTTGTGGCCAATCGGCGACGATCAACGCTTCCGCCCAGCCTTCCGGTGGTGCAATGCCGAGATCTGCTTCGATATATGCCCGGCGCAGTTGTTGCCACGCTTCCTCGGTGACAAATGGGATATAGGGATGGAGTAATCGCAAAGCCTGATCCAGTACGGTTCGGAGTACGGACAAGGTTATCCACGCCGCCTTGCCGCCGCGCTGCATCTGTACCTTGGCGATTTCGAGATACCAATCGGCCATCTCGCTCCACAGGAAATCGTATGCCTGACTACCAGCCTGTCCGAACGAATAGCCGTCCATGAGCCGGTTGACGGTAATCACCGTTTCACTTAGGCGGGTTAGTATCCAGCGATCGGCCACGCTGAGTGCATTTTCCGGACTATCCGGTCGATCACTTTTAGATGCCCGCTCCAGACTTCGTGTAATGAACCGAACGGTGTTCCATATTTTGTTGGCAAAGTTGCGATTACTGGCCACACGCTCGATGGACAGGTTAAGATCCTGGCCGGGTGTCCCACCGGTCAGAAGGGTAAATCTCAGCGCATCCGTACCGAACTCCATAAGAACGTCTAGCGGATCGGTGACGTTGCCGGTGGTTTTGCTCATCTTTTGACCATTTTCGTCACGCACCAGGCCATGCAAATAGATGGTGTGAAACGGGATGTCATTGGTGAAAAGGGCGGCCGACATCACCATGCGGGCGACCCAGAAAAAGAGAATGTCGTAGCCAGTTTCCATGACATCTGTTGGATAAAACCGATCCAGGTCTGCTGTTTGTTCCGGCCAGCCGAGAGTCGAGAAAGGCCAGAGTGCGCTACTGAACCAGGTGTCAAGCACGTCTGGGTCTTGCTCAATCGCATGACTGCCGCACCGTTCGCATTCGAGCGGATCTGTCAGGGTAACGGTGTTGTGATGGCAATTCTCGCAATGCCACACCGGGATGCGATGACCCCACCAAAGCTGGCGGCTGATGCACCACGGCCGGATATTGAGCAGCCAGTTGTCCCATGTCTTTACGAAATGATCAGGAACGATGGTAATGCGGCCGCTGTGGACGGCGGCCAAGGCTATCTCAGCCAGTGGTTTTGCGTTGACGAACCATTGGGTGCTGATCATCGGCTCGACGATTTCGCCACCGCGCTGGCTTCGGGGGATATTCAATGTATATGGTTCGGTCCTAATCGTCAGACCGGCGGCTTCCATATCAGCCCACAGCCGCTTGCGGCATTCAAACCGGTCGAGCCCGGCATAAGGGCCGGCGGCTTCATTCATTGTGGCGTCCTTGTTCATGACCGAGATGGTGGCCAGATCCTTTCGCCGGCCAATGTCGAAGTCATTGAGATCATGCCCGGGCGTCACCTTCAGTGCGCCGGTCCCGAAGGTCATATCAACATATTCATCGGCGATGATTGGGATTTCGCGTTCCAGCATCGGCACAAGGGCAGTCCGGCCGATAAATTCCTCGTATCGATCATCGTCGGGGTGGACGGCCACGGCGGAGTCACCCAGGATGGTTTCAGGTCTGGTAGTGGCCACCGGAAGATAGCCACCGCCTTGTACCGGGTATTTGAAGAAGTAGAGGTTTCCGGCTTCCTCGCTGTACTCCACCTCCAGGTCTGAGACGGCTGTTTGCAGGCCGGGCGACCAGTTCACCAGGTATTCGCCCCGATAGATGAGGCCCAGCCGGTAGAGCCGGACAAAGGCTTCACGAACAGCCCGGGAAAGGCCTTCATCCATCGTGAATCGCTCGCGGTCCCAATCACAGGATGCGCCTAACCGCCGTAATTGCAAGGTGATATAGCTGCCGTACTTTTCCTTCCACTCCCACGTGCGTCGCAAAAACTCCTCGCGGCCGATTTCGGCCCGGCTTGTGCCTTCGTTCAGCAGCATTTTCTCCACCTGAAGCTGGGTGGCGATTCCGGCATGGTCGACGCCTGGAACCCACAACGCGGCGCGACCCTGCATGCGGGCTCGACGAACCATCAGATCCTCAAGGGCGACAAACATGGCGTGACCCATGTGAAGTTCTCCGGTCACATTGGGCGGGGGAATGGCGATCACGAACGGCTGGGCATCCGGCGGTCGAGCCTCCGGCTTGAACCAGCCATTTTCTTCCCACCACTGATAGATTCGCTGTTCAGTGCTCAAGAAGTCATACGTTTTTGGCATTTCGCTCATGGCTGCTTCCTTTATCACGGCATCAATAGCCAATCTGGTTAGATATTATTGGCTAACTCAATAAAAAAGCGCTCTCGCCTGTCAAGGACGAGAGCGCTTTGCTCACGCGGTACCACCTTGCTTCCGGTTTCATTCAAACCGGCGCTCATTGCAGCGCTAACGGGCTGACCCGCCTCCGCTTACCTGTTTTCAGCGAAGGAACTCCTGGGCGACTTCGGCAGTTGTACTTGTGCAATGGCTTTCAGCCGGTGGCCATTACTCTCTTTTAAGCCGGGAAGCTGCCTACTACTCCCACTCAACGTTGTTGATCATTAAATTTTATATCAGGGCTATTATACTCGGTGATTTCATGGCCGGCAATAGCTAAATAGAGCCCCAACGGAGTTTATAAGTTGTCGGCAAAAATAGTAAATAGTTACCTCATTGCAGCGTTTGTCGTGCTCATTACTTTTCAAAAATCGTAACTGTCTCGATCATGTCACCTGGTTCGGTGGCCGTGGCTGGGTCACGCAAACTGATATTGCTCAGGACCTCGTCACCTTCGATCAACTCGCCGAAGATCGTGTGCCCGCCATCCAAATGAGGTGTAGGTACAAAGGTGATGAAGAACTGGCTGCCGTTGGTATTCGGTCCTGAATTGGCCATGGCTAACAATCCGCGCTGATCAAAAGATAAGCCATTGTCGGTTTCATCGGCAAATGAATATCCCGGTCCACCGCCGCCTGTGCCGGTCGGATCACCGCCTTGAGCCATGAATCCTTCCAGGACGCGGTGAAAAGTTGTGCCGTCATAGAACCCCTCATTGGCCAGGTGGACGAAATTGTTCACAGTTTGGGGGGCTTCGTCATCGAACAAACGCAATCGCATCTCCTCGCCATCGACCATGCGAATCACAACTTCATATGATCGGTTCGTCTCAATCGTGGTGGGAGGTGCGGCATCGAAGAAATTATTGCGTTGAGGCGGGTCGAGTTGCGCCAGCGGCCGATCGCCGGTCAATTCCACCCCGGGGGTCGAAGTGTCGATATTGTTGAGATAGATAGCCCCGAGTGCCAAAAGTACAATAGCCAGCGCCACCCCACCTATAAGCAAATTTCGTTGCCGGGCTTTTTGGCGGCGAAGCTCTTCTTGTCGCCGCCTTTCACTGACGGACGGCGTTTTTCCAGGGTTTTTGGACATAGCGATAAATTTCCTCCAATTTATTGTTCGATAACATTAGGGTCGGCGAGTAAACGGTAAATATACTTCTTCTTGTGCCGGGTCGGCTGCCCACGCCACCAATTCCGGCGGGCTTTTGTTGTCGTCCCAAAGTTGCCCCAGCAGCGCGCCATCCGGCCCGCCCAGTTCGCGTAAGAAATCAATATAGTCGCTGGATGCTGTCTGATAATAAAGAGTGGCGACGACGCGGACAGTTGCGGCTGGAATGACGTAAAAGGTGTCGTCCCAATATTGTCCGTCCGCGTATGTCGCCCCTACCGGACGCATGCCCGGCCGATCGTAGGCCGCTTCAGTATAACCGCGGGGCGGGATGCGATTATCCTTGTAGGTTGTGTTGTTGAGGGCAAAGTGGAAGGAGGGGCCGGGATCGAGACCGACAACGGCCGCGAGTTCCGGGGTAATACCTTGTTTGGCTTCATATACTTTGATGGATGGGTCCTCGATCAATTTTCCTGTCGCCAGATTATAGGCGCCGGATTCATATATCAACAGACCGGCGGCATCATAGGCACGCAAATTCAGCCACATACGCCGTCCTTCCGGATAGCCGGTGGGCAACTTATGGCCGGATTCATTAGTAACGCGCACGAGAGCTTCCTTTTGGCTGCCTTGTCCTGTCAGTTCAACAGTGACCGTAGCCGCGCGGCGGAGCATGCTGCGGGCTGCTTCGGCGGTTATTTCCAGGGCCGGGGCGTCAATGGGATTGTGCAAACGCCAGCGTGGGTCCTGCAATATCTTCGGCACCCAGGCATTGCCACCGACAAATACATGCGCCGGCAGGCATCCGGTGGTATTACAATCGCGAAAGACCGGGTTGAAAGCTGGATTGGCCGCCAATCCGGTTTGCCTCACCATATGGCAATCCTGGCAAGAAGAGACCGTCCCATCTGGCTTGGCTCCGGCGAATTGAGGCGCGACGACACCAATCGCATAGTCACTATTCAGCCATTCATCAAAGGTTCTTTCTATGGGGAATAGGTCGCCGTTTTCAAAGGAAGGAGCTGCGGAGTTGTAAGCATTTGGCCAGAATTGCGGCGGGCCGCCGCCCGGGGGGTTTTCGGTCCAGCTAAGCAATGGATTGTCAACATTGTGACAGCTGCCGCATAAACGAGAGGCCGCCAGGGGATCTTCCTGGCCTTGAAAGCGGGCTTGAAAGGCCGTATGGTAACCCAGACCGGGAAGCGAGAACGGGCCCCGTCGATTGTCCTGAGGATCGAGAATGATCATCCCGCTGGCAACGTGATTGGCCGGTGGGGGAAATGTCAGGTCAGCCCGGATCGTCGCATCGAGGGCAGCGGCTTCATCATCGGCACCGGGCACCGGATCGACCATGCGATGGCAGACTTCACAGGCCACGCCGGCATCGATGTCTTTTTCGGTCAACGCACTGCCGTCAGCCGGGTCGCTTCGCCCAGCGTACCAGCCTCGTGGTGTGTGGCAGCGCAGGCAAAACTCGCCTGCATCGGCCGCATCATTTTGAGCAACGGCAAACGCCGCCCAGAAGATCGGATCGCGGCCCGACTGAGCCATCATACTCCCGCGCCAGGCATCATAAATCGGCGCGCTATGGCATGACCGGCATGTTGTCGGATCGATGATTTCAACCACCGGATGCTGCGGAGAATGTGGCTGGGTGCCGGGAAGGAAATAATCTTCCCGCGTCGTCGGCAGGGGAAGCGTTGCTGGTCCAGAATCTGTTCGTGAAAGGCCCCATATTTGAGAACCCTTACCAGCGATTACCCGGCTTAATCCGAATAATGACGTAGCCATGACCAGGCTCAACGCCATGAGGGCGATTCGAAAACTTCTTTTCCTCGAAGTTTTCCTTTCATGATTCAAGTTTTTATTGTTGTCCATGTTGCTCTTGGCTGATCCAAACCCTTTCCAGCCACACGATCGCGACCATGGCGAGTAAGGCGGCCGTCGCTCCCACGAAATAACCCTCGATGATCGAGGCCTGAGTAATGTATAGCGCCATCATACCCAAAATGCCGCTAAAGAGGTAGAGAATCAGCACCGTTTCGCGGGCCGAAAAACCAAGCCGGACCAGGCGATGGCTGGTATGGTCTCGGCCGGCGGTTGCCGGGCTTATACGTCTACGAAGTCGGGAGAGAACGACCAGCGACATATCAAAAATTGGCAGCCCAAACAGGAACACGGGCACCATCCAGGTGACAAAATTGGAGTTGTCTGGAAATCGTAATTGAATCCCCATCACGGCTAACAAAAAACCCATGAACAGCGAGCCGACATCGCCCATGAAAATCCGCGCCGGAGGAAAATTGTAACGCAGGAACCCCAAACAAGCTCCCAGCAACGCGGCCGATAGCGCACCGACGAGATATTGCCCGTTAATCAGGGCTAATAACAAGATAAATGATGAGGTAACGGCCGAAATACCGGCACTGAGCCCGTCCATGTTGTCAAGGAAATTAATGGCATTGGTGATGCCCAAAATCCACAGCAATGTGATGGCATAGTTGAGAGGTTCAGGTACCGGTAATCGCACTCGAATCCCGAAATAGACCAGGATGGCAAAGCCTGCGACCTGCCCGGCCATTTTGGCCCAAAACGGCAAAGGATGGTAATCGTCGAGCAATCCGGTGAGGGCCACAACCGTTGTCGCTAACAGGACACCGATGACAGTTGGCTCGGGATCGCCGCCGAAGAAGATGAGCACACCCAGAATTGCCCCGAAGAGTATGGCCATGCCGCCTAATAATGGGATTGGCGTCCGGTGCGCTTTTCTCTGATCCGGCACATCCACAAACCCGAGAGCCAACGCGACACGGCGAACCCAGGGCAGACTGCCAAGTGTCAGCGTTAAAGCGATCAGAAAGACGGCAATCAAGGCACTCATGGGCGATTTGGAAATACGGGAAAGGGATGTCCCGGTTCATTCACCATCGTTATCCAAGCCGGTTAGGAAATTCTGGATATCGTTCAATACATTACCGGTGGCCGTTTCCAGTGCTTGTTCGGCCAGAACGCGCGCGGCCGGGATATCGCCCAGAGCGGCCAACAGTCGCGCTTCCAGCAAGTCAATCTCTTCAGGTGGGAAAATAATCGGGTCGTTCTGCTCTCTGGCGTTAGCAACTGCATCCATCGCCAATCCGAGTTCTCCAAGTTCTCGCCAAATCTCGGCCAGTTGTATCCAGGCTCGGACATTGGTGGGATCGATTTTCAAAGCCTCCTCTAGGGCGGCGACCGCGGTTCGATGAGCGAGTTCCTGTTCCTGACCAGTCAAACCTGAGGCACAAATGATATAGGCATCGGCTCGCGCCAGATGCGTTTGATCGTAGTATGGATCAATCTGTGCGGATTCATCGTATATAGCCAGCGCCCGCGAACAATCCTGCCTGACTTCGAGAATTAATCGGGCATATTCATTGCGGACAAGCGAATTTTGCGGGCTGAGCAGCAACGCGGTCTGATAGTATTGTTCGGCCAGCGCCAGCCGTTCCAGTTTTTCAACCGGGTCGGCAACGGTTGCATACCAGCGTGTATTCAGTCGGGCCAGATTGGCGGTATGGTCCGTATTGAGCGGATTGATATCTTGGGCGCGAAGGAGTAGACCTTCGGCCACGTTCAATAAAAAAGCCCGATCGTCTGAGTCGGTGGTCAATCCGGCTCGTTCTAAAAGCGCTCGACTTTGAAAAAGATAATAAAAATCCTCGGACGGCACGCGGCTAATGGCCTCGCCATAAGTCGCGATGGCGGCATCCCAGGCTTCGATTCGAGCAGCTGTGTCCGCCTGAAAGGATCGGGTCGCTTGCTCATCGAACGGCCTGCCCCGCTTGAATATCATATCGGCTTGAATAGGGCGATAGTTCGATTGAGTCACTAGGAAAATCGCTCCGATAGAGAGCACAATCAGCATCCCCGCAGTTGGAATCGATAACCGGTTCGTCCTCATCCTTTGCATGCCGGACAGACGTGGCCAGCTGATGGTCCAAGCCATCAGGATGAGAATTAGAAAAAGAAACACATAGAAACTCATCAACAGCGTCCCGCTTTGAATGGCTTCCAACGCCCGTAATTCAGCGGCCGACTGGATCATTTCGGTGGGCCGATAAAACAAAATCGCCCGGTAGCGTAGGGCGTGAAGATAGATGTACCCTATGCCCAATAAAAATGACAGCAGCACATAGCCCGCCAGCGGCAAAAGCCATTTCCGCCAGTAATTGTCCCAAAGCAGCCAAAGAAGGACTCCGCCGGCTAAGAAGGTCAAAAAACCAGGCAAGAGGCTCGTAATGTCCCTACCAAAGCCGAAGACCATGATCGGAACGGCTAGAATTATCATGAACACCGCCAGCACGCCGCCGAGTGAACGGCCCAAGAAGCGATTCGCGAACAGGAATCCGGCTACAGCCAGGAAAGGAATCGCAGCAATTCCCGCGATTCTCTGTCCGAATGCCGCACTTGCTGTTGAAGGTTCCAGAAAAAAGCTCGCTGCCAGCCCAAGCAGCGCGAGGCATACTAGATATATTGCCGCCGCCAAGCGTCGCCCGCCTGCCAACCGGCTGCTAATGGTTGATAGGGACGGTAGACTGCCATGCTTGGCCATCTCCCCTAGAATAACAACCCAGCCCAACCCGCAGTCGCTTGAGACGGTGGGCATGTGGCTTGTGCCGCCTGAGTCGGCGGCGGATGCGGTCCGGGCCAGGCAGAAGATTCTGGCGGATGGCCTGATTGGTATAGGAAATGCTCTGGTGGAGTGTGCGCCGCTCTACGTAATGTGCGATGTGAAGGATATCGGTGTGGTCGTAGATGCCTCGAATCTGGGTAAGGATGCTCTGTTCCTCTACGATCGCTATCCCGGTGGTATGGGCTATGCCCAGCGCTGTGCTGAGTCGATTGAGGAACTGATGCAGGCGGTATACGAGGTCATTCGGACTTGTCCGTGCGAGGCTGGGTGCCCGTCCTGCGTAGGCGCGGCGCTTCCCGCATTCGCG
>JAWOHK010000215.1:0-17989 GCA_046485205.1 Chloroflexota bacterium | reverse complement strand
GTCAGGCCGAACTGATGGAATTGCAACAGACCATTTCGCTGGCCCGTAACCAGGCTCAGGTCGGCCGGGTGCTGCCGGTGCTGGTCGAGGGCCACGACAACAATCTGAGCCTTGGCCGCACGTATCGCGACGCGCCGGAGATCGACGGGCTGGTGCTCATCCCCGGCGAATTGCCGGCCGGCGAGTTGGTGCCGGTGCGCATCGACGGGGCGATGACCTACGATCTGACCGGCTATCCGGTCACCGATGATGGGTCGGCCGTCTTTCAGGCTGACGCTCTGTCGCTAGCCACGATTGAGGTGCGATAACCGGGCGATGCGCGAACGATTGGAGTGGGGCGCGCTCATCCTCCTGACGGCCATCCTGGGCGCGAGCTGGATATACTTGTCGCGCGACACCTCCGCTTCGACCGGCCCCTTTCCACTGACAACCGCGCCCCACATCGGCAATCTGGCCCCCGATTTTACCTTGCAAGCCATCGACGGCAGCACGTTCACGCTCAGCGACTTCTCAGCCGGGGATGGCCGGCCGGTAGTACTCAATTTCTGGGCCACGTGGTGCCCACCCTGCCGCGTCGAGATGCCCTACTTCGATCGCGTCGCCGCCCGCTACGGTGAACGCGCGGCCATCGTGAGCATTAACCAGGCCGAATCGCCGGAGACCATCGCTACCTTTGCCGAGCGTAACGGCCTGACTTACCCGCTGTTAATCGACCAGGACTTTAAGATCAACAACCTCTACGGCGTGCTGAATCTGCCGACGACGATCTTCATCGATCGCAATGGCGTCGTCAGGGAAGTCCTCATCGGCACCATCAGCCAGGCGGTACTGGAGGACCGGGTCGAAGGGCTGCTGGAATAAATTAGAATGAGGAATAGGAATTAAGAATTAAGAGCGCCGGTCCAATAACCTTGTTAGCAATTCCATAAACATCCCTCTGTATCCTTCAAAATTCACCATTTATTCCCCCTCATTCCCAATTCCTAATTCTCTTCCCATGTTTCCCTTCCTCAACCTCGGTCCCATCGGCCTGCCCACCGCGCCACTGGTCTATATCCTCGGTGTGTGGCTGGCGTTGTATGCCGTCGACCGGGCGGCGCGGCGGCTGGAGAGGGACCCGGAGCGATATTACGGACTGGCCGCGGCGACGCTGTTGGCCGGGTTCGTAGGCGCGCGGCTGACTTTCGTTTTGCTGCGCTGGTCGTCGTTCGATGACAACCTGCTGGGCATCATCTGGCCGCTCACCAGCGGCTATAACGCTGTCGGCGGCGCGATCATCGGCGCGGCGGCGGCCGTGTTTTACGGCCGCTGGCGGAACCTGCCCCTATGGCCAGCGCTCGACGTGCTGGCCCCGGGGCTGGTTATCTTCCTGATGACCGCCAGCCTGGCCGACTTTCTAGGCGGGCCGGGATTCGGCGCGTTGACCGACGCGCCGTGGGGCATCACCCAGTTTGGCGTCCGTCGCCATCCGGTGCAGTTATATGAATTGCTCGTGGGGTTGATCGCGCTGGGCACATGGTGGTGGGCCACCACAACGCGGTGGGCCACCACAACGCGTTACCGGAACGCGCCTGGTCGGGCTGCTCTGCTGACGGTCGCCGTTTATGCCGGGGGACGGTTGTTCGTTGAGGCTTATCGGGCCAACGCCTTATTGACGGATGGGGGAATCCGGGTGGTGCAAGTGATCAGCCTGGCTGTGGTCTTGCTTTGCCTGATAATCGTGGCGCGGATGCGCCTGACGCCGGCCGGGATGGAAGCGATTCAGGCCGGCGAATAAACCCGCACTTCCCGGCTATTTTGCCCGGCCAGCTCATCCTGAGCCACGTCCAATTCATTATCCAGTTGAAGCCCCAGCCAGAATTGAGGCGATATGATGTAACGGGGCTAATTTATCGGCTATCTGATTGGAACCCTCTCAATGATAATTTACGGCTCCTTGATAGCTCCAAACGCCGCGAAGCAAGCGTTCTTGTGCAACAACTCAACCGCCGAGAACCCGACCCGGCGTAACAGCTCCAGCTGGTAAGTGGCCGGCCGAGGTGAATCCTCCCGGTCGATGATGGCAAAAATTTGGTCCCGGTAAGCCTCTCCACCGATGGAGACGAGGTATGCCCCGTAGCGTTGCCACAACAAATCCTGTACCGCTTCCGTCTCCTGAGTCACCAGGTCGGTGATCCAAACGCTGCCGCCGGGCGCGGTGACACGATACAGTTTGGCGAAGGCGGCTTCCCAATCAGCATCGTCGCGCAGATGATGGAGTACGGCCGCGGCCAGCACCACATTATATGCTCCATCCGGCAGTTCGGCCGCACGAAAGTCGGCCTCGATGGTATGCACAGACTGAGCGCCTGCCACGCTAACCCGCTCCGCCGCCCGGGCCAGCATCGGCCCGCTCAGGTCCAACAGATCGCAGGCGAACCCGCCGGGAACGGCCTGCAGCAGCTTCAGCGTGTTATTGCCCGCGCCGCAGCCGATGTCCAGCACGCGCTGGATGGTCGGGGTTGCCGTCACGGCGGCCTGAGTGATGAGCTCCATCGCCAGTGGCGCGTCGATAGTCGCCACCTGGCCGGTATCCAGGTTGGCGAAACGCTCCACGTCGCTGTCAAAACGGGTGCGAATCTGATCCGGGGTAGATTTGTCTTTCAATGAGGTGGCCATGGTTACAATTTAGCGAATGGCCCGCAGTATCTGGCGAATCTCGCCCAGATGGCGCAGGTTAAATGTAAGGACTTCCACAGGTAGTTGTTGGGTCATTCATTTCCTCGGGGTTTAAGCCGGGCCGCGATCATAATCAGATCGGTGCGGATGGATGCAGCCTAGGTCACCTTACCTGTCTAACGCCGGCAGTGGCGTCCTCTACCACCGGTGTGGCACCAGCGCCGGATTCACTGATCACATGTGGGCCCTAGTCATCGGACTTGGCCAATGGGGGCTGTGTTTTAGGCCGGACGGCCACGGTGGGCGGCCAGGCCGTGGCACGTCTTGAATTTCTTGCCGCTGCCGCAAGGGCAAGGGGCATTGCGACCGCGTTTGGTGTCTTCGGCCGCCACCAACTCCATCACTCTGGCCGCCGGCTGGCCGCGGCGAATGAGGTCAGCCATGACCGTCATCGTCGGCCGGACGTGGTCGAAGAAGTGATAGAGACCCTCGCACAGGTAGTTGTGGCCTGGTTCACCCTCGCGCGAGGTGAGAAAGCGATCCTTTGGGCAGCCACCGTTACATAGCGTGCGCACATCGCACTCGCGGCACTGCCGGGTCAGTAGGTCGCGCTTGCTGTCACCAAATTGGCGCATCTGCGGCGAGGCCACCAATTCGATCATGTGGGTCTGGTTGATGTTGCCCAGTAGAAAGCCCGGTTCGACGAAGTGGTCGCAGGTGTAAAGGTCGCCGTTATGTTCCAGGGCGGGGCCGTAGCCACAGGTCGGGGCATGGATGCAGAGCAGGTGCTCGCCGAAGTAAGCGTGGAGGGTCACGTCGAAAAGCTGGACATAGATCCGGCCGACGTCGCCGCGGAGCCATTCTTCATAAATATCGACCAGGAAGCGGCCGTACTGCGCTCCGTCGACCGAGCGCTCGGTGACGAGATCGCCGGCCTGCAGGTAGAGCGGCCGCTCTCCGCCGGGTCGCTCGTGCCAACCCAAGTTGGCCAGCGGCAGCAACTCCGCGGTAGCTCGCTCGACGATGGGGATGAACTGCATCCAGGTCGCGCCGAGTTCGTCGCGGAAGAAGCGATAGACCTCGCGACCGTGATATTGGTTGGCCGCGTTGACGGTGCACAGGATGTTAAAGTCAACATCGTTTCGCTTCAGCGCATCCAAACCGCCCATAACCTGTTCGAAGGTACCGGACCCGCCCTTGTTGAGACGATACGTATTATGGATCGACCTTGGTCCGTCAACACTCAGCCCGATGAGGAAGTTGTGTTCCTTTAGAAAGGTGCACCAGTCATCGTCGAGAAGGACACCATTGGTCTGGAAGGTGTACTCGATGTTCTGGCCCGGCCGGCGATACTTCTCCACAAAATCAACCGACATCTTGAAGAACTCCAGCCCCATAAGCGTTGGCTCACCGCCCTGCCAGGCAACGGTAACCGTCGGGGTGTGATGGGATTCGAGCAGCTGGCGGATGTAGTTTTCGAGCGTCTGCTCCGACATCCGGCTCTTGCTGTTCGGATAAAGCGCCTCCTTGGACAGGAAGAAGCAGTAAGTACAGTCGAGGTTGCAGGTCGAACCACTCGGCTTGGCGAGTAAATGAAAGCGAAGTGGTGCTTGAGGCGGCGCTGTAGGCAGATCTTTCAGGTTGCCGAGTGTTTGCACGGTCATATGTTCACCAGCTGTGAGCTTACCAAATTAATCGTCCTTGTCACAACCTGATAGCCGCGAGATGCGAGATGCTTGGTCTTCTCGCATCTCGCGGCGTGTAAATCAGACTGCCGAATCGATTAGTGTCCGGAGCTCAATGCCTCGTTAAGCTTGGTTTCGGCCTGATCAATACTAAAGCTGGCGGCCTTCTGGCGTGGCGGGAATTCGGCAAAGGTACTCATGAATTTCATGACGATTGCCTGTGCCGGAACCAGCAGAAAGACACGATCGATCTGCCAGCGCTGATAGCCCATACCCTCATGGATAGCCCGCTCCAGCGGATCGGTCCGCAAGTTGAAGATGCGCGGCACGCGCAGTCTTACGAACGGCTCAGCCCACACGTCGAAGCCTTCGGCGCGTTGCTCCAGGAACATTACCTTCCACTGGTCCACCCGAAGGGCGGCTAGGTCGCCGTCGTCGGTGAAGTAGAAAAACTCGCGTCGCGGCCACTTCTCGTCTGGTTCAGTGAGAAAAGGCAGGAAATTGTACCCGTCCAAGTGAACCTTGAAGGTCGTATCTCCGACTTTGTAGCCCTTCTTGAGCTTATCCTTCAGATCCGGCTCGATTGCCCCCATCAAGGTCGGCACGAAGTCCTCCAGCGAGACGATGCCATTGCTGACGGTGCCGGGCTTGATCAACCTCGGGAAGCGGATGAGTAACGGAATGCGGTAACCACCTTCCCATGAAGTATTTTTCTCTCCGTGGAAGATGGTCGTGCCTCCGTCGGGCCAGCTCATCACCTCAGCGCCGTTATCGGTTGTGTAGACGACGATAGTATCTTCGGTGATGCCCAATTCGTCGATCAAGTCGAGCATCTGGCCGATGTGACCATCATGCTCAACCATGCCGTCGGGATAAACACCTAATCCGGTCACGCCCTCGGATTCGGCCTTCAGGTGAGTCCAGATGTGCATCCGGGTTGTGTTGAACCAGCAGAACCATGGCTTTCCGTCCTGGGTATTGTCGCGAATGAACCGCGAAGCGTGACCCAAGACCTCCTCATCGAAGGTTTCCATGCGCTTCTTGGTCAGGGGGCCGGTGTCCTCGATCTTTTGGGTGCCGTCCGGCTGCGCCCAGGAATGGAGCACGCCACGCGGCCCAAATTTCTGCTTAAATTCCGGGTTCTTGGGATAATCCGGGTTCTCCGGCTCCTCTTCCGCATTCAGATGGTAGAGGTTGCCGTAGAATTCGTCGAAGCCATGCATAGTGGGTAAGTGTTCGTCCAGGTCACCCAGATGGTTCTTGCCGAACTGACCGGTCGCATAACCGTGCGGCTTCAGGAACTGGGGTAATATCGGGTCTTCCTTCTTCAGCCCCAAAGGCGAGCCGGGCAAGCCGACCTTGGTCAGACCTGTGCGATAAGGGCTCTGACCGGTCAGAAAGGCGGCGCGGCCCGCGGTACAGCTCTGCTGGCCGTAGGCGTCGGTGAATAACACCCCTTCCTTGGCGATGCGGTCGATGTTGGGCGTCCGGTAGCCCATCAGGCCATGGTTATAGGCGCTGATGTTGAACCAGCCGATGTCGTCGCCGAACATAACGAGAATATTAGGTTTCTTGTCTGCCATGTTGTTTCCTTTATGTTACATTGTGGAGGAGGATAGTTCCCTCGGAAGGAGGCACTCCGGCCAGTGTCGACGATGCTGGGCTGGATGAGCCGGAAAACCCCCTTGCGAGAGAACCAACCTTTATATCCCCATCTTTCTATCTGAAGCTGCTCTCATGCGTGGCGAGATGACGATGATTGCTACACCATCCGGCACGCTTTCCGTCTATACGTCAACTACACCCTTATCGTACATCGTGCGACATTTGATCCATGGCCACGGTGGCGGCCAGCAGCATGATGTCGTCCTCGCCAGCCGATATCTGCACGCCGTAGGTATCGGCAAAGCGGAACCACTTCTTCGACACCTCGCCGATCTTGTCCCGCCCGCGGAAGAACTCGTACTCGTGGTCAAAGAAGTTGCCCTTTAGGTGGATCTCGTCGCCGCCGTCGATCTTCAGGACGAAGTCGTCGCCGAGAATGTTGATCAGGTCTTTAACGATAACCGCGCTCTGGCCGCCCACGCGCTCGATCTTGATCTTGTCGCGGATCGTAACGAGCTTCGACTGCAGGCGAACTAGCTCGCGGCCGCTCGTGTCCTCGAAGACGAGCGTGTCGCGGACGCGCAGCATCTTGCCGTCGACCTTGTAGGCGCGGCGGCCCTGCTCGTTCTCAATCCAGAAGTCGTCGCCGAAGCTGACCAGCTTCTCGCGCATCTTGTAGCGCTCGGCCGTGCCGCCGCGGCGGAATTCCTGGCGATCGGACTGCCGCTGGTCCCTCCGATTCATGGGTTCCGGTTGTTGTTGCTGGGCCGCCGCGCCAATCGCGCCTGGTCGCCCACCTCGATTGCCTTTCATTGTATTTCTCCTTTAAATTAAACGGTAAGAGGTCAGATCAGACAGGTCGACGACCTGTCTGATCTCGATATCGTCAAGCGTTGCCGGCAGCTTCTAGGAGCGTGTTTCGCGCCACGGTGATCACTTCGGGCGGGATGCGCACGTTGGTCACCAGCCAGCCATTCGAGTCACGGACAGCCGACGCAAACCGCTTCGACCACACGTGTTCGAACAGAATGGCCGCGGCCGTCGTTTCGCGGGGCAGGGCGTCGGCAGCCATCAACAGGTCTTCTTCCGACAGCAGGCCGGTGTATTCGCCCCGGATTTTCTCCAGGGCGTCGGCTACTTCACTTTGTAGTTCCGAAACCTCGAGAATCGTGACGGTGTCTTCGCCATCCTTGCTGATGACGGCCAGATCGACGATTCGCACTAACCCGGCATCAACGATCTCCTTGAGCGCCGGTACGACGTCGCCGTTGAACTGATTGCCGTCGAAAGCGAAGACAACGTATTCAACCGGGCCTAATTCGTATCCATAATCAGTTTGGTCCGACATAATTTTCTCTCCTTGTGTCGTCTGGGATTTCAATATTTCTGTAGCCGGCGCCGCTGATTATTAGCCGTGGCGCTCGACCAGGTTGGACTGACGTATGGGCTGTGGGCTTCGCTGTGGGCCGTCCGGTGAACGCGTTGAAAGATGAGCACCGCCACGGCCGCGGCGGCCATAACCATCACGATACAGTATAGGCGACGGTCGGTAATATGGGGGGATGACAAAAGGATGCTATTTGATCAGGTGGGGATTAGGCCCAGATGTTCGGCCAGGCTCACGGCGGCGCGCCGGTTATTGACTCCGAGCTTCTGGAAGATACGCGAGGTATAGCGTTTGACTGTTTCCGGGGCAACCACCAGTTCCGCGGCGATCTCCTTGTTCGACAACCGGGCGGCCAACAGCAACAGCACTTCCATTTCGCGGTTGGTCAACGACGCGCGAAACTGGAGGTAAGGCTCGAGGGAGGTCACAGTTGTGGCTTGGCGAGCGCTGGTCGCGGCCGAGCTGGCGAAGGCACCCAGTATCCGTTCGATGTAGTTGGATGCAGGAAAATCACGGCGTAACTGCTCCAATAAGGGGATGAGGCCTGGACCGCAGTCGACGAAGGTGCGCAACAGGCGACCCGGTTCGGCCAGACGCAGGCCGTGTCTGAGAGCGTCCAGCGCGGCGGGTTCGTCGCCGCAGGCGGCGGCCAACAGTGCCTCCAGGGCCAATATTCGGGCCAAGAAGCGCAGCATATACCTCGCTTCAGCCGCTGTGTGGCACGCGCCGAAGATGGCACGGGCTTCTCGCACATTGACAGCCGAGGCGTTGGCGATCCCGTGGCTCAAGAAAGTGTGGCCCCGCACAATAAGCGGCGAGAACCAGAACGACAAATAGAGATCCCTAATAGCTGCCTCCGGTGTGATCAGTTCATCGGCCGGATGGAGAGCCAGCGGAGCGTTACGGCTCGTTGCCAGCCATAGATGGATCGTTTCCACGAGGGTCAGCGCGTCCTGGTAGCTGCTTTCCAGAAGGAATTCGTTCAGCCGCCGTACTTCTTCGTTGGCCGCCTCAGGCTGCCCCAGCGCTTCAAACGTCAGGACGAGACCAATAAACGACTCAATAGCGGCGCGGCCATTTACCTCGAAAGGTGACAAGGTGACCTGGCGCAGATGTTTCTCCGCACGAGGCAGGTCGTTCCATTCGTAGGCCAGGATACCACTGATAAAGTGGTACCATCCGATTGTGAGCGGATAGCCGGTTCGTTCCCCGATCTTGCCGAGGGCCTCGCGAACTTGCTGTAGCTGCTGGAGCTGACCCCGGTCAAGATAGATGTTGGCCTGGCCCAGGTGCAGGCGCGCGATGACGGTATCGATACGCTGCGTCTGCGAATCGAGCGCCTGCTGGAGATAGGCCAGGCCTGTCGCCGGACGCCCCGCGGCGTGGTGGCCGGAGGCCCGGTATAACTCACACATGCTCCAGGCAAAGACCATGTCCGGATTTAAATGACGGAGCGCCCGCTCCGCCAACGCAATAGAGGTCTCGGCGTCTCCAGACCAATATGCAGCGGCGGCTTTTTGAAGATCGATCTGGGCCTGCACTGTATGGCGCTCATCCAAGGTCCACGTTGCTCCTCGGGCAACCAATTGGTTTTCAGCTTCCTCCGCATTTACCAACAGCGCCTTGATGCGAAGCTGGATAAGAAAGACATAGCCTTGTCCCACCAACATGATCGGGTGGCTGTTCCGCAGCGATTCCGGTACGAGTTCCAGCCACTTGACCAGCAGGCGCCATTGCTCGGTGTTGATAACTCTATGCATGTGTGCGGTGAAGATCCGTGTTACGGCTTCCTCGTCACCGCCGGCAACAGCATGATGAAGCGCCTCCTCGATCGACTCATGTGCCGCCAGCCAGGCACAAGCACGGCGATGCATGGCCCGTATTTCTTCACCCGGCAGCGCTTCGGCCAGGCGGCGCTGCAACAACTCCTGGAACAGTGGATGATAACGATACCAAGTGTTCTCTCTGTCGAGGGGCGTCAGGAAGAGATTGGACCGCATCAGACGGCCAATGGTCGGAGGGCCGGGATCAGTACCGGTAACATCAGGAGACATCGATATATCTAGCGTCGCCCGGGCCAGCGGATCGCAGAGCCGGTCCAGGATCGAGGTTCGCAACAAGAAATCACGGACGGCGTCCGTCTGGCTAGCGAGAACTTCGGCTACCAAATACTCCATTACCAAGGAGCGATCGCGCCACACGTCCGGCCTGGGCTCCTCCGGTTTGGCGGATGCGTTGCCCAGGCCGATAGCAGCCATTTGCAAGCCCGCGACCCACCCCTCGGTGTGGCGTTCGATCGATTCGATAGTCGCCTCGTCCAAGGGCTTCTTCAACATCGCGTCTAGAAAACGGTGGGCCTCGGCCGTCGTAAAACGCAGCTCGTCCACCCCGATCTCCACCAGCTCGCCGGAGAGGCGTAGACGGCCCAGCGACCACGGTGGGATCTCCCGGCTGGTGATGACCAGATGGCAGTTCGTTGGCATATATTGCACCAGCCTCTCTACGCACTGGTTGACCGGCGGCGCGCTAACGGAATGAAAATCGTCCAGCACGATGGCCAGTGACCCCGGCAGGTTGGCCAGGTCCTCGATCAGCGCATCGGCCATGGCCGCCGGCACTACCATCTGTGGCGAGTTGAGCAACGCCGTGCTCAGTCGGCAGAAATCAGGATATGCGGACTCGATGGTCGCCTTTAGATAGCGCGTAAATGTATTCAGATCGTTGTCGAGTGAATCCAACGAAACCCAGGCCGAAGGCCCGCTGAGGGTGGCAAGCCAATGAGCCACGAGCGTGGTTTTGCCGTAGCCGGCAGGTCCGGAAACGATGGTGAGGCGCCGGTGCTGAAGTTGATCGTTCAGCCGGTCGAGCAGACGCGATCGCTCTACCAGGCCGAGCGCCGTTCGGGGACGATAGAGCTTTGTCGATATCTTAGTAGACCTGTACATGGACGATATTAGCTGAGAACTGAAACGAGAGTTCCCAAAGATTTTACTTTGGTTAAGTGAATTGTAGCCCAATTACCTGATAAGTCATAGGCAGCCCGCAGCAAAAAATGCCCCATTTTGGGTACTTCCCTGCCGCTCGGCACCGTTGACGCCTTATCCGTGTCCGTGCTAACCTAACGTCTATCTCGGAACACACATGACCGGGAATCATTAGGATGTCGATTTTTTCCGACGAATCATCGACGGATATCATAAAGGAGAAGTGTTAAATGTCGTCAAATTCAGTGGGTTTACGCAACTCGGGGTCGCACTGGTGGCTGGTGCTCATCCAGGGCATCGCGGCCGTCATCCTGGGCGTTTTGTTATTGACGCGACCGGCGGTGACGATCGTGACGCTGGTGTGGTTCCTGGGCCTATACTGGTTGGTGACCGGTATCGTTACTCTGGTTTCCCTGTTGTGGGACCGATCGCAATGGGGTCTGAAACTGTTTACGGGCGTCCTCGGAATTGTTGCCGGCCTGTTCATTGTTCAGAATCCATTGATCAGCTCTTTAGTCGTGCCTGCCGCCTCTGCGATCTGGCTGGGCATCCTCGGTATTGCGATCGGTATCGCCCAACTCATCCAAGCCTTGCGCGGCGGCGGGTGGGGCATTGCCGTGTTGGGTGTGCTCAGTATCATCGTCGGTTTCCTGCTAATCACCAATCCGGTGATCGCCGGGCTTTCGCTGGCTTTCGCCCTGGGTTTCATCTTGATCATCGGCGGTATCCTAGCGATCTTTGCCGCCTTCAAACTGCGAGGACTCAAAAAGGAATACGAAACGGCGCAGGCGGTTGCCGATCAGGAGACCACTAGCCGCTCGGTTGATGCCGCTAATCTGGACTTGGTTGGGGCTGGCAGCCGGGCAGCGCGCACAGGCGGCTCGTCAGTCGAGGCTATGGCAGTGGCCGGCGTTGCCGCAACCGGCGCTGTCGTCGCTGGGGCCACCAAAGCCGGAGACAACGTAACGGCTAGCCAGCAGAGCGCGATCGATCTCCAACAGAATATAAGCGGTTGGGGAGACGGGACCAGTGAGGCTCTCAGCCGGGCCGGGGAATCCCTGGAAGATGTGGCTGGAAGCGCCGTCGGCCTGGCGTCAACCGCTTTGAATGCTGTTGTGGGGGACGGTGAAGATATCGTCGAAGGCGTGGAATCTCTTTTCACAGGTAATGTCGACCTTAAGGATCTGGATGATCTCGCCAAATTCAAGAGCCCACTGGAATTCATCGAGGGTATCGGTCCGGCTTACGCCGAGAAACTGAAAGCCATCGGCATCGGCAATTGTCTCGACCTGATCAAGCGAGGGTACAACGCCAAGGGACGGGCGGAGATCGCCGAGCGATCCGAAATCTCCGGGAGATCGATCCTGACCTGGGTCAACCACGTCGATCTGTACCGGATCAAGGGCGTCGGGTCTGAATACGCCGACCTGTTGGAGGCCGCGGGCGTGGATACAGTGGTCGAGCTGGCCCAGCGCAACCCCACTAACCTGACTGCGAAGATGAACGAAGTCAATTTGGAGAAACAGCGCGTTCGTAAAACGCCCAATCAATCGCAGGTTGAAGACTGGGTGTCCCAGGCCAAAGGTCTGCCGCGAATCATCACGTACTGACCCCTGCAAGTCTGGCAACTTACAAATCAACAATAGCAGCAAATATCAAAGTAAGGAGATAATATTATGGCAGGTATTTTGGATTCAATGTCGTCGATGCTGACCCCGGATGTGGTCGGCAAATTGGGCAAGGGGCTGGGGATTGACCCGTCTCTGCTGGAGAAGGGCATGACCCTGGCCGGGCCCCTGGTGATCGGCGGGCTGGCCAAGCAAACGAGTACTAAGGCCGGAGCAGCCGGGTTCGCCGATCTATTGTCGAATGCTGAAGCAGCCGCTGGAGAGTCAGCCGCTGCCGGCATGGGCGACCAATTGGCCGGCTTGTTGGGCGGCGCTTCGGACGGTAACTTGGGCGGGATGCTGGACGGTGTTTTAGGACTGGTGGGCGCTTCCGGCGGCACCGGGGCCGACATGATGGAAGGCATCTTGGGTCAGGGCGTCAACGCCATCGGCGGCACGCTGAGCGGCACGCTGGGCTTCGATGTTAAGCCGATGCTGGGCATGGCCGTGCCGATGGTGATGGGTCTGGTCAACAAGGCTAAGAAAGAGGGTAACCTGGACGCCGCCGGCATCGCCGACATGCTCCAGTCCGAGAATAAGGCTTACGCCGACAACCCCGCTAATCGGGCCAACCTGGACCTCATCAACGAGGCGATGGCCGCCGGGGACCAGGCAGCGGCGCTGCGCGGTAAGTTCAGCGATGTGGATTGGATGAAGGTGCGCCTGGCACCCATCGGCGCGACCTACCTGGTAGCCAGTGCCTCGCCGTCTAAGGGCACAAGCGCGGTCAAGGAATTCGCGGCGGCTGTCGACGCGGTCGGCGAATCCGTCAAGAGCGCTTCGCCGACTTCACTTCTCGGTACGGCCTTCGGAGGCGGGCTGAACAGCAGCGAGCTGGATGTACTAGCCAAGGACGCGCCGTCGAGCGATAGCATCTTGCAATCAATCAGCGCAGCCAGATCGGCCGTGATCGCCCATTCACCGGCCGACGCGGCCGCTTACAGCGATATGATTGTAAAAGTGACCGAAGGCGTGGCTAATGCGGCTAAGGAAGGCGGCTTCCTGGGTATCGGCGGCAAGACGGTCAGCGACGCCGAAGCGGCGGCGATTAGCGCGATCAAGGCGGCGCTAAACTAGGGACCGAGTATTTAGAAGAAACCGGGTTTTTAGAAAAACCCGGTTTCTTCGGTTTTTCGTGCAATGACCAACACCTCATGAAAGTAGCGCTTCTGCCTGATGGAACAGAAATCGGAGCCAGCTGTTCAGCTCCGATAAAGGCACGATGCCCTCGCTGCGAGGGTGTTGTGATCCTCCGAACACGCCGTTCGATGAACGGTCAGACAACCACTTATTTTTGGCGGCACTCAAGCCAAAAACACCAAGAACAGACCTTTTGTGTTGAGAGGTGGAATCCGATCTCCAAATAAATCAGCTTGCTGTTTAGCGCCTACCGACTGACACAATTGTAAAAAAAACCGAACGCGGACTCCTGATGCGACGACCTCTTTCACTCTTTGAGAAAAAGACAAGAGGGATGCTTATGAATGAGCGAAAGACATCATACCGGCTGGCCTTATTAACTGCCTCGATTCTGATCCTGGTGGCCGTCTGGCGTGTCTTCCTTCCAACTACGCCGGCGAGCGCTCAACCCGGCAATCCCTTACGTGTCGCCACAAAATCCCTGGAACCGTTTGTCTTTCTTAACCGGGAGCAACCCGCAGGATTCAGTGTCGACTTGTGGGAGGAAATCGCCCGTCGCCTGGACTTTTCTTTTGAATGGATTGCCTACGAGACGGTCGGCGAGATACTTGAAGCGGTGGAGATTGGTACAGCCGACGTCGCCATCGCGGGTATCAGCATGACCCGTGAGCGAGAGGCGGTGATCGACTTCACACACCCCTTCTACGACGCCGGGCTTCAAATCATGGTTCCGGCCCGTTCTTCTTTTTCCTATCGAGAAGTTCTTAATCAGTTTCGCTCCCCGGGCATGCTGGTCTTTATCCTGATCGGCCTGCTATCTGGTCTGGCAATGGCCAATTTTATCTATTTTGCCGAGCGACGACGCAACCCTGACTTTCAGCAGGGCTACTTGCGCGGTCTGTGGGAGGCTTTATGGTGGTTGCTGACCATTGTCGCTAACGGCGAGTATCCAGATAAGCCAACGATCAGCGTGACCCGGCGACTGATGACCATTGCCTTTTGGCTGGTGGGGTTACTGCTGGTAGCGCAATTTACGGCCAGCATTACCTCAGCCCTGACCGTGCAACAACTCACCAGCGATATTCGCGGCCCGGAAGATTTGCCGGGTAAGCGAGTCGCTACGGTCGAGGGTAGCACCTCCGCAAACTACCTGACGGCAAATAATATCCAGTTTACCGGTGTCATCGATATCGAGGAGGCTTATATCCTGATGGAACGAAGCATGGTGGATGCTATTGTTTATGACGCACCAATCCTGAATTATTACAGTGTTTCGGCCGGCAGAGGTGACGTCAATATCGTGGGATCGGTCTTCAAACCGGAAAAGTACAGCATCGCCTTACCGACGGGCAGCCCGCTGCGCGAACAGATTAATGAGGTCTTGCTGGCGATGTACCAGGACGGAACAATGGAGCAGATTGAGAACCGCTGGTTTAGCGAGTAGATTCCAGTAAGGTGTTCATTAACCGGTGAGGTTTACCCAAAAACCGCTGAACCACCAGCGATTCGAAATGTGACTCAGTCGAGTTATCAGTAATTTCAGACCCCAATACGAGTGCTTTGCCTCTCGATAACTCATCTTCTTAAGTACAATGTAATAAAAGTTTTTATAGTTCGGAGTAGCGATTTCAATCGCATTCTTCAGAGGCGGCACTGAAGTGCTACTACAAACTGGTTGCGATTACTTATGTTACCGTGTATTAAGTGTGAGCACGAAGTTGCTTAAGAATCTAAAATGTGTGTAATGGGAGTATAGGCAATCTTCATGCACAGACATAGGCTAAGGAACGACAGGTTTTCTACGCTTAGACTAAGCTTCGGTTGAATGCGGTTCTTTATGTATCCCTCGGTTTCTCCGATTCTCCTTGACTCACATAACTCTTGAGCAATTCTGACCGATACAACATACAACGTGTTCCAAAGCGTCTAGATCTTCAGAAAAGTCTCAGTGGCCCATACTTTGACGCTCAAATTTTGGAGTGTTTCACATCGTCACTTCGTGCAAACTGTGTCAAAATCCCAGAACAGGTCTTTTCGGGTAATAAACAAAAATGGTCGTAATCCAACAAGCATTGAATAGTTGGGTTGCCCATACAAATGCCTTAGAGGTTAAAGTAAACCTGAGGAGGAAGAACGGCCGGGTGCAGTACTTCGTGATTGATAACGGTGGGTGCCACAGATTTGGTTTTTCGTGTGACGCATGCGCATAGCAGCTTTGGCTTGCAGTCAGTGCATCGGGGTTAGCGGCTGTTGGAGGTGAGTTTTTTACTCGGATGCCGAGCAAAGCACCATAGTTTCGGGCTGGGCTCCCGCGCAGTCAACTAATGAACCGATTGGGTCACAAAAAAATGTCAAACAGGGTAAACAACGTGTGAACGAGAAAAAAGATCTAATTCTTCTGCAGATGAACGATCTTCATGCCTATCTAGAACCCCATATCGAGCGGTTTTGGGGTCCGAACGGAGCCGAGTTTCGTCAGGCAGGTGGCTTGGCGCGCATCGCCGGCTTGATGAATTCGATCCGCCGGGAAGCGCCGGGCGCTGTGCTGGCGTTCGACTGTGGTGATACCTTTCACGGAACCCACGCTGCTGTTACATCCCGTGGCCAAGCTCTCATCCCCTCTCTCAATCGATTGGGTCTCAATGCGATGACAGGCCACTGGGACTTTGCCTACGGGCCGGAAAGGTTGAAGGAATTGGTCGCGCAATTGAACTACCCTCTGTTGGCGGCGAATTGCTTTGATGAAGAGTCAGGGGAGTTAGTCTTTCCTGGCGCCCAATTGTATGAAGCCGCAGGCCAGCGCGTCGGCGTGATCGGTTTGGCCGCCGTAATTGTAGGCCATATGCCTGAAGAATTTCATCGTGGTATCCGCTTAACCCTAGGGATTGAAGATCTTCCAGGCCACATCGAACGCCTGCGGGCAGAAGAAAAAGCGGATTTGATCGTCGTCATCTCTCACCTCGGCTTTCCACAGGATATGAAGTTGGCCGACGAGATTCCAGGCATTGACGTTCTCCTGAGCGCCCACACCCACAACCGCTTGACGCGGCCGGCCATCGTTGGCCGGACCATCGTCATCCAATCGGGATCGCACGGCTCGTTTATTGGTCGTCTCTCCCTGGAGGTGGATAACGGCCTTGTCGTCGATTTCGATCACAACATGATCACAATCGATGATAGCATTGATGCTGATCCTGTTGTTGATGAAGAGGTTCAACGAGTCCTGGCGCCGGCACGCGATGAACTAGCGCAGGTCGTCGGCTATACTGCGACGGCTCTGCATCGGGACAACGTGCTGGAATCCCCTATGGATAACCTTCTGCTTGAAAGCCTCATTGCATCGACTGGCGCGCCATTGGCTTTCTCGAATGGCTGGCGATATGGAACACCCATTCCACCAGGACCGGTAACGCTCAATGATCTATGGAACATCATTCCCGTCAATCCTCCCGTATCGATGATCGAACTGTCCGGAGAAGAGATATGGAGGATGTTGGAGGAAAACCTGGAGGCGGTATTTGCGCGCAACCCTTATGATCAAAAAGGCGGCTATGTCAAACGGGCGCTGGGGTTGAAAGCCTATGTGAAGCTGGAGAATCCACACACCCAACGCCTGCAAGCGTTGTTCATAGGCGACGAACCAGTGAGGCAGGACAAGAACTATACCGCCGCTTTTGTGACCGCCCAGGGCGTGCCGAAGAAGTTCGGACAGTCGCGACGCAACCTCGACTTTGACGCCATCACCGCCTTACGCGAGTATCTTGCTCCATCGCGCGATGGCCGATCGCCGCTGGCGATTAAGCGCCGCCGGACCTTTGTTGTCGTGTGAGGCAGTTGCCGCGAGTTTATCGTCCTCTCGTTTCCAGGTGAGTTAGGAGTCATCGCGTGGCCGGCGGCGCTATAGCACTTGGCACGGCCGTCGTCCACCAGTTCACCAAGCAAGAGGTCGAGCAAATTGAAGCCAAGACCGGTAAACCGGTCGAGGAACTGACCGACAAAGAATTGGCCCAAGCTACGCAAGAACTGGGCATCACCGGCGAACCATTGATAGACGAAGACGAAGAAGCGGTAGAAGCGGCGGAGGAAGAGGACGAGTAAGGCCGAGAGATCTCTTCGTAACTTTGAGTGATACATGCCAGCAGACGCCTGGTGAGTCTATCTATAGGATAGATAACCCTGTCTTGTGCCCATCGACTTGTCGTTTTGTAAAACTGAATCAGTTGTTCGCATTGCCGCTGCCATTGACATCCACGAGCGCTAGGGACGTTGGCCCAGCATCTGCCCTCCTTGCGGTCAACTTTCGAGCCGCATCTATGGGTACTGTCAGGGCACTACGCTGACCGGATAGCTTGGCGGTGCTTAAGTATCTATCTCCCGTCATAGGGAACGAGAAAAGGCCTCTGTATTGGTTTATCATAGGCAATCCGTAATAATGATAAATTACGGATTCTATTGGCGAAAGCTCTAGCTGATCCATCATCGTTAGATCAAGCCCAAGGATCTTGCAGGTCTTATACGCCTAAACAAAAATCCAAGCCCGCGAAAATGATCTACCCCTACAGTGAGTCAAATGATATAGTTGCCCGACCAAACAAGTGAAGATGCCCGTGTCTCTATACTCTGCATATCTGCCGCGTGACCGACGTGCCGCCCTACTCCATAACCGCGATCTGCCTGACCGTGTGAATGGCGCAGCCTTGTTGGCGGATCTATCCGGCTTCACGCAACTGACGACGATATTGGCGGACGAGTTAGGTCCACGACGCGGCGCGGAGGCGTTGGTCGGCCACCTGGATCACGTCTTCACTATCTTGATATCGATCGTACATGACTTTCGGGGAGATGTCATTCTGTTCAATGGGG
>JAWOHK010000238.1:0-5977 GCA_046485205.1 Chloroflexota bacterium | reverse complement strand
GGTCAAAACTGTGGCCGAGATACAAGCCACGTTGCGGGCCGGGGGTGGAGTACACCGCTACGCGGCCGATACTTATTACGGCGGTGGTCAGTGGGTGTTGCTCACGGCCTGGCTGGGTTGGTATCTGGCCCTTATAGGCCGACGCGAGGAGGCCGCAACATTGCTGGAATGGGTCCAAGCTCAGGGCACGGCCGACGGCTGGTTGCCGGAGCAGGTGCCGCTGGGCTTGAACAACGCGTCTTACTACGAACCGTGGCGCGCGCGCTGGGGCGACATCGCCAGCCCCCTCCTATGGTCACATGCGATGTATATCATCCTGTGCCGGGCATTACAAAAGGGATCTTAATCAGACGGGAGCGATCTCGTTCCGGCGATGATTTCAGGCTTAACGCAAAGCCTCAAGGTCGCCGGGACGGCGAGCCCTACGAATTGCTGTTCTTTCCCCCACCCTCTGCACCTCCGCTCTCCCGCGCCAATCAGCGGATCATCCGGCATCATCAGCGTTCACGCTCTCCGCCCGCCAGCGCCGCCGGACGGTCTCACCACCTTCGTACACCGTTGCCAGCACGCGGCCGAGGTGCAGTTCGAACAGAATATAACGGTCCCTCGGTTCGTAAGGAGCCAGAGCATCACAGGCGGCCCGTATGTCCGGGTCGGTGATCGGTTCGGCGCGGCCGTGGATGAGGAACTCACCGCCGCCGCCATCCGCGTTCTCGACCGCCGAATGAAGCGCGAAGCGGCCATCGCGCCGCAGATCGTGGCCTTTAGGCGAAGTCGGCTCCATGTAGATATAAAGACGCTCGCCGCCGATGATTGGCGTTACCGGATGAACGCGCGGGCCGCCGTCGGCGCGAGTTGTCGCCAGGTAAGCGACGCCGCCGGACAAACGCTCGCGGCCGAACGCCGCCAGTTCGGGATCTGCATGCGTAAAATGGGACCAGGTAGCCATATTGTCGCTCCGTTTCGTTGCGCCGGGCATATTGATTTCGGATGTATCGGACGGTAAGACGCAAACAGAATTGCCAGCGCTATAGGTCCAGATATTTGTGCTCGACCATCATGCAGCGGTCCATGACAACCAGCAGACCGGCAGCGCGGGCGCGTTCGGCGGCGGCTTCATCGATCAGGCCGGGCGACAGCCAGACGGCTTTCGCGCCGGCGGCGATGGCCTGGTCGACCAGTTCACCGACCCGCCGGCGGGCGGCGTAGATCAAAACGACATCGACCGGTTCCGGCAGGTCAGCCAACGAGGGGCAGGCCGGGCGGCCGAGGCCCTCGCTGATTCGCGGGTTGACCGGGATGACCGTGTAGCCCTGGCCCTTTAAATAGGCGGGCACATAGTAGGTCGCTTTGGTCTTGTCGCGATCAGAATAGCCGACAGCGGCGATGGTGTGGCCGGTGGTCAGGATGTGGCGGATGGTCTCCGGCGCATTCATTGGGTGATTATAGCGGAGATTAGCAGAAGAAAGGTCCGCGGAAGGCGCTGATTGGCTGGGGGCGACAAAAAGGAGGCGGCCGGGTAGATCGTGCGGCGCGGCGTCGGGAAAAGTGAACCCACCCACCGCCCAGCCCGGCGAGGGCCGGCGAAACCAGTGGATGGGTTGACATCAAAGTGTCAAGACGGACAGGAGCCGCAATTGACCACGGGGTCAAAGAAAATCGGCGTGTCGAGTTCCCCTTCCAGAAAGCGAAATGTTTGCGTTTGATGCAGGTCAGTTAAATCGGAATGTTGAAACTGGGTCGGATCCGAGATCGGCATGGCGCCGATGTAAAACGGGACCGGTTCGAGCCAGAGGTGGATTATATCATCGGGATCTAGGCCGATATCAAAGTCACCTGGCGGCAAAGGCCCGGCGTCAAATTCAGCAAACTTCTCGATTGTTGTTGGTCCGGGCATGATGTCCTCGGCAAATGTCAACGGTCTGAACTCGTCGATGTTTACCTGCCAGTGCAGATCATCCGTGATCCGGTATCCTCTGGTAAGGCCCCCCATTCGACCCAGCAATTTGAAGCGATCGGCCGAGATCACCGCCGCGAATGCAAAGGCTTCCTCTGTGAATGGATACCAAATGAGCGGATACAGATTAAACCCGTTTAGATCGTTGAGATCGATCGGCTGTTCTGATTGCGGCATGGGATAAGCGCCGCGAAAAACATCAGTTTGGAGGGCCACCCCGGTGGCGGCGCCAAGTGCGGGCTTCTGCAGGTGGGTGTCGGCATGAAAATAGTACACGCGCCGGCGCGGATCATTGACGGCCTCGACACTTTCCTCAAACAGTTCATTAAAACATTCTTCGTTCCAGACTGCCCGAAGATACTCCAGCCAGTAACGAATCTGTTCTTCATCAGGCCCCATCTCGGTGAAATCAGTCTGTTTTTCATTAGACTGCCTCTCGCTGTCAGTAGAAAGCCGCTCTTCTTCGTCCCGCCTCCCGAGAGCGTTTAGATAGTTGGAAATAGCCGAGACTATCATCTGGGAACGAAGCCTGCAGCGGTCTTTGAGAACATAGGCCGGGCCGCAGGCTCGGGTCAAAATGCGCAAGCCCGCATCTTGAAAATGAATCCTGTCGCAATTAATCGTGATGGAGCCGGGACCTATCAGCTCATATTCCAGCTCGACTTCGCGGGTGATGGCCTGGGCCAGATGAAGCTGCAGTACAGACTGGGTGGCCGATGCCTCGCAGTCGTCATGGAGGTCGCCATTCCAGTTATCGGGCACAATAATGGTATATCTTTCCCGTACCCTGATACGGTTTCCGTTGATAATTGGCTGAATGGAGTTGAATGGCCAAGGGTGGGTGTTTATGTCAACTACATCAACAATAAAAACCGTCGATTGAACCGGCTGTTTGAGCATGATATTTACTCCTGAAACGCTGGACCAAATTGGATAGACCCGGTTGCGAAACAAGCAACTAATAAGTTATTATAAGGTTGAGTATGTAGCTGTCAACAGCCATTTAGATGATCCAGGGCCAAACAGCAGCTTTGAGTAATAATAATGAGTAAGGCGGCCACATCATCGGACCAGGATTCATTCCAAATCGCTCTCCGGCGGGTGCTGGAGCATGCCGCAGATCCGGCTTGGCTGGCGGACAACTCTCCCCTGGCCACTCCTTACTTCCTGGGCGCTCGCCTGTCTATCGACGAAAAGCCCGGCAACGCCGGCGCCGGCCTGGCCTTGCAAAGCCTGCTCCACGAAACGGCCGATTCTCTGTGGGGCGCCCACCCGCCGCCCACTCGCGCCGCCCTGGTAGCCGCCGTCGACGAAGCGCGCCAGTTGCAGGGTAACACCGGCGACGAGTACGCCTACCTGATCCTGGAACTGCGCTACTTCCGGCGTTACTTCATGCCAGGTGACTACCCGATTGAGCCGGCCGATATTCCCCAATACCTGGCTGTCAGCTCCACGCGCTTTTACGTCCACCTGAATGAAGCGATTGACCGTCTTGGCCGGCTGTTGTTACACCACGTGCAACCGGCTCTGCGGCCCGAGCGTCCTTTACAGCCGGAGACATTCGTCGCCCGCGAGCGGGAAGTGCGCGATCTGTCAGCCGCCCTCCTGGCCGGCCATAGCGTGTCGCTGACCGGCCCGCCCGGCGCGGGCAAGACCACCCTAGGGGCGGTGATCGCTCACCAGCGGTCCGACCCGGTTTTCTGGCTGACCTTCCTGCCCGGCCTGAACGACACTCTTAGCGCGGTGCTCTATGCTCTGGCCCACTACACTCGCGATCGGGGCCAGACAGCCTTGTGGGCTTATCTGGCGGCCAACAGCGGCGAAGCCCCCGAGCCAGCTCGGGCTGCCGGGCTTTTGCGCGCCGATGTAGCTGCGCTGGGCACTCCCACGCCGCTGCTGGTTTTCGACGAGGTAGACCTGCTGCGCACGACCGACAGCCAGCCGCGCTCGGGGGCTCATTCGCAATTGCTGTTTTTCCTCGAATCGTTGGTTGTGCATGCCACGCTGCTGCTCATCGGCCAGCGCACTTACCTTGACACCCCCGTCCATCTGTCGCTGGTCGCGCTGGACGAGAACGGCGTGACCGCCCTCCTGCAGGCGGCAGGCACACCCCTGCCCGCCGCTGAGGTGCGCCGCGTGCGCGAAGTCACCGGTGGACTTCCGCGGTTGGTGTGGCTGGTCGTGGCCTTGTTGCGCAGCGGCGAGGAACTCGACGCCATGACCCAGTTGCCTTTGCGCGGTGATGCCACGCCCCTTTTCCATAGACTCTGGCGGCGCCTGGATATGGACGAGAAGGAACTGCTGATGGCTTTGTCCACTTTCCGCCGGGCCGCGCCGGATGACCTGTGGGCGAGCCACAAAATGGCCGGCAACAGCCTGAAAGAGCGGCGTTTGCTGGAACCGGGCGGCCCGGGAGAGATCGCCCTGCAGCCGTTCTTCCAGCGACTTGTCTACCAGGAATTGCGGCCGGAACAGCGCGAAAAGTTTCACCACTATGCCGGGCGGGTCAGGGCGGAGCGCGGTGACTACACCGCCGCCGCCTATCATTTAGTGCAAGCCGGTGAGCCTGAGCTGGCCGTCGGTGTCTGGTTTCCACAACGTGAATTAGAGATCGGCCGCGGACAAGCCGGCGCGGCTGAGGAGATCTTTAGCCATCTTTCTACCAGAAATCTATCAACCAAAGCAATACGCCATCTGAGGGTCATCCAGAACAAGCTTTACCTGATGGCCGGGGAAACAGCCCTGGTAACCGACAACGTCCGCAGCATCACCTGGGATGTGGACGATGCGCTGACGGCTGAGGCTTATTCCCAGGCAGCAACCGCCGCCGGGTCAGCCGGAGATTTTGACGGAGCGCTGGACTACCATGCCCAGGCGCTCGAGGTACTCGGCCGCCTTGTGGCCGCGATCATCGATGTCCATTCCCAGCGCGGCAATATTTTCTTCGAACAAGGGGAGCTGGCTCAGGCGCGGATGGAGATGTTGCGTGCCGAGAACATGTTGCTGCTCTTCACCGGGCGGATCGAATACTTCGCCAACCGGTACGATCTGGCTACCACCATTTTTCTGCGCGCCTTGAAAATCGCCGAAACACTCAATGATGCCGGGCTGGCCGCGCAGGCCAACCGCCGGTTGGCCGAGGTCTATAGTTCGCTGGGACAGGTGGAGGCGGCTGAGCATGCCCTGGAGCAGGCCATCGCCCATCACGAGCAGATCGGCGACCGGCTGGTGTCGGAATACTTGCGCGTGACGTTGGGCAGCGTTTATATCAACGCCCGCATGTACCCGGAGGCCATTCCCCCCACCGAACGGGCGCTGGCCTTCCTGGAGCAAACGGGTCAAACGGAGTGGACCTCGCAACCTTTGGTGCAACTTGCCGAGGCTTACCTGGAGACGGGCCGCACCGAGGAAGCGGTGCAATGTGCCATCCGGGTGCTCAATCTGGATTCACCGCTTTACCGGCCGTACGCACTGTACACGCTGGGGTTGGCCCGGCAACGGCAGGGGCAACTCGAAAGTGCCTGGGAGGCCTATTCGGAAGGGTTAGGGACTGCCCGGCGGAATAATGACCGCCTCATCGAGGCCTACCTCCAGCGCAATATCGGCCGGATGGAGATGAAGGAGGGCGACTCGCCAGCCGCGCGGGAGGCCTTGGCGGCCGCGCTGGCGCTCTTCTCCACGATGAACATCGCCCGTGAGATCGCTGAGACAGAGCAGGATTTGGCGTCGTTGGGGTGAGGCATCGAGGATGTCCCCACTTGCCGCTCATGAGCCGCGTAGCCCTGGCGGCCGTCCATCCCGAAGTGGAAGGGCTGATCATCGAGCCGGCCCTGCCGCGCGCGCCATCGATATCTCACTAAGACACAAGCGGCGTCAATGTTAAGAAAAATAGCACGTTTTACCGTGCATCTACAGGGAGTGAATAAATCAAAGGATATGCGATAATTGGGGAATGATAACATGTCCCCATTGCCAACGGAGTGACGGCCAGGTCAAAGCAGGACTGACCCATGCCGGCAG
>JAWOHK010000219.1:0-10979 GCA_046485205.1 Chloroflexota bacterium | reverse complement strand
GAGTTGGTTTAGTTCGGCACTCGATGCCGGAACGGGGTCAATCGTTAATAACGCGGCAATCATCAGAAAGCCGGGGTTCCCCAATTCAATCTTACCGGTAGTAAGTGTTAGCACGCAATTGGTACATTTTCTGTTGGCCTTACCAATACTAATAATATTTATCTTGTTGAGTCATTTACCCCTTACCCTGGCAGTACTAGCCTTACCGTTAGTTATCACAACTCAATTCTTGCTTATTCTTAGTATGGTATATGTTCTAGCAACCGTTAATGTTAGTTTTCGCGACACCAAGTATCTCTTGGGTATATTTTTGATGCTGGGTTTTTACTTAACCCCCATTTTCTATGACCCTCAGTTTATTCCTGAAAAATTAGTACTAATATACAATTTAAACCCCATGGTTCACATCATTGGAGCGTATCGTTCTATTTTCCTGGATGGGCAGTTACCTTCATTTACACCCCTCGCCATAATAGGTCTCATTTCGTCCTTCGTTTTGCTTCTCGGCTATAGGTACTTTAAAGTCGCCAGCTTTAAATTTGTGGAGGAAATTTAAGTGAATTACGTAGTCGAGGCTCACAATTTAGGGAAAAAGTATCGACGCTATAGTAGTGACCGACCTTATACTCTCCAGGAAGCGGTTGTTAAAGGCTTACGGGGGATCCGGCCAGTTGACTACCAGTGGGCGCTTCGAAGGGTTAATTTCGATATTGAAAAAGGTATGATGTTGGGTGTAGTTGGAAACAACGGAGCAGGTAAGTCAACGCTTTTAAGGCTACTAGGTCAAATTGGACGACCAGATGAAGGTTCATTGATTGTACGGGGGTCCGTAGGGGGTTTGTTGGAAATCGGTGCAGGGTTTCATTCCGATCTTACGGGAAAAGAAAACGTGTACATAAACGCGATTATCTCAGGGCTACTAAAGAGCGAGGTCGATGAACTCTTCGATGAGATTATCGCCTTCGCCGAGCTTAAAGATGTCATAGGTGAACCATTACGCACGTATAGCACAGGCATGAAGATGCGCCTTGGATTTGCCATCGCCGCTCATACTGATCCGGACATTTTGTTGATCGACGAAGTTTTAGCTGTCGGAGACGCATCCTTCAGGCAAAAGTGTGTCGAACGGATTCATCAATTCAAAAAACATGGAAAAACTATCGTTTATGTTTCACACGATATTCAACAAGTACAAAAGATATGCGATGAGGTCATTCTGTTAAAGCAAGGGGAAATAGTCCAGCACGGTGAACCCGAGCAGGTTGTATCATCGTATCTCCACGAAGTTCAGAATGTATCATGAATGAAATTGATGGTAAATTAAATATCTTAGGTTTAACCCCTCGCCTTCAACAGGAGCGTCCCATATTTATATTTTCTTCCGGGCATAGATGTGGAAGCACCTTGCTACAGAGGTTATTAAACTCCTCTCCGGATGTGTTGATATGGGGCGAACACAACGGTTATCTAAATCACTACATACAGATATATCATAACCTTCAAAAATGGGAACAGAAAATGACCCATTATCGCGGAATCTTTCTCAACGATGGTTACAATAATTTTATAGCTAACATGATGCCGGAAACTTATGAACTAAAAGAGGCTGCTCTTCTTCATATTTATGGGATTTTTGGCATACCGGCCTTGCGATTGGGTAGAAATATATGGGGATTTAAAGAAGTCCGTTATGGAGTGGATGTGGCCTTGTTCTTGCAGAACTTATTTCCCAGGGCAAGATTTATTCACTTGGTTCGAGATATTTCAGCTTGCTTCCTTTCGATGAGGCGATGGGAACTATCTGAAAATAATGAGTGGCTACCAGAATGGACTTTGGCTTCGCTCGACAATTGGGAAAGGATTTGTCGCGGATTTCTCGAAGAGGGACCTCAACTCAGAAATCTCCTCAGCATTCGCTTTGAAGATATGATAGCTGAACCGGTACAGTTAATCGAAAAGTTGGGGGATTACCTTCATGTTCCGGCAGACAATTTCGATCGAAATGTTTTTGTTAAGAAAATAAGCTCAGTTAACGTGGACGGGTCCGGTGATTTGTCATCAAATCCAAAAGCCACTATCACTGAAGAAGATCGAGTGATTATTAATATACCGGAGAGGCTTCGCCTGGCGGAAGCCTATGGGTATTCAAATCAATAAAAAAACGAAGTCCGATTATCTGATTGCGTCGTTTCTCGCGATAGCATTTATAAGCGGGCTGATCCTCCTTTTTTTGCCGACATGGCAAAGGCAACTATTCGTTGGCGATGAACTCTCCACCTTTCTTTCGGCTACAGGCCATCTTGGTGAATATCGGGCTTTAAGAGAGGTTAATTCATTCCCGGCAGGCGAATGGGTCCCGGCATCAGAATGGCAGCGTTTTTTACAACCGGAAAGTGGTCGTGGTTTAAAGAAAATCGCACAGGATTTGTCTTATTGGGACATCCATCCCCCCTTGTATTTTTTTTTGTTTTACGGATGGCTGCATATATTTGCTGCTAACCAATGGTGGGTAGGGGCATCGCTCAATCTGGTATTTACATTGGGGGCTGCCGTCATCTTGTTTCACTTTGCTAAACAAATCACTAATAACAGGCTATCTGCATTCTTGGCTGTCGTAATTTGGGTACTAAGCCCTGTGTTCCTTCGCGCGGCATTTCTTGCACGACAGTATGTGTTATTAACCTTCTGGACTGTCCTGATAACCTGGATCCTTTTCCGTTTTCTTGCTGCCTCTTCTGCTAAAGAGAAGTTAGTTTATCTTATCGGCTTAGTAATCGTATCCTTGGCCGGTCTATTAACTCAGTATATTTTTTTGTTGATAATTGTTGCCGTTACGATAGTGGTTATTTTAGGTAATCGTTTACATCCTAGATGGTACTTGGGTTTAGCCATCATTCTCTTAGCTGGCCTTTCACTGCTTCTGATGGTTTTTGCGGTTTCACCTGAAGTATTCGGCGCATTGACCTTTTTAACCCAAGGATTGAACTCATTGGTAATACAATGGGATAGAGTGCCGAAATTGATGGAAACGCTTTTTTATCTCGGCCTGCCGATAATGATTGCCTTATTCTTGATAGTCGGTGTTAAAACTCTTTGTAGATTTACTACAATCGAATTACAGGATAGAGATAAGAGTGCCACAAACACCAGGGTAAATAAACCCACGATTATCTATTTAGTGCTTCTCGCCATAATCCCATTTGGAGCAATCGCCGTACTGTACTTGATTGGGATCATCCCTTTACATGCGATGACATCCCGATACGTGATGTTCTTGACGCCCTTTGTCGCTCTGATAGCCATGGTGTTATTAGCCAATCAGGGAGGTAATCGACTGATGTTCAGCTTAATGGGTTTGGCGATGTTTCTATTAGCTCTAGTGACTTCTGTAACCACTTTTCGCACTTTATCTACGTACCGGTTTGATCCGACAATAATCAACAGTGCCCCACTTGTGCTCATTGACCGTGTTGTACCCGTTTTTTTTCCACTAATTGATACGGAAAAGATGGTTTTTGCGGCAAGTCCACCTTTCCTTCTCGAGCATACCGAGGATTGGCTACCGAATTTGACGTCAGAAGGTGGAGTTTATATATCCTCTGTGATGAGCAATTCTCGAGAGCCTGATAACACTTACGAAAATAGAGACAGGATCGTAAGTCGAATAGAAGAGCAAGCGTGTCTGGCAAAATTGACGGAGTTTGACGGACCTAACAATGCTACCATCTCGATCTATCGAGTATGGAATCCAGGTGGGACCTCCTGCTACTGATCTTCAAGGTCGGTATTTATTCGTTGTTCATCTGATTTACAACCTTATTAATTGTTACTCTCCTCGTTTTGAGGGTAAGCGATAGAAGCAATAGGGACTTATAAACTTGGGTTGCTTGGTCACCGATTAACATGCATGTTGTCGAGCCCGTGCACGTCGAGCTAATGTATTTGTCGCCCGGCGCTCGCAGGACTTCACCTGCCGGATCGCGGATGGGGTCGGTCACTCGATCAACGCCCGCAAAGTCACCCCGTCGAAACTTCGGTGGTGGTACATTCTCATCCTGGATGCGCTGCCACATGCGCGCCTGAATTTCGATTTTGACGATTGTTCCGAACCATCCTCATAACGGATGGACATCTACTCGCCGTCGATAGAGATCACTTCGTCATGCCGGTTTACCGTAGCCCAGGACGCTGGCCACGTGGACGGGCTTTTCTATTGCCTGGTTATCGCTTATAGTACGTTCGCATCATGCCTGAATCAGCGCCACGATGGCCAAGAACGCGCCGGGCAAACCGGTCAGGTCACCATCTAGAGGGAATCGACTTTGCAACGTCCAACGAGAAGTAGCATAGGTCGCTCTCCTGCGCGTGCTTTGACAACCTGGTGGAAGTCGCTCTCAGCTCAGTCTCTAGTAGAAGAAGCGTCCACAGCAAACGCCCATTTTTTAGCACCCATTCCCTGTCCTCTGTCTCTGCTATGTCCCTGAGTCGATCTATGAGCCCGGTCCGTTGGATGTGGGCTTTACTTGTCGTAGCCCTTTTGCTAGCCGTGGCGCTGCGTTTCTACCAGCTTGGTGATTGGCCACCCGGCCCCTATCGGGATGAAGCCTACAATGCCCTCGATGCCGAGAGGGTGTTGCAAGGCGAACACGCGCTCTTTTTCCCCGCCAATAATGGCCGCGAGCCGGCCTATGTTTACCTGGTTGCGGCTGCGTTTGCCCTGTTTGGTCCAACAACGATGGCCTTGCGTCTGCCGGCGGCCGTGGCCGGGGCGCTGACCACGCTACCGGCATTTCTTCTAGGCCAGGCCTGGTTTGGGCGGGTGGCCGGCATCCTGGCCGCTTTCCTGTGGGCCCTGACCTTTTGGCCGGTCCATTTGGGCCGCATTGGGCTGCGGGCCGGGCTTCTCGCCCCTGTGCTGGCCCTGGCCCTGTGGCTGGGCACCCGCGCCTACCGGGAGCAACGCGCCGGGCTATGGCTGGTCGCCGGACTGGTCTATGGCCTGACATTCTATACCTATCTGGCAGCGCGCCTGACGCCGCTCCTTCTTGGACTGCTGGCCGTCTATCTCATCGCGACGGGTCGCCGTCGGCGCTTGTGGAACGGCGGCAGGTTGCTCTGGTTTTTTCTGGGCGCGGGTCTGACCATCGTTCCCCTGGCCTCGTCTTGGTGGCAAGACCCGTCGCTGATCACCGGCCGTGCCGGTCAGGTATCGATCTTCAGCCCGGAGGTTCGTGATGGCAACCTGACTGGCGCGTTGCTACGGCAAACAGGCGACGCCTTAGGCATGTTCCTCTGGCGCGGTGACACCATTCTGCGTCACAACGCTTTATTGAGCTACGATGCCGTTCTCCCCTGGCAGAACCCCGCCGGACGGCCGATTTTCGACTGGTTCATGGCTGGGCCATTTCTGGTCGGGCTTGGTTGGTGTCTATGGCACTGGCGTCGCCCGCCGGCAGCGGCCCTATTGCTCTGGCAGGCCGTCATGCTAACACCGACGATTCTGGCCGAGGATGCGCCCCACTTCCTGCGCGCCGCCGGACTGCTGCCGGGTGTCGTGTTCTTGCCGGCCATCGGCCTATCGCTGCTTTGGCAATGGCTACGAATACCAGCCATACTCCGACGCGCAGCCGTTCTGGCGCTGCTGCTCGGCAGCCTGGTGCTCACCATTCAGGACTACAGCCGCTACGCGCGACAGCCGGACGTCGCCTTCCTGTTTGAGTCAGCGGCGGCCGAGCTGGCGCACGCGGCTACCCGTGAACCGGCCGGTACGACGGTCTACATCGACGAACGCTTTCGGGACGGCTGGCCGTCGGTGCGCTTTCTGCTGGGCGACCGGCCGGTGATCTATTACCAGCCGGAGCAGAACCCGCCGGCACAGCTTGACCAAACCTCAGTCATCTACGCCTGGCCCTATGGCTCGCTGGATTTTCTGAGCGCGAGTATAAACTCGCCGACTATCGTCCATATAGAAACCGGCCCTCTGGTGCGCGGAGACCTGGAGCCTGAACCCTATTCCCTTTTCACGCGCTATGCCGTCACTCCCGGCGCAACTAAGGACGGTTTCGTCGGACAATTCAGCGATGGTTTCTGGCTGCGCGGCGCTTCGGCCGTCCTGTCCCAGCCGGACGTCCTGACGCTGGATATGCGCTGGGAATGGACCGGTGACAACCTACTGTCTGAGGAGCGGCCGAAGGCGTTGCCCAATCTATTCATCCATGTCAGGGATCCGGCCAGCATCATCGCCCAATATGACGGCCCTTTGGCCGGGGGACATTGGCCGGCCGACTGGTGGCAGCCGGGATTATTACTGGATGAGCAACTCATCGTTAGCTTGCCGATTCCGTTTAATCCAGCGCAGCATGAAGTCACAATTGGGCTATACTGGCCGGATACGGGCCAACGTTTGCCCGTGATGGATGCTCGCGGCCGGCCGGCCGGTGACCGGCTGATCATTCAACCGGTCGAGTAGAGAGCTGAATGAAGTTTGTTGTCGCGATATGCCAAGTGGTGAAAAGAAGACGCAGTCAGGATTGATTGCGCTATGAACAGTGGGTTATGAATCGTGTGGGTTGTAAGAGCGTGTTAACCGTCAAACGGTCAATCCTGGTGATCGTCATCGGGCTGTTAGCGATAGTAACGACAGCGATCGGCCGGGCGCAAGAAACCCCTACTCCTGGAGCTTTCCCGCCGCCGGTATGGGTCTCGCCCACGCCGGATGAGAGCGGGACGATTACCATTATCGTCGCCCCGGGCGACTCGATGTGGATTATTGCCGCGCGCGCCGGCCTCACGTTGCCGGAATTGCTGACCCTCAACGATCTGATCGAAGACGCTGTTATCCAGCCGGGGGATGTCCTGATAATCGGTTACGCCCAGCCGGAGGCAACCGCCGTGCCGGAAGTAGAGGTCTCGCCGGCGCCTACCCTGCCTCCGCCCACGCTCCGGCCCACCGAACCCCGGCCGGAAGCGACGATCTGCTTGTCCGCCTTTGAGGATCTCAATCGTGACGGCATCCACGATTCAGGTGAGCCATTGCGGGCCGGGGTCGCTTTCACAGTTTATAACCAGGAAGCGGTCGCGGCTAATTATATTACCGACGGCGTCTCCGAGCCGAAGTGCCTGGGTGGGTTGACACCGGGAGAGTACCGCGTGACCCGGTCGGTCGTGCCCGGCGAAGTGCTGACCACCGCCGGGGATTGGGCGTTGAACCTGGCGGCCGACACGCGATTGAATCAGGCATTCGGCAGTTTTATCTCCGCCGCAGACGAAGGTGTGGGGACGGCCGCGCCTGTGGCTCAGACGACAGACGGCGCGCCTCCGGTCACGCGGCTGCCGGAAACTACCCCCGCTCCCCCGCCGGACAACACCTCGACCTTCGCTTGGCGCATCGCCGGGGTGGCCATCCTGTTTCTGGGGGGCTTGACCCTGCTGGTGGCTGTGCTACTCTTGCTAATCAGGCAGGTTCGCGCTCGTTCGCCAACCGCCCAGGATCAAGATGATGGCGACGGCGGCCGCCGGTTTAAAAAGCTTGATGATCTCGATAATTAAGTGACAATTTTATCCGGTAGACGCGAACCGCTGCGACCGCCCGCGCCTGACCACCATTGAAAGAGTAATTTTTATGAAGAAAGCCACTATTTTCCTATTATTAGCCATCTTGTTGGTCGTTCTGATGACCTCGGCCGGTCAAAGTCAGGCCGCTCCCGCCGCCCAGGGGACGAACCTGCTCCAGAATCCCGGTTTTGAACAACCCTATAGCGGCGGCGTGGCCAACGGCTGGCAACATTGGAGCCGGGCTACACTCCGTTCCGACGAAGAGTGCCTGGTGGCTTATCATTTTGAGCCGCGCTGGAATTCAGAAACGAATTCCACTTATGTGCGCGACGGCGCGACCTCTCAGTACATCGGCAATAACTGGGATACCTGGAGCGCCGGCGTCTTCCAAAGCATACCGGCCACGCCAGGCACGACCTATCGCTTCACTTTCGCCGGTCGCGGGCGCGGCAGCAACGAGGCGGCACCTGCGCCGTCGGAAAGTGGCCTGCAGATCAATATGCGGGCCGGTATCGACCCCAACGGCAGCGGCCTGTGGAATGATGCCGACGTCGTCTGGGGCGCGTTCGGCTCACCCCACGATCAGTGGCAAGAGTTCAGCGTCGAAGCCACTGCCACCGGTAGCCAGATCACGGTCTTCACCTCGGCCGATTGGGCCGTCACCGGCATCAACCAATGCCGCCAATTCCTCGATACCTGGTACGACGCGGCCCAGCTGGTAGCCCTGACAGCACCGACGCCGGTGCCGCCGACGGCCGCCCCGGCCACCACCGCCCCTCCCACCACCGCACCGCCCGTGGCAACGGACGTTATTCCCACCGAACCGGCGGCGGCCACTCTCGCCGCCACCCTGACCGTCGCGCCAATCGAAACACCGGCCGGCACGGCGACCATCTGCGTCAACGCCTTCCTGGACACCAATGCCAATGGCCTGCACGACGCTGACGAAGGCCATATAGCCGGGGTGACGCTGACCGTGGCCCAGGGCAACGCGATCATCGGACAAGCCGTCTCGCCCGGCATCGAGACGCCGGTTTGCTTCGGCAATCTACCAGCCGGAATCTATCAGGTCGGCCAGACGGTGCCGCCGATTCTGGAGATGACGACCCAGGCCAACGCCACGATCAGCCTCGCAGACGGACAAACTGTCGGTCTCGAATTCGGCAGCCGGCCACGCACCGAGGCGACGGCCGTCGTCGAGGTGACGCCCACTGAGGAGGCTGCCCTGACCACCGAAACGCCAACCGCCCCGGTTGATGGGAATGGCCGATCGAACTGGCTCGTCTTCCTGGGCCTCGGCGCGATGCTGATCGGTGTGGCCTTGCTCGGGTTGTTGCTGTTCTTGGTGCTGCGACGCTAGCGACCCGACTTGGAGCCGCCGCTAAGGTGGCCGCTCCTGGAATAGCGAGAGTTCGCCTATACCAAAGGGTGAAAACTTGCTAAAACTATCCCATGGGTACATGGATCAAACGCATCTTGCTGGGTCTGGCGGCCGTTCTGGGCCTGCTGGTCTTGTTGTTCGTCAGTATCATCATCGTTGATAGCCTGGTTGGGCCGAAGACGGCCGATGTAGCCAACAGCAGCTATGTAAATGGTGAAGGGGCAGTTTCGCTCGGTTACCTGGCTGAACCGGAAGGTCCCGGTCCCCATCCATCTGTTCTGTTGCTGCACGAATGGTGGGGATTGAACGAAGGCATGACTATCCTAGCCGACGCTCTGGCCGAAGAGGGCTACCTCGTTTTCGCGCCGGATGTGTATCGCGGCCGGGTTACATCCCAGATTCCGCGGGCCATTTATTTGCGCCTGAGCACTCCGGAGGAACAGGTCAAAGCCGACGTCGACGCGGCGCTGGCTCATCTGAAGACCCGGCCCAACGTCGATGACGGGCGCATCGCCAGCATGGGCTTTTGTTTTGGCGGCGGCCACTCATTGATGCTCGGCCTGCGCCAGACAGAGAATGTGCCGTTGACCATTTTGTATTACGGAGATGTAGTGACGGATTTGAACCTGTTGGAACCGTTAATGGACAGCCGCGGGGTGCTGGGCGTCTTCGGCGAAGAGGACCGGCAGATCTTCGTCGCTGATGTGCTGGAGTTTGAAGCCGCGTTAAACAGCCTGGATATCCCCAACGAGGTCACCGTTTACCCTGGCGTCGGCCACGCGTTTATCAATGAGGGTAACTTCGACCAGCCCGGCACGGCCGGAGACGCCTGGCAACAAGCACTTGACTTCCTGGCACAAAACTTCAAGAGCGAGGGGTATTAGGTTTGCTTCCAGTCTGGTTGAACGCTCAAGCCAACAGCTGTAGGGGCGAAGCATTTGATTTGTCCCCGGCCAACAATCGCCTACAATTCGCCCAATGATCCGTCTCCATAATGTCGTCAAACAGTTTGGCCTCAATCCGGTCCTGCGCGGCGTTGATCTCCATGTCAGGCAAGGCGAATTTGTCACTCTCGTAGGGGCTAACGGTGCAGGCAAGAGCACCTTGCTCAGCATCATCGCCACGCTGTTACGGCCAACATCGGGCGAGGTGCGCGTCGGCGGGTGGGCGCTGCCGGAGCAAAGCGAGCGCGTTCGCCGCTACATCGGCCTCGTCTCCCACCAGTCACTGCTCTACCGCGACCTGACCGCCGCCGAGAACCTCACCTTCTTCGCCAAGCTCTATCGCTTGGAGAATGCTGAGGACCGCGTCATGAATGCCTTACGCACCGTTGGCCTGTTTGCACGGCAGCGCGACCCGGTGGGCACCTTTTCACGGGGTATGATCCAGCGCCTGACCATCGCCCGGGCTACCCTCCACGAACCGGAAGTACTGCTCCTGGATGAACCTTATACCGGGCTGGATCAGGAAGCCAGCCGGTTGCTCGATGATCTATTGCGTGCCGAATCAGCCCGCGAACGCACGATCCTGATGATCACCCATGACCTGGGCCACGGCCTGGGGCTGGCCGATCGGTTGGCGATCCTTCACCGCGGCCGGATTGCCCGGGAAGTCACCCGCGACGCGATCAGCCCGTCAGCCCTTTACGATCTTTACGCGGATGTGACAGCCGGATAATCCCATGAACGAATTTCTCTCAGCCGTTTGGGCTGTGGTTTGGAAGGACCTAAAAATTGAAGGGCGCACCCGCCAGACGCTGAGCGTGATGATCATGTTTTCCCTGGCGACGATCATCATGTTCAACTTCGCTCTGGGCACGACCCTTGACGCCGCCCGGAATGTTGCCACCGGTTTGCTCTGGGCCACGGTTCTCCTCGCGGCCATCCTGGGGTTGAATCGCTCGCTGGCTCTCGACCGCGAAAATCAGGTCTTTGACGCCATGCTCATTGCCCCTATTCCGCGCACCGCGCTTTACTTCGGCAAGGTGCTGAGCATCACCCTTTTCACGCTCCTGCTCGATCTTATCCTGGTAGTCTTGTTCACC
>JAWOHK010000056.1:0-13188 GCA_046485205.1 Chloroflexota bacterium | reverse complement strand
TGTGTTCCTACCTACTGATCAGCTTCTGGTGGGAGCGGCTGGACATTAACGGCATACCGGCCAACGCCAATGCTGGTCGAAAGGCCATGATTGTCAATCGCATCGGCGACTTCGGCGTCATCCTGGCCATGACCATTCTGTTCTGGACTTTCGGCACGCTGGATTACACGCCTGTCTTTGAAGGGGCGGTCGAATTCTTCGAAACCAATCATATGGTCCAATTCGGTGGGATGAGCCTGCCGCTGGCTACCGTGCTGACGGCCGTGACCGCTCTGCTATTGCTCGGTGTGGCCGGTAAATCGGCCCAGATTCCACTTTACGTCTGGCTGCCCGATGCCATGGCCGGCCCGACACCTGTCTCGGCTCTCATCCATGCCGCTACAATGGTCACCGCCGGTGTCTACCTGCTGGTGCGCAGCAACGTGTTGTTCGAGATCGTTCGCAGTAGCGGCGATCTACTCTTCGGCCTTATCTCGACGCCCGATCTGGTAGCCTGGGTCGGGGCCCTGACGGCCTTCTTTGCCGGGCTGATCGCCTTCAGCCAGAACGACATCAAGAAGGTGCTGGCTTATTCGACCGTCAGCCAGCTGGGGTTCATGGTCGCGGCGGCGGGCATGGGCGCTTACGTGGCCGCCATATTCCATCTCATCACCCACGCCTTCTTCAAGGCGCTGCTTTTCCTGGGCTCCGGCTCGGTCATTCACGGCATGGAACATGGGCTCCACCACGCCGAGGGAATTCACCACAGCGCGGCCGACGGCCACGATCCCTCCCACGGCGCGTTGGGCGACGAACACTTTACCGGCGCACGCACCGATCCCATTGAGCAGGACATGCGCTTCATGGGCGGCATGCGCCACCGTATGCGAACGACGTACATCGTCTACCTGATCGGCGCCTTAGCGCTGGCCGGTATCTTCCCGCTGGCCGGCTTCTGGTCCAAGGACGAAATCTTGCTCCACGGCCAGACCCATCAGCCACTGTTTTTTGCCATTCTGGCCCTGGCGGCCTTGGGCACGGCTTTTTATGTCGGCCGGCAATTGATCATGGTCTTCTTCGGCCAACCGCGCTCTGAGGCGGCCGCCCATGCCCAGGAGAGCCCACGCATCATGACGGTTCCTCTGATAGTCCTGGCGGCCTTGACGATCGTTGGCGGCTTTCTGAACACACCCTACCTGACGGCGGCCGAGGCCGAGCGCTATGACATGCACCCGCACGGCTTCTGGCTGGGGTTGGAGTCGTGGGTGGAACATTCCCTGGCCGCGTATGAATTGACGGAAGAGGCCATTCTCGATTTGCCCAAAACGCCGGTGGTCCTGTCGCCGGTCGTGGCTGGTTTGTCGATGCTGCTGGCCGTAGGCGGTCTGGCACTGGCCTGGTTGGTCTATCGCAGGCGGCCGCGGACCTCCGATGAGCCGGACCGGCTATCGCGCACACCCATCTGGTGGTGGAGCGTGCTGCCGCTCAATACGTTTTACATGAAGGGCATCGTCCCCTTGTTCAACCGGTTTTCAGTCTGGTTGGCCGAAAAGCTGGAATGGGAATTCTGGCATGACTTCGTCCATAACCGGATCATTCGTGATATCTTCGTCACCGGCGCCAATTTCACATCCAACGTGCTCGATGCTCAGGGCGTCGACGGGTTAGTCAACGGCGTCGGTGCGGTCACCAAACGTCTGGCGAATACACTGCGCCTGACGCAGACCGGCTACGCCCGCACCTACGCCCTGGCCGTGTTGCTGGGCACGGTCGGGCTGCTGGTTTATTTTCTGGTCATGGTAAATTAGGAGATTGGGGGAAACAATGAACTGGATTTTAACAATTGTCACCTTCCTCCCGCTCGTTGGGGTGCTGGCGATCCTGCTGATCGACCCGCCCAGGCGCGGTTCGAACAAACTCATCAAACAGGTTGCCGTGGCTACCGCGGTGGCGACGTTCCTGGGGACGCTGCTCATCCTTGTTCGCTTTAACCCCAATGATCCCGGATTGCAGATGGTGGATCGGTTCAACTGGATTCCCTCTTGGGGCATCCAGTATTTTCTGGCCGTGGACGGTCTGAGCATCCTGATGGTCTTGCTGACCTCCTTCATCTCGATGATCGCCATCGCCTCGTCCTGGAACGCCATCGAGACGCAGCTCAAGCAGTTTTACATTTTCATGCTGTTGCTGCAGATAGGCATGATGGGTGTTTTCCTGGCCCAAGACCTGTTCCTGTTCTACATCTTCTGGGAGTTCACGCTGGTGCCGATGTATTTCCTGATCGGTATCTGGGGCGGCGAGCGCCGGGTTTACGCGTCGATCAAGTTCTTCCTCTATACCATGGCCGGGTCACTGCTCATGTTACTGGCCATCCTGTTCATGGGCATCACCAACGGCACCTTTGCCCTGCCGGATTTGATCGCCGGGCGTTCGGCCTTTGCCGGCGCGCAGAATCTGTTGTTTATCGGCTTCTTCCTGGCCTTCGCCATCAAGGTGCCGATTTTCCCCTTTCATTCCTGGTTGCCCGACGCCCACACCGAAGCGCCGACGGCCGGATCGATCATCCTGGCCGGCGTCCTGCTGAAGATGGGCACCTATGGCCTCATCCGCTTCAACCTGCCGCTCTTCCCGGAAGCATCCTATGAGTTCGCCCCGTTTATCGCCGTGCTGGCCATCATCGGCATTATCTACGGGGCCATCGTCTCTTTTGCCCAGAAGGACGTCAAGAAGCTGGTGGCCTATTCCAGTATCAGCCACCTCGGTTTCGTAACGCTGGGCATCTTCGCCCTCAATAACGCCGGTATCCAGGGCGCGCTCTTGCAGGGCGTCAACCACGGCCTGAGCACAGGCGCGTTGTTTCTCCTGGTCGGCATCCTCTACGAACAGACCCACACCCGCGACATGGCCGCCTATGGTGGGGTGTGGAAGATCATGCCTGTCTTCAGCGTCCTGTCGCTCATCATCGTTCTGTCGAGTATGGGCTTACCGGGCCTGAACGGCTTCGTTGGCGAATTCACCATCTTGCTGGGCTCGATGGGCGCGGAATCGCTGACACCGCGTCCATGGATCTACACCGCCTTCGCCACCAGCGGCGTCATCCTGGCCGCCGTTTACCTGCTGTGGATGTTCCAGAGAGTATTCATGGGTCCGGCAGTGACCGAAAAGGTCAAGAGCCTGCGCGAAATCAACCGCGGCGAACTAGCCCTGATGCTTTCCTTCCTGGTGTTCATCTTCTGGATTGGCATCGCTCCGTCGGCCTATTTCTACCTGATGGACGACACGGTCAACGAGCTGGTCATCAATATCAGTAGCGCGTTGCTGGCACTGGCCCCCTAATAAATTTCGAATGACGAGTGACGAGTGACGAGTCTCGGTGAAATCTCTGAACTCGTCGCTCGTCATTCGTTACTCGTCACTATGAACCCCGTTTACTTCGTCCACATCAGCGACACCCACTTCGGGCCGACGGCCGATTATGCGCGGCAGGGCTACCGGTCGCTGCCCTATGCCCGCAAAGTGGTCGAGGTCATCAATCAATTGCCGGTGCGGCCGGATTTTGTGATCCACACCGGCGACGTGGTGACCCATCCCGACGACGACGCCTACCGGCTGGCGGCCGAGGTATTCGCCGCGCTGGAAGTGCCGATCTACTATGTCACCGGCAACCACGATCGCTCGGCCGACATCCATCGCTTCCTTCCCATGGCCCCAAAGGAAGACTGCCAGCCGGGAACCGATACGCTATCCTATACCTTCGAGATTCGCGGCAACCGTTTTCTGGTGCTCGACGCCCGCGGGCCGGACGAAATCGATCCCCACGGCCTACTGCCGGACCAGCAACTGGACGTCTTGCGACGCGAGGCTGTGCCTGACGGCTTACCGCTGAGCGTGTTCATCCATTACCCGGCATTGCCCATCAATTCGCCCTGGATGGATGCTAATATGCTCTTGCTGAACGGGGCGGAGATGCACCAGGCGTTGCTGCCGGCGCGGCCGCGGTTGCGGGGGGTTTTCCACGGCCATATCCACAACTCCATGCAGAACTTCTGCGACGGCATCCTCTATTGCGCCGTCGGCTCTACTTTCGCCGGGTTCACCACCTGGCCCAACGAGGCGATGATCCGCGCCGACCACGATGCCATGCCGGCGTTCAACTTCGTGCAGTGCCTGCCGGAGCATACGATCGTGATGCAGCGGACGTTTGCGCGGCTGGCGGGGTAGGGTGGACAAATTCGGGTAGAATTGAGGGTTAACCTTCAACAGGCGAATCTACATCATTCCTATACTTCGGGTCGACGGCCGGTAACTATTCGCTAGATGCTCGCCCTTGCTTGGATCACAGACTCTGGTTTGAGTAATTTTATCAAACCTATTCATCATCTATTACACATGAGCAGGTCGAGTTTTCTGACACTAACCTCTTGAGTATTTGAAAGGCTTTAACCATGAAAACAAAAAAGGAATTGTCACCAGAACAGCGGGAAGAACTGCTCGAAGCATTGAAAGACCGTTTTGAGACCCACCTGAAACGGCATAAAGGTCTTGAATGGTCAAAAGTCCAGGCCAGGCTGGAAGCCGATGCTGAAAAATTGTGGTCGCTCAGTGAAATGGAACGAACCGGCGGTGAACCGGATGTTGTGGGTCATGATAAAAAAACGGGCGAATACATTTTTTATGATTGTTCGCCGGAAAGCCCCCAAGGCCGAAGAAGTGTTTGTTACGATCGGGAAGCGCAGGAATCACGGAAAGAAAACAAACCAGAAAACAACGCTATTGATATGGCAGCGGCCATGGGCATTGAGCTTTTGACGGAAGAACAATATCGTGCGTTGCAGAAGCTTGGAGATTTCGATACGAAAACATCGAGCTGGGTGAAAACACCTCCTGACATTAGAAAACTCGGCGGCGCTCTTTTTTGTGACCGGCGCTACGATACTGTCTTCGTGTATCATAACGGAGCACAATCTTACTATGCTGCCAGGGGGTTTCGTGGCTCGCTAGGGGTCTGAATTTGCATAGATAGCTTGCTGCGTATCGCCGATCAGAATCAGGGGATAATGTCAGCCTCGGTGAACCTTGATTTAACCTTTCCCTCGAGTTCTGCAAACAACCACTGTAGCGGTTCTCGACTCTTGCCCCGGGTGCAACCGTCGATAATTATGAAAGCCAGGAACAAGCTCCAATCCTTGATGTTGCCGATTAAGGCGTTCATCCGTTTTTGATTATACGCGCCTTTCGATTTGGTCTGAAGCCACAATGCATAGGGTTCGTCGTGATATTGAACCATTGTCAGCAGATCTTCGTCAGGACAAAATTCCGCCAGGAAGGCTCGGGCCTGTGAGGCGTGACTGGCAGGATCGATAATTGGAATAAAAGGTTTCGATTCTGCCTTGAATGAATCATGGGTATGAATGAGCAGTTTGAGTTTCCAGAGGTCTGTTTCATTCAATCTGGGTTTCAGAATTTCCAGATTGGATTCCAGCTCCGCAATGTGGGCGCGGACCGTGCCTTCAGGGTGGCCCGGGCGGGGCTTCCCCCACTCAATATTCCGCTGGTATCTCTCGTCGGCGATCACCGCCTGAAAAATAGATTTGTAGTCTAACGATTTGTTCGGCAAGGGTTACACCGTGTAGGATGGCTGAAATCTCGCTCAATACCCCAACACCGGCGCGAGCCAGCGCTCGGCCGCCTCGACGCTCATTCCCTTGCGCGCGGCGTAGTCCTCCACCTGGTCGCGGCCGATGCGGCCGATGCCGAAGTAGGCCGCCTGCGGATGGGCGAAGTAATAGCCGCTGACCGAGGCCGCCGGCAGCATCGCATAGCTTTCAGTCAGACTGATGCCGGCCGCGGATGTCGCGTCCAGCACGCGGAACAGCTCGCCCTTCTCGGTGTGGTCGGGACAGGCCGGGTAGCCCGGCGCGGGGCGAATGCCCCGATACTGTTCGGCGATGAGAGCGTCGTTGTCCAAGGCCTCATCGGTTGTGTACCCCCACAGGTCGCGCCGCACGCGCGCGTGGATCTTCTCGGCCAGCGCCTCGGCCAGCCGGTCGGCCAGCGCCTTGGCCATGATGGCGTTGTAGTCGTCGTGGGCCGCCTCGAAGCGACGCACGACCTCGTTCAGCCCCAGCCCGGCGGTGACGGCGAACAAGCCGATGTGATCGGTCAGGCCGCTGTCGGCCGGGGCGATGTAGTCGGCCAGCGACAGGTTCGGCCGGCCGGGCGGCCGCTCCATCTGCTGGCGCAGGCAGTGGATGGTGGCGAGTGACGACTGACGAGCGACGGGTCCTGTCGTCCGACGAGATGACGAGCCCGGATTCTCGCCCGGTGGGTAGACCAGGATGTCATCGCCCTGGGCAACGGCCGGGAAAAGACCGACGACGGCCTTGGCACGCAGCCACCGCTCCTGGATGATGCAGTCGAGCATGTGGCGGGCGTCGGCATAGAGTTGTCGCGCTGACTCGCCGACCACCGGATCATTGAGGATAGCGGGGTATTTGCCGTGCAACTCCCAGGTCGTGAAGAAGGGCGTCCAGTCGATGTAGGCGCTCAGTTCGGCCAGATCGATATCGTCCAGGATCGTGATGCCCGGCTGATGGGGAACCGGGGGAGTATAGGCCGCCCAATCGATCGCCAGACGGTTGGCGCGGGCTTCGGTCAGGGACGACAATCGCTTATGCCCGCTACGCCCCTCGCGGCTCTCGCGCAGGCCGGCATATTCGGCTCGCACGCCATCGATAAAGGCCCCGCGATGCTCCGAACTGAGTAATTGGGAGGCCACGCCAACGGCGCGAGATGCGTCGAGCACGTGGACGACCGGTCCGCGTTTGTACTCCGGCTCGATCTTGACCGCCGTGTGGACTTTTGAAGTCGTCGCGCCGCCGATGAGCAGGGGAAGATCAAAACCCTCGCGTTCCATCTCGCGGGCCACGTGTTTCATCTCTTCCAGGGACGGCGTGATCAACCCGCTCAGGCCGATGATATCAACCCGCTCGCGTCGCGCCGTCTCCAGGATCTTGTGTGTTGGGGTCATGACACCCAGGTCGATGACTTCGTAGTTGTTGCAGCCCAGCACGACGCCGACGATGTTCTTGCCGATGTCGTGGACATCGCCCTTGACCGTCGCCAGCAGAATGCGGCCGGCCGGGCCGCGATCGCCACTCTCGGCCTTTTCGGCCTCGATGTAGGGTACAAGATGGGCCACAGCCTGCTTCATGACGCGGGCGCTCTTGACCACTTGCGGCAGAAACATCTTGCCGCTGCCGAACAGGTCGCCGACGATATTCATGCCGTCCATCAGCGGCCCTTCGATAACGTGTAGCGGCCTGGTCGCGGCCAGACGCGCCTCTTCGACATCTTCATCTATATAAGCATTGATGCCCTTGACTAGTGCATGAGCCAGCCGTTCATTGACCGGTAATTGCCGCCAGGCCAGGTCCTCGTGGCGTTCCTTGGCCCCGCCCTTGACCGTCTCGGCAAAGGTCACCAGCCGTTCGGTGGCGTCGGGGCGGCGATTAAGCAAGACATCCTCGACCCGTTCCAGAAGCGCCTTGTCGAGCTCCTCGTAGATGGCCAGTTGCCCGGCGTTGACGATACCCATGTCCATCCCGGCCTGGATGGCATGATAGAGAAAGGCGGAATGCATGGCCTCGCGCACCGGGTCATTGCCGCGGAAAGAGAAGCTGACATTGCTGAGACCGCCGCTGACCAGCACGCCGGGCAGTTCGGCCTTGATGCGCCGTGTGGCCTCGAAATAGGCTAGGGCATACTCGTTGTGCTCCTCGATGCCCGTGGCCACGGCGAAGATGTTGGGGTCGAAGATGATATCCTGCGGTGGAAAACCGACCTCGTTCGTCAGCAAATTGTGGGCGCGGTGGGCGATGGAAACCTTGCGCTCGACCGTTTCGGCCTGACCGTCTTCATCGAAGGCCATGACGACCACAGCCGCGCCGTAGCGCCGGGCCAATCGCGCCTGGCGCAAGAATTCGGCCTCGCCCTCTTTCAGACTGATGGAGTTGACGACACTCTTGCCCTGGACCCATTTCAGGCCGGCCTCGATGACGCTCCACTTCGACGAATCGATCATCACCGGCACGCGCGAAATATCTGGCTCGGCGGCGACGAGTTTCAGGAAACGCTCCATAGCCGCCTCGGCATCGAGCATGCCCTCGTCCATATTGATATCGATCATTTGGGCGCCGCTTTCCACCTGTTGCCGGGCGACATCGAGGGCGGTGGCGTAGTCGTCGTTGAGAATGAGCTTGGCGAAGCGGCGTGAGCCGGTGACATTGGTCCGCTCGCCGATGTTGACAAAGTTGGTCTCTGGAGCGATGACCAGCGGTTCCAGCCCGCTGAGGCGGGCATAAGGCGCGACGTCGGGAATCGGCCGCGGCGGCAGGCCGCGAACCGCCTCGGCGAAGGCGCGAATGTGGGCCGGGGTCGTACCGCAGCAGCCGCCGACGACATTGAGAAGGCTCTCGGCGGCATAATCGCGCAACACGCCGGCCATGTACTCCGGCGTGTCGTCGTATTCGCCGAATTCGTTGGGTAGCCCGGCATTAGGATAAATGTGAGTATAGGTCTCGGCCACCTGCGACAAGGCGTAGGTGTGATCGCGGAAAGCCTCGGCCCCCAGGGCGCAGTTGAGGCCGACGATGAGCGGCCGGGCGTGCATGATCGAATAGTAAAACGCCTCGGTTGTCTGTCCGGAGAGGGTGCGGCCGCTGGCGTCGGTGATCGTGCCGGAGATCATCAAGGGTAACTCGATGCCGCTTTCATCGAAGTAGCGAGTGATGCCAAAGATGGCCGCCTTGGCGTTGAGGGTATCGAAAATGGTTTCGACCAGCAGCAGGTCGGCCCCGCCGTCGACCAGACCCCGCGCCGCCTCGGCGTAGGTGTCGACCAATTCCTCGAAGGTCACGTTGCGGTAGCCGGGGTCGTTGACATCGGGCGAGATGGAGGCCGTGCGGTTGGTGGGACCGAGGGCTCCGGCCACAAAGCGCGGCCGCGACGGATCGCGGCGTTCCATTTCGTCCCGCACCTCGCGAGCCAGGCGGGCCGCGGCGACATTCATCTCGTAGGCCAGCGCCTGCAAGCCATAATCGGCCTGGGAAATACGATTGGCATTGAAAGTGTTGGTCTCGATCAGATCGGCCCCGGCCTCGAGGTAAGCCAGATGGACTGCCCGGATGATATCGGGTTGGGTCAGTACCAGCAGGTCGTTGTTGCCCTGCAAATCGCTTGGCCAATCGGCGAAGCGGCCAGCGCGAAAATCTTCTTCGGTCAGGCGGTACTGCTGGATCATCGTTCCCATCGCGCCGTCGAGCACGAGAATACGGCGAGCCAGCTGTTGTTTGAGCAAATCGGTTCTATTCATTATCGTTCTAGCGATCGATCGCCGGATAAGTGCGATCGGACCGCGCATAAGTTGCAGAATCGGTTACCAATCTTAAAGACTATCTTACTGCGGCTTAATCGACGAATCGACAGCTTTAACCGGGCGCTGATCTTGGATTCCTTTAATGCGGCGCGGTTTTGGAAAAACAAAAAAGGCCTCTGTCACCAAGAGGCCTTATTCTCTAACATGTCAGGCGAAACCTACTTGATGTACTTGTCCCATCCGGAGAAGGATTGGCCTTTGGCCACCACCACTACAGTGAAACGCAAGTCCATCGGGAACCAATGGTCCGGGTTCTCGCCGTTCCAGTTCCAGCCGGAGTAGCGACTGACCGGTTTACCTGCCGAGTTCTTAATCACCACACCGTTGCGATCGGGCGGTTTCGTCCAATCGAGGGCCACCCCGTTTTTTTCCACATCTTGCTAATTTCTTGAGACCAGGTGACAACGGTTCCCGCCCGGCCGCCTACGGATAATTCTGCCAGCCTGAGAATGATTTGCCTTTCTCGACCGCTACCACAGTAAAGCGCATTTGCATGGGATACCAGTCGTCCGGATTTTCTCCATTCCAGCTCCAGTTTAAGAAGTTGCTAACCGGCAGACCGGTAGACGTTCTGATCACCACCCCATTCCTTAGGCGAGGTAAGGTCCAATTGATGGCTACCCCATCTTTTTTCCACAATTGGGCAACGCCCCGTGACCATTCAACCGAGGTCTCGCTACCGGTGTAATTCAATCTGGCCCTGGTGGTGCAGTTCTCTCGTTGCGGCTCACCCTTGATGAATTGCCAAAAACAGAACTCCAGCCTCATATCCTTGTAGGTCGGCATGTTGTAGACGATGGCCCGCATGTAGAGCGTTCCCTGGGCATAGTTATAGGGGGTCGTCCAGTCCCCGTTGGCCGACTCCATTGGAGGCGAGTCCCAAGGGAAGCCTTTATCGGCCACCGTAACCTCCCGGTTCAGGTCGAAAACAAGCAGTTCAACGCCAGGCAGCGGCGTCTGTGTGGGTGTGGGCGAAGGTGCGACTGTCGCTGTCTCCGTGGGGGTTGCTGTCTCCGTAGGCGTCGGGGTCTCAGTAGGTGTCTCCGTAGGGGTCTCGGTGGGTGTCTCCGTAGGGGTTGTCGTGGACGTCTCGGTAAGGGTTACGGTAGGCGTCCCGGTTGGGATGACTGTGTGAGTGGGTATGGCGGTCACTGTCGCGGTGACCGGGGCGGCCATAGGACCTTGCACCTCGCCGAATACCGCGGGACTGTACGCCTGGTACGCCTGATTTTGGGTCGCACCCGAAACAGCCGCAGCGAAGGCCCACACGGCAGCCACAACGGTCAATATCACGATAAGCTTACGTTTCGATAGAAGCAAATCCTTCATAATTCACCTGTACGGTGTTGACCCTTATGGGTAGTTGTCCCAGCCGGAAAACGAACGGCCTTTCTCGACCACCACAACCGTGAACCACAAATCCATCGGGTACCATTCGGCCGGATCCTCGCCGCTCCACTCATAACCAGCACGGGAGGTTACTGGTTTGCCTTGACTGTTTTTCACCACGGCCGATTGAACCTGGCGCGGTTGGGTCCAATCGATGATCACCCCGTTCTTCTTCCATAATTTCTGAACATCTTGCGACCAGGTTTTGGCGACTGTCTCACCACGGTACAAAAACTTTTGTGTGCCGCTGCAATTCTCGACAGTCGATTTATCTTGCCAGACACAATACTGCAGAAGCACATCTTTTTCGGTGGGCATTTGCCGGATGATGGCCCGGAAATAGAGCGTGCCCTCCGCATAGTTGATGGGTGTGGTCCAGTTACCGTTTGCCTCGCCTACCGGCTTGATGCTGGGGAAGCCGTTGTCCGAGCGCTCAACCACCTGATTCCAGTCAAAGATCAGCAATTCGTTGCCCGTCGGCGGGATTTCGGTGGGAGTTGGCGAAGGACCGATGGTAGGCGTCTCGGTTGGTGACGGCGTCTCGGTTGGTGTGGCCGTTTCCGTCGGTGTAGCCGTTTCCGTGGGAGTCGGTGTTTCTGTTGGTAGATCGGTTGGTGTCACAGTTTCGGTAGGAAGAGGCGTCGAGGTGTCGGTCGCGGCTGCGGCTAATGTAGCTGTTGGAGAGGTTGTCGCAACCGGGCCATTGGTTGGAGACGCGGTTGGCGTTGCCGTAAAAACTTGGCTTTCCGCCTCGTTCAGCACCAGGGGATAATAAGCCTTGTACATATTATTGGCCTTTCCCGACGCCGCCGCCGCCAGCCACAACGACAGGGCGATAGCCCCACCGGCGAGGGTGATGACGAGAAGGATTTTAGACGACAGTAGATGTCTCATTTGATGAATCGCTAATTTTTAGCTCTTCCTTTTCTTTATGAATTTGTTGAATAGCCAGGGAAAAATTTTGAGCCGGAGTGATGATAGTAAAGGAGATAATACTTTAAAATCTACCCTTTTATTATGAAGAATCGGTTAATTTATCACTAATTGGCCGGTGGCTGAGCCCATACAACTCTTATTTATGGTGATCGTATAGTAAGATAGTCTTTAATTCTTAAGAGTAAACTTTCTTTCATGTCCGACCAAGAACCGCTAAAAATCACCCTGGAAGATCTGGGAACTGAAGAGCCACCGGCGGTGACCGGCCAAGCCCCCGGCAAATTACGCGCGGGTGCCGAACAGGTAGGTCAGAAACTTGCCGGGGCCGTCAAAGAGACGACCGGCAAAGTGACGGCCAAGGTCACCGAAACTACAGCCGACGTCACCAGTCGCAGCGCCGAAGCGGTCCGCGACAAGGTCAGCGAGACGATCCAGGCCCAATCGAAGGCTACGGCCGAAGCGGTCGAGCAGCGCCTGCGCGAGATCAATTGGAAGGGGGAGGCTCAAAAAGGGGCGGAAGGCAGCATCCGCTGGCTGAGCCTGCGCCTGAGCGAGCTGGCCGAACGACTAAATACGGAGGATGATGAAAAGGAAAAGCCATCTTCCTGATCGTCGGGCCGGGTAATACTGGACATCTCCCTTTCTCTTCGCTACTATCCGTGATCATGGAAATCGAAATCGAAGAAGTTGACGGTGCGACCATCGCGACCCTCTTTGGCGAACTCGACAGCCGAACGGCTCCCTTGGTACAGGAAAAATTGCTGGCCTTACCCCGACCCGACAGGCGATTGTTGCTGGACATGTCCGGCGTGACTTATATTTCCAGCGCCGGGCTGCGAGCCTTGCTGATGCTTTACCGGCAGATGGACGGCCAGCAGGGCCAGGTGGCTCTGGTCGGTTTGGCCGAGAACGTCAAGGATGTCATGGCTGTTACCGGTTTTATGGAGTTCTTCGCCGCCTACGACACAGCGGCCGAGGGAATCGCCGCTTTTGACAAGAACCGCTGAAACAGGACGATGGAAGTCCTCCCGCCGCACAACATCCACTAATCCCCAGACCCAGCCGGCTATTCTCTGCCAATCGACCGCACGTTCTGCCGCAGCTTGATGATCGAATCAGCCGGGTGATACCCCTTGCGCAGGCTCACATTGGCATAGATCAGAGTGCGCGGGCCAACGATGCAGCCGGGGTTCAGAACCGAGTTGCAGCCGGTTTGGGCGTCGTCGCCCAGGATGGCCCCAAATTTAGGCAGGCCGGTGTCATACTCCTGGTCCTCGATTTGCAAGCGGATGGTTGGCCGCTTGCCGGTAGTCTTATCTTTCTCGCTGAGGATAGCCAGATTGCTCAGCTTGGTCCCTGCCCCGAGGTTCACCCGGTGACCCAGAATCGAATCACCGACATAGGCGAAGTGGGGTGCGCTGGCTCCGGGCAAGAAAAGACTGTTTTTG
>JAWOHK010000030.1:0-15249 GCA_046485205.1 Chloroflexota bacterium | reverse complement strand
CCACAGGGCCGCCATGCACATGGAGGGATGGGCTTCACCCTGGTTGCAGGTCCCCTCACCTACAAAATAGAGAGTCACTTGATCGGTTTTGCTAGCCGATACCGCCAGCCGCACCTTCAATCAGCCCCGGGATATCGGCCAGGACCATCGTTTCGTAATTGTCTAGGGTCGCGACTCCCAGGTTGGGTTGCAAGGTGGTGAAGGGGTAGTTGGCGATCTTTGGACGGGCGGCGCTCACATTTGACAGAAGCGTGGATTTGCCCGCGTTGGGCACGCCTACGATGCCGACATCGGCGATAAGCTTTAATTCCAGCGCCAGCCACATCTCTTCGCCCGGCTCGCCGCGCTCGGCCATTCGCGGTGCCTGATCACGACTTGACGCAAAATGTATATTGCCCCGCCCACCGCGCCCGCCGGTAAGGATAACCACTTCCACGTCCGGCTCGATAATATCGGCCAGAAAGTCGCCGGTTTCGGCGTTTCTCACCACGGTGCCAACCGGTACTTCGATCCTCAAATCTGCGCCATGGGCGCCGGTCATGCGCTTCGGCCGTCCGTGAACGCCATTCTTGGCTCGGAAGTGGCGGTTGCGCTGGAACCGGACGAGGCTGTTGAGGTGCGTAGAAGCCACGAAAATCACATCTCCGCCTCGGCCACCGTCTCCTCCATCGGGGCCTCCGCGTGGTACGTACTTTTCGCGACGGAAACTGATCATCCCGTCGCCGCCGTCGCCGCTGCGTACGAATATTCTTGCCTCATCGTAAAACATCGTTTGTCGTCAATCTTTTTGAGAAAAACATTTACAGATTTCAGTGTTGGTTTTCTAGAAAACCTGCGCCGTCTTCGTAGACTTTGTGCCAAAATTTTTGGTCCGTAGTAACGACTTTAGTTGCTCTCTTAGAGACAGCGCTGAAGCGCCTACTACGAACATATTGTAGTTACTTCTATTACAAATTAATAAATGTGGAAGCTTATTTCTTGTCAAGTAGCTGCTGCAACGCGGCTAGACGCGGATCGATGTCGGCTTCCGGACAATCGCAATCGCTTTCGTTAAGGTTTTGACCACATTCCTGACACAACCCCAGACAATCCGGGCGGCATAGCACCTTAATCGGAACGCCAAGCAGACTGAGCTCGCGGACCAACGGCCCCAGATCGATCATACCATCATCGCCGACACGATATTCTCCCTCTGGAGCCGTATGCGGTGGATAGAAAAACAAATCATCAAGCTCGATCGTGATGGGGATTATCGTATCATCAAGGCATCGCACACAGGGGAGACTAATTGAGCTGATCAGTTGACCCTGAATGTAAATTCCTTCCGTGGTGCGAGTGGCCTGGAAGCTGCCACTCAACGGAGTCAGGGTCACGTCCTCGCTCAGTTGAATACTGGGATAGTCGAGTTCTATAAGACGACTGGTGCCGAAATCGGCCTCCAAAAGGAAACCGAAATTGAACCGCAGACGTGACATCTTCATGTTAAACCCTCCAATTTGGTTAGGGATTTGATTGAGTATAACATAACTGAAATTAAGAAGGGATCCATAATGCTTCGCCTCTAAGGTATTAACCATGAACAATCGACTAAGCCAGCTTCTGGTAGCAACCCATAATAAAGGCAAAATAGCCGAATACGCAGGAATTTTGGGGGGTCTACAAATTGAATGGTTAGCGCTTGATGAAGTGGGTGTGACCCGTGAGGTCGATGAGACGGGCCAAACTTTTCTGGAAAATGCTGTCCTGAAAGCCGTTACCTATGCCGAACAGACAGGCTTATACACCCTGGCTGATGATTCGGGTTTGGAGGTAGATTATTTGGCTGGACAGCCGGGGGTGCATACGGCTCGCTATGGCGGAACCGGATTAACCGCTGCTGAACGATATGAACTCTTGCTCGAGAATATGGCTGGAGTGCCTTGGGAAGATAGGACCGCCCGATTTCGCTGTGTGGTCGCCTTGGCCGATAGAAGAGGCGAAGTAATTCATACCGCTGAAGGTGTTTGTGAAGGGATGATTGCTATCGATCCGGTAGGTGAAGGGGGGTTCGGTTACGATCCGGTTTTTTTCTTGCCGGAACGAGGCCTGACGATGGCCCAATTAACACCGGAGGAGAAGCATCGAATCAGTCACCGCGGCCGGGCGGCCTATGCCATCGCCCCAGCGATTCGCATAGCGATGCAAGAGATATGATTCGCACCGACAATGACACTCGGTTGAGCGTGATGGACAAATCTCAAATACGATTGCCAATCTCTCCGATAAAATCTATTACAAGCGAAGCAACCTCGTCGGCGCGCTCCAACATGGCGTAGTGGCCTGCCGCTTCCAGCCGCGTAAAGCGGCCGCGCGGCAAACCGGTTGCCAGGGCTTCGGCATAAAGAGGCGGGATCAAGCGGTCGGCTGAACCACTCAGGATCAATGCCGGGACCGATACCTTAACCAGACTGCTCCGGCAATCAAAATGATTGCACGCCAGAAAATCACCGTAGGTGGTCACTGGACCGGCCGCCTGGAATTGTGCCCGGTTTAAATTGTGCAACTTGATATCCCCAGTAAAAAACCCATGGCTGTTTATGAACGCCGTAGCTTTCTCGGGACTCTTCAGCCAGGCTTGCAAGAGTGCCGGCCCGACACGCATCCGGGCCGCCACCCCAATGCCTACCAACCCGCGAATTGTCTCAGGAAAATTGTAGGCGAGGTCAAGGGCGATCGCCCCGCCCAGTGAATGGCCTATTACAATGACCTCGGAAATATTTAGCGCCTGGGTGAAAGCCATAACGGCCGCAGCATAATGTGAAACCAACCGTCGGCCCCAGCCATCAGATCGTCCATGGCCCGGCAGATCGAGTGCGATAACACGATGACCGGGTAGTTGGCGTAGCGCCTGCGGCCAGATCAGGTGTGATCCGCCGGCGCCATGAAGCAAAAGCAGAACCAGGTCGTTCCCGTGGGACTGTGAATGTGAATAAAATAAACGGCGCCCATCCATCTCAATGTGAGGCACGCGAAGGATTGTATCCCTTTTGCCGGACAACTACCTGCTGATACAATCGCATCGCTACCGGGCACCTTTGATTCCCGGAGTACAAGAGGAAAATGGGTAAATTCATTATTAAAGGGGGGCAGACCCTCCAAGGAACTATTACCGCTAGCGGGAATAAAAATGCTGCCCTTAAACTGCTTCCAGCTTGCCTGTTGACGGACGAACCGGTCGTCCTGCACAACATCCCCAGCATACAGGATGTAGAGAACACCATTTTGATCCTGCGCGATCTTGGTGTCGAGGTAACGTCTTTAGGTGCCGGCAGTTGGCGTGTCCATGCGGCTAATCTCAGGAAGACCGGGCTTGATCCGATTTTGGCCGCACGCACACGGGCATCTTTTGTGTTTGCCGGACCGATGCTGGCCCGCGTCGGTCGGGTCAGCTTGCCGATTCCCGGTGGAGATGTGATCGGCGGACGGCCGCTGGACACCCACGTTCAGGCGCTTACCGCACTTGGCGCCGGAGTCAGCATGAGCCGCCCCGGTATATTCGAGATGCATGCCGACCGTCTCCGGGGGGCTGGTTATCTACTTCTAGCCGAAGCCAGTGTAACCGCAACAGAGAACGCCATCATGGCGGCTGTCCTGGCTCCCGGCGAGACGATCATAGATAACGCCGCCTCGGAACCGCATGTTCGCGATCTTTGTGATTTTCTCAATCAGATGGGGGCGCGAATTGAGGGGATCGGTAGTAATCACCTCGAGATTAATGGGGTTGATCGCTTGCACGGCACCGAGTTCCGGATCGGTTCAGATTTTATGGAAGTCGGCAGTTTCATAGGTGCCGCAGCCGTAACCGGTGGAGAAATTCGAATTCAGGACGCCCAGCCGCGTAATCTGGGGATGATCCGCCTGGTTTACGAGCGCCTGGGTGTACGCTGGCGAGACGAAGGTGAGGATATTGTGGTTCCGGCCGATCAGGAATTAGCTATTCACGAGGGCCTGGGCGGGCGGATACCGGAGATTAAGCCCATGCCCTGGCCGGGTTTTCCCCCTGATCTCATGAGCATAGCCGTCGTTATTGCTACTCAGGCTAAGGGATCGATCCTGCTTCATGACTGGATGTATGAGAGCCGCTTTTTCTTCGTCGATCACTTGACCTTCATGGGCGCACGAATCGTCCTTTGCGATCCTCACCGGGTATTAGTCCAAGGCCCGTCCAGGCTTTTTGCCAATCCGGGCGGAGTGCCCAGCCCGGACATCCGTGCCGGCATGGCGATGGTCCTGGCGGCGCTTTGCGCGCGCGGAACAAGCACTATCCACAATTTCCAACAGGTTGATCGCGGTTATGCTGATATTGATGAGAAACTGCGCGCTTTGGGAGTGGCCATCGAACGAATCGAGGATTAATGATGCGCCTCAGGTGAGTGTTGGGTAAAGTCTCGCTTAGCCAAGTCATTAGGAGGCAACCGTATTTGACCTTCAGAGTGATAATACGCTATAATGGAGCATTGCATATAGGGTGCCGTAAGGGTTGCCCGCATGAAACTGGCCTTAATTAACGATGTAGATCAAGCAGGGCAATAAGCCCTGTTTTTTTGGAGAACAGCAGGATGACAAAACGAACTTATCAGCCCAAAATCCGCCGCCGGATGCGCGTTCATGGTTTTCGCGAGCGTATGTCGACTCGAGGTGGGCGCGCTGTACTTAAGCGCCGCCGTGCTCGGGGGCGCCGTGCATTGTCGGTAACCATGAATAACCATACCAAACGCATTAATTGGAACGGTACTTCGGCTACAGCCTATCGTTCAGTAAAGCGATACGGCGGCGGTTAATTCGGAACATTATCGACCTGTGACCTCGTATGCTGCCATCCTGCCACCGTCTCCGGCGCTCGGTCGATGTGCAACGCACCCGGCTGGAGGGAAGGCGCTGGCAGCACCCGTTGCTGGTGCTCTTTGTTAGGGAGCAACCTGAGGAAGAATCGTCTGTCAGTCGATTTGCATTCGCCGCCGGTCGTCGGTTGGGAAAGGCCAACCGTCGCAACCGCGTGAAGAGAAGACTGCGCCACATTGTGCGCCATCATTTAGATTCGATTTCACCCGGAATGGATATATTGGTGATCGCCAGAACCCCCGCTGCCTTAGCCGGCTATGATGATCTGGAGAAATCAGTCGTGCAGTTGATGGCCCGCGCCGGAATATGGCATAAAGAATCGGCAAACGATTTGGACATTTTAGGTAGAGGTCATTGATAGTGAAGCAAATCACCCTACTATTTATTCGTTTTTACCAACTAACCATTTCTCGATTGTTGCCGCCCAGTTGCCGCTTCACTCCCTCATGCTCTGTCTATGGGTACGAAGCAGTTGAGAAATATGGTTTCCTGAAAGGTGGCTGGATGGCCGTGAAACGTATCGGCCGCTGCCACCCATTTAATCCCGGTGGTTATGATCCGGTTCCTTGACGGAGGCACTCATTGTTACAATTAAGTCGGCCGGTACACCGGTCCGCTTTCCGGCTACTGGCTGTCGCTACGTTCATGTTGTTGCTACTGACAGCTTGTGGCGGTAATATCGAAAATTCCAACTGGGCCGGAATGTCAACCGATGGTCGGAACGTTTATCTGGCGTCCGGGACTAGTGTTTTGTCTTTTGATGCCGAAAACCAAACGACAAATTGGGTATACCCTGTTGATACTCAGGCAACGCTCCTTTTCTATTCCGCGCCTTCCAGTGAAGATGGCCGGGTAATATTTGGTGATTACGGGCAGTCAGGTGGGCTCTTAACCCCACGCGTGACCGTTTCTGTCTACGCACTGGAAGACAATGGACCTGGTGCTCCCCAACAGCTTTGGATAAACTCGGGCGCAGCCGGGGACAAGATAGTAGCACCTACTTTGCAAGTGGAAGATCGGGTTTATGTTGGTACGGCCGATAATCATATTATGGCCCTTGATGCGATGACCGGGACACAGTATTGGGATTTTGAAACCGGTCACGCTATATGGGGCCAACCGACTTACCGGGACGGAGTGCTATATGTTGCTTCAATGGATTGGTCGGTTTATGCTCTGAATGCAGAAGATGGGACATTGAAATGGCAGTCGACCGTAGGCGGTGCTATACCCGGACGCCCGGTGCTGGGAGAATCCTTGTTATACGTCTCAAGTTTTGATAGTCACGTTCACGCACTTAATATCGAAAACGGTCTACCAGAATGGGTTGCACCGGCGGACGATTGGGTGTGGGGCGCACCGGCATTGGCCAATGGCAGCATTTACTTCAGCGATATCAGCGGCAACCTCTTTGCGGCTGATGCCGAGACCGGCGAACAGTTGTGGACACGCGGCACCGGCGCATCGGTTCAGACCAGCCCGATCGTGGTAGATGAGGTACTATATGTCGCCTCGGAATTTGGCACCGGAACCGATGTGGTCACTGGCGCATTGACAGCATATTCTGTGGTAGATGGCACACAAATCTGGCAACAGCAGACACCTGCTCCCCTATACACGAACCCGGTGACTGTGGGAAATGACACGATCGTGGTGGCTTTACAGAATTCTACCGCTCAATTAATCGGATTTGACCTGGCGTCGGGCCAGGAACTCTGGCGATATTCTCCGCCGGGGTCAACGAACTGATCGCAATAGGACGTAATTATGTGGGAAACTTTTATCGTCAACCCCATGATCAATGCCCTGCTGTTGTTTTACAACTTGCTTGGGCAGAACTTCGTCTTGGCGATTGCCTTTTTTACGATTTTGATCCGCATCATCACGTTGCCGCTCAACATGCGCCAACAGCGTTCGATGATGAAAACCCAGGAGATGCAGCCGCAAATCCAGGCGATTCAGAAGAAGTACAAAGACAATCCCCAGAAGATGCAAGAGGAGTTCCGCAAGATCGGTTATAACCCGGCCGATACATTGACCGGATGTTTACCAACCTTGCTGCAGTTCCCGATCTTGATCGGTCTATATCAATCCATCATCATCGTCTTGGGCACAACTCCTCAAGCCTTGTTTGAACTCGTTCCGCGCACCTACCCGGCAATCAATCTATCAAGGCTCATTCCTGTCGACAACATGTTCCTCTGGCTTAATTTGAGCCAGCCGGATCCATTCTTTATCCTGCCGGTACTGGTGGTTGTCAGCATGTTTGTGCAACAAAAACTGCTGACCCCGACCCCGGCAAAAACAAAAGACGCGCAAGATAATCCCATGGCCGGCATGACCCAATCCATGCAATATACGATGCCGCTCATGTTCGGTTTCTTCTCCTTGCAGTTCCCTTCCGGTTTGTCCATTTATTTTATTCTGGCCAACCTGATTGGGATTGGTCAGGGATTGTATATGAAGCGAATCACCGATCGCGAAAAGGCCGAGAGAGCCGCCAATGGCGCCGTGCCGGCATTGGCAACCGTTGGTGACGACGGCTCGAGTAGTTCACCCGCCGTCAAGAAATCGGTTCGATCTTCCAATGGTTCGTCAGCCGGCAAAACCAAATCAACCCGCACTCAAACGGCTTCCAGAACGCCATCCAAGCGAAAAAAGCGATCGGCTAAACGGTAGTTTACTATGACAGAGAAGATGACCCAGGAAATTGAATCACGCGGTGTGACAGTAGATGCAGCCGTTACGGCCGGCCTGGAGCGCCTCGGCGTCGATCTCGAGGAGGTCGATGTCACAGTACTTGATGAAGGGAGCCGGGGATTGCTCGGTATCGGTAGTCGGGAGGCCTTAGTTCGGCTTAGCATACGAGGCCCTGAAGCACGTATTATCGATCCCTCGATCGCAGAACCCGAAATTGACCGTGAACGTTCGGAACCACCGACTCAGGAACCCGCGGTCAAGGAGTATGCCGAAACTTCGGTCCCACAGGTAACGCCGGCCGCGGTTCAAACCCCCCAAGCGTCAAGCGAGTCGCGAGCGCGAAGCGAGGCCCCTTCACCCCCCAGCGCCGATGAAATGGAAGCGGAACGCGAGACAGCGATTCAGGTCATTTCAGAATTGCTGGAGAAGATGCATGTGCCGGCCGGTGTCACCGGTTATCTTTCAGAACCGGATGACTTGACTGGACAGCAAGTCAACATGATCGAGATCGGGGGCGAGGATTTGGCGGTATTAATTGGCCCGCGTGGCGAGGTCCTGGATGCCCTTCAGTTCATCAGCCGTTTGATGGTAGCCCATCAGTTGCAGCGCCGCTCAAATTTCGTGGTCGATGTCGAAGGATATCGACAGCGCCGGGTTCAAGCCTTGACCCGACTGGCTGAGAGAATGTCTGACAAAGTCCGGCAACGCCAGGAGCCGATCACCCTAGAACCCATGTCGTCTTACGAACGGCGTATCATCCATATAGCCTTGCGCGATGCCCCTGATATATATACGGAAAGTACGGGCGAGGGCAGTCAACGAAAAGTTCGCATTTACCCTCAATAGCTCAATAGGGCCGAAACTAAGAGTAACAAAACACGGCCGTCTTCGAACTTTGGAGGCGGCCGTGTTTCTATTTAGGTGCCGGAGTCAAATGGAAACGACTTTGACCCGGGTGACAGCTTTGATTTCACTTAATGCTTGCAACACATCCTCCGGGGGCATGTTGTCAAGATTAATAAACGACAATGCCTCGCCGCCCGGCCTATCCCGTCCCAATCGCCATTCGCCAATATTGACATCGTAGTCCGCCAGGAGTGTGCCAACTTGCCCGATCACGCCGGGCACATCCTTGTTCAGCATGATCAGAACGACACCCTCGGGTTTCGCTTCGAGGCGATGTTCGTCGAATTGCACAATTCGTGGTTCGCTGCCACCAAACAAGACGCCGGCCAATAGATGATGACCGCCCTCCCACTCGGCCCGGCAAGCGACCAGATTGGGATAGTCGAGGTTATTGATACCGATGGTTTGGGTCGTAGTTATTCCCCGTTCGTGGGCCAGGACAGGGGCATTGATGTAATTAACCACGACCGGGCTGTCGCCTTCAAGTAATCCTTTGAGCAGCCCGGCGGCCAACGCCCTCACCAGTTTGCCGACGATATCGCCTTGAACCTCTAGTTCGATACGTTGAACCGGCTTGTCGGCCAGACCGGCATGGAGGCGCCCGAGCTTTTCGGCCAGCTCCAAATAAGGTCGCGCAGCATTGAAATCGCCCTCAAATGCAAAGGGCATGTTGACGGCGAAGCTGAAGTCTGTCCCGCGTAATGCGGCGACGACCTGATTGACGATTTGATTACCAACATCGCGCTCGGCCTCAGCCGTGCTGGCGCCCAGGTGGGGGATATGGATGACATTATCCAATCCAATCAGCGGATGACCGGCCGGGGGCGGTTCGCCGGCATAGACATCGAGCGCGGCTACTTTTACTTTGCCGGATTTAAGTGCATTGGCCAAGGCTTCTTCATCAATTAACTTGCCGCGGGCAGCGTTGATCAGTATCGCGCCATCTTTCATTTGTCCGAGGGTTTCGGCGTTGATCATCTGGTTTGTTTCGGGAGTCAATGCGGCGTGGAGCGTGATATAATCTGCCTGGGCCAGCAGTTCATCCAATTCGACCAGGAGAACGCCGGCTTCACGCGCCGTTTCTTCGGCGATGTATTGATCGTAAGCCAGGACTTCCATGCCGAACGACTGGGCGCGTTCGGCGACCAATCGACCAACACGGCCGAAGCCGATAATGCCCAACACTTTGCCGTAAAGCTGGACGCCGACGAAATCACTACGCCGCCATTCACCGGTCTTGAGGGAAGCATGAGCCTGGGGAATATGACGGCTGGCTGCCAGCATCAGTCCCATCGCCAGCTCGGCCGTAGCCATGCTGTTAGCGCCCGGTGTGTTCATGACAATGACACCTTGCATGGTAGCTGTATTGATATCGATGTTGTCGACCCCGACTCCGGCTCGCCCGACCACGCGTAAGCGTGTCGCTGCTTTCAGAATATCGGCAGTTACTTTCGTACCACTCCGTACGATCAATCCGTCGTAGTCCGCGATGATCGACTGTAACGCTTCAGGACTCAGTCCCGGCTGATAGTCCGCTTCGACATCAGGAAACGATTCCAGGCGGTCCAGTGGGGATGCGCCTAATTTGTCCGACACTAGTATTCGATACATAAGGTTGACTCGCTTGGGAATAGGTTAGGTTGTGACCCTGGTCAGCCAACCAAATACTCATCAATCACCGCGAACAGTTCTTCCAGTTCGTGTATCGGGGTGTCACCCATGTGGGCAATTCGGAAAGTCCGGCCTTTCAGCGACCCATATCCGTTGGAAATAACCATACCCTTCGTCCGCAGGAACTTATTCAAACCCTCTATATCGATCTCACGATTGTTGGCGGCGCAGGTCACCGTTGGTGATTCGTAACCAGCCTCGGCGAAAATATCAAATCCCTGGTTCTTGGCCCACTCAAGCGTTCGATCGCGCATGGACAGATGCCGGGCGAATCGATTTTCAAGCCCTTCGGCCAGCATATCATCCAATTGCCTGTCCAGGGCAAATAGCAGGGAGACGGCTGGTGTTGCCGGGGTCTGGTTTTTAGCCATCGATTTGGCCAGCGAGATGAAGTCGAAGTAATAGCCCCGATCTGGTACAGTTTTGGCTTTTTCCATGGCCCGATCCGAGACGGCACAGAAGGCGATGCCAGGCGGCAAGGCAAAAGCCTTTTGGCTGGATGACAGCACAACATCCAGATCCCAATCATCCATCTCGATCCTCGCCCCGGCCAATCCGCTGACGGAATCGACCAGGATCATAATCTCCTCACCGCCGGGCATCGCTCGAATCGCCTGGGCGATCTGGCGGATCGGGCTGGTAACGCCGGTGCTGGTTTCGTTGTGAACCAGAGTTACGGCATCGAAACCGCCGGCTGACAATCGCTCGACGACTTGCTCTGGCAGGACAGGCTGGCCCCACGGAACTTCGAGGACTTCGTTGGCTTTGCCGTTTAGTTCAGTGACATCCTTAAAACGGTCTGCGAAGGCGCCATTGACACAATTGAGGGCTTTTTTGTTGATGCAATTGCGTACGGCCGCTTCCCATAACCCTGTTCCGGACGAGGCGGTGATCAGGACGGTTTGATTGGTAAAGAAAACTTGCGATAGTTTTGGCTTGATTTGCCCGATCAGATCGGCGCATTCCGGCATGCGGTGGCCGATCATCCATTGAGTTTGGGCGTCAAGGATTTCCGGGCGAACTTCTGTCGGTCCCGGGATGAACAATTTGATATGCTGGGCGGGTCGAGTCGATGAAGGCTCGCCTGAATTTTGATTCGAGGTGTTCATTGTTGAATGTCAAGACTCCAGTTTGTATGAGATATTGAGCTTTGGTGCTCAGGGTTTGGTAATACATAGGCCAAGTGCGCAACGAACGTAATGCTCCCGGACCGCCAGCCAGCGCCAGCATGGGAGCCAGGCTTTGGCAATGAATGAATACGGGGGCATTGGCCGCGACTTTTGGTCGGTTGACAACGCCTCCATAACCGACAAACAGGTCGACGGCCTGACCAGCCAGCAAATCACTTTGGCCGTCGCCGACGAGAAGCGAGCGACCACGCTGATCCTCTAACAAATCCCGAATGACCTCCGCTTTGCCGTCACTGATGGTTAACGCGCCTTCTTGGTGGGTCATGTAGCGTGCCTCGTGAAACGATGATTGCTCCCACCATCGACCGGATAATTCGTTGTAATGAAGATCAACCGCGCGAATTCGCTCGCGAGGGATACCCAGGTACACACCGAATTCTTCCACGGGTTCGGCCAAGCCGCCACTGATCACATAGACTTTGTGGCCCAGCGCCTGGAGTGCGGTGACAACTCTTGCGGCGTCCTCGACGATATGGCGCTTGTAACTACGGCGGATATCCTTCACCTGCCGGCGAGTTGGCTTGACCGCCTGGAGCCGTTTGCTGTAGATGTCCTCTAAATCCCGGTCGCCGTTCATAGCAGCTTGGGTAAGGATTTCTACGCGCTGCTTCTTGCCGGCTGACTCGGCCAGCACGTCGATCCCTTCGATCGCCGTCAGGGTTGAGTCGCAGTCAAAGAAGATATGTTCGTAGTGGGGCCAGCGCATAGTTGGAGCCAGGTTCCGGATGAATCGAGAAGCCAGATGTTATCAGAGCAACCATATGCCTACGTTGATTCTAGTCTGAAGAAGCCGCTTTGACAAAGTTCAACTGCGAATCGTTGATAAGATTTTGCAGTGAATAGGCCGGGGGAGGTCTTATTATAATAAATCGTCGACATTCGCAATTAAGTCGATTAATCCTTCGCGTAGTGATGTAGCTGGCCGCCAATTCAAGTACTCATCTAACCTAGAAATGTTGGCCACTTGGCGGTTCTCTTCACCCGGTCGAGAGGGCAGAACGCCGTAAAGTGGAGAGCCGCCCCGATCAACCAACTCGTAAATCGTACTAACCACATCCCTGACGGCGGTGGCGATGCCTGTGCCCAGTTCGACGGTTAACCCCGATGGCAATTCTGCATGTAAAAGCCGGACAAAACCTTCAACGATATCTTTAATGTGGATCCAGTCTTTTTTCTGCCGGCCTTCAGTCAGAGGAAAGTTCTCACCGGCCAGCGCCGCCCGGAGAGCGGCCGGAACTAGTAAGTGATCCGGCTGACCGGGACCGTAGGCTTGGAAGATCATTCCGCCCACGATCGGCCAGCCGGCCGTTCGCTCATACATCTCACAAAATGTCCAGGCAGCGGCCTTGCTAGCGGCATAAATGTTCATCGCCGAGTTTTCGCCGGGCGTGCGAGCGACGATTAGACGCCTCACATTTAATTGGGACTCAAAACAAGCACGCAACAGATTCAAGGTGCCAGTTATATTATGAGCAACGGCTCGGTGAGGACTCAGAAAAGGGTCTGTGGTGCCGATGGCCGCCAGATGAATTACCTGCTCCGGGTTTGCTTGACGAACCGCCCGCGCTGTGGTCGCGTAATTACGCAGGTCAGCGTAGACTACATCAAAATGGGGCCGGATAATTTTTAATGCCTGGGGCAAGGCTAGCCCACTGCCAAACTCCTCCAGCAATAGTAATGTTACATCCGCTTCCTGCATCAGACGCGGAACCAGCGCGCAGCCGATGAACCCGGTCGCCCCGGTTACCAGGAGGCGCGACCGGTTCATCGATTAAGGTAAGCCTCGTACCAGGCCATTGTTTCCCGGATGCCGTTATCCAACGGGTATAGCGGTTGCCAGCCGATGCGGTCCCTGGCTTTGTCCGGACAGAGATACTCGTCCTGAATCTCGTTCTTGACTTCATTCAGGATTACCGGGTCCAGATCATCCAGCCCGGAAATTCTGACAATTGTCTGGACGACCTCCAGAGCCGAAACCGGGTTACCTGAACCGATATTGAATGCTTCGCCGCGAACGTCCGGTCTTGTCAACTGCTCAGCCAGCATGAGGTTTGCCCGTACCGCATCGGCCACATATAGATAGTCACGTCTGAAGGTGCCATCGGAGCGTATAACCGGTTTGTCGCCGGACAACACGCTACGAATTGTGCCGGGTATGAGACGATTCCAGTTCAGATCGCCGCCTCCATAGAGATTGGAGCAGCGCGTTACGGCGATAGACAGCCCGTAGGTATGGGCATAAGATCGGGCAATCAGATCTGCGCAGCCTTTGGAAACTTCGTATGGATGCCGGCCGAGCAAGGGCGAGTCCTCCATATAAGGCAAGTGGTTTTGCTCCCCGTAAGCCTTTTCGCTGCTGGCAACGATGACGCCGCGAACGGACGGCGTTTCCCGCACGGCTTCGAGCAATAGCCAGGTGCCACGGACATTCGTCTCAAAGGTGGCCACCGGTTCGCGATTGGCCACCCCAACGATAGTCTGACCAGCCAGATGGAAGACCGTATCGATCTGATGATTGACTAGTGTTTCGCGAAGGAGAGCGTAATCAAGAAGTTCGCCGGAGACCTGAATAATATCCTGGATCAGGCCGGAGCGAACGAGTTCGGAATCAGGCTCGCGCATGCGCACGAGACCCACCACTTCGGCGCCTCGTTCGAGCAGGTCGGCCGTGAGCCACGAACCCAGAAATCCTGTGCAGCCGGTTATGAATGCCCGCCGTCCTTCCCAGAAACTCATCGGATGCCTGTTGTTCCGTTGTGTTGCCGGGTATCAACCCGGATTAATCATTAACCGGTAGTGGCCAGCGCGATCTCGGCCGCCCGAAGGGTATTTTTCATCAGCATGGCGATTGTCATCGGGCCTACCCCTCCGGGAACAGGAGTGATCGCTCCGGCAACCTGGCTGGCCGATTCAAATTCGACATCGCCCACCAGCCGGTAACCGCGTTTTGCGGTCGGGTCGTCCTTCTGGTTGATACCCACATCGATAACCGCCGCACCGGGCTTGATCATATCGCCGGTGATCATCTCCATTTGACCGATGGCCGCGATGATGATATCAGCTCGACGCGTGTGCTCGGCGAGATCTTTGGTGCGGCTATGACAAATAGTGACCGTCGCATCCGCTTTTTGAAGGAGCATCGCGACCGGCAAGCCGACGATGTTTGACCGGCCCACGACGACCGCTTCGGCTCCTTTGATAGGAATACCGCTTTCTTCCAGCAACACGATGCAGCCATAGGGCGTGCAGGGGACAAACAGCGGATCGCGACCTTTCATGGCCAGGCGACCGATGTTGACCGGATGAAAGCCATCCACGTCCTTCTCGAGACTGATGGAGTTGAGAACCGCTTCTTCATTCAGATGTTTGGGCAAAGGGAGTTGCACCAGAATACCGTTGATGGTCGGATCCGCGTTTAGATCCGAGACTAGCTTCTCAACTTCCTCTTGCGAGGCATCGGCCGGTAAATCATGCCCGATAGAACGGATTCCCAGTTCAGCGCATGTTTTCTGCTTGCTGCGCACGTAGGTAGCCGAGGCCGGATTCTCGCCGACCAGAACGGTAGCCAGACCGGGAACATAATCATGTTCTTCCCGCATACGGGTAACTGCTTCACGAACTTGCAGGCGCATTTTTTCGGCAATGGCTTTGCCGTCAATAATTGTTGCTGTCATTTTCCTTCATTCCTTAATGGGAATAAAAAAGCCTCTTCTTGTGATCAAGAGGCTTTAATGTTAATAAGACAAGGCGATGGTACCCTATCTTGGCAAGATATTGGTGCCCATGAATTTATCGAGCCAAATCCCTATGGCAACAGCCAGAGAAAGGGTGGTAAAAAACGTATAGATCAGGCCGTATTCAGCCGGGGACGTGCCAATCAAAATAGTGATCAGGACAGTCA
>JAWOHK010000017.1:0-2561 GCA_046485205.1 Chloroflexota bacterium | reverse complement strand
CGAGTACATCGAACCGGTCCGGGACGCGAAGAAGCAATGCGTCCTCCGGGCCACGTTCTTCATCTTCGGCCCCAGCTGGAACTAATCATGGCAAATCAAGAAACGACTACGACTATTTACGCATCGTTCTACGCCAACACCAACTATGCCAGCAACGCGCAGCTGCCGGCCGCGGGACTGGCGCTCAAGCCCCTGAGCATCCAGATCGACGAATCCAAGAGCGAGGTCCCTTCCTTTTCGGCCGAGTTCAGCTTTACCGCCCCGGAGTTCTCCGGAGCATACAAGTGGAGCGACTATATCCGCAAGGGCCGGCGCGTCACCTTCTACGCCTACCACCACTACGATTCGCCCTTCACGCAGATCCCGCTGGGCACCTTTATCATCGACAACATCGAGAAGAACTTCGCGGCCGGCGGCAAGACGCTGACCATCAGCGGCCCGGGTCTGATACAGGAGCTGGTCGACAAGCTGCTTTTCTACCCAATCGGCGTTTACAAGACCAACCTGGCCTATATCTCGGTCGCCGCGCCGGGACCGACCACCACCACCCTGTCTCTTCCCGCCAATGTGGGTGCGGAAACGATCACGGTCAGCAACGCCGCCGGTTGGGCCGTGGCCGACGAAGTCCGCATCACGATGGACGACTTCACCAAGTTCCCCAAAGGCTATCACCTGACCAACATCAAGGAAGTCAACGGGAACGTCGTCACCCTGGAAACGAAGATCCCCGGTGCCGCCGCCCAGGGGAATAATGTGCAGTTCCGAAAGCGCCGGATCGCCCTCGACAGCGCCGCCCTGTTCTACGAAGGCGACGTCATCAAGATCAAGCGCAACACGCCCAACAACCTGCTCCACGACGGCTACCTGATCGAGGAATTGGAAGGCAACGCCGTCACCCTGTCCCGCGGTCTGCTGGACGCGGCCAGTGTCGGTAACTACGTGCAGCGCGAGGACTATTCCGAACCTACCGCCAGCGACATTACCACAGCCCTGGCCGGTTGGAACATCCTGACGCCCTGGACGGCGACAATCGAAGCCAACCGCACCGGGAAAACATCGATGGGGACCAAAGGATCATCGATCTTCTCCATCCTCAAGCAGATCTCCGATATTCACGGCGAATACTTCATCAGCGACAGCATGACCAGTATCGCCGCGGGGGATGCCATTTCCCTGCTACCCAAGCGGAAGATCATCTGGCGCCACACCTGCCGGGAATCCGGTATCAAGCTGGTGCAACCCAGCAGTCTAACCGACGCCGGCACCATCTTCGCCGACAAGACGAAGGCCATTATCCTGAATGTGACCGACCGCATCCCGCGGCCGATCATCGACATTCTGTACGTGAAGGGCGCCGGCGCCGGTGCGAACCAGATCAGCCTGGCCGACTGCAACCAGACAACCATAAACCACATCTCGACCACCTACGGCTTTGTGCTGCAAGGCGAGGAAGGCGACATTTACAAGCCTTACAAGCTGACCGCCCCCTTCGCCAATGCCTACCGCGAGAGCATCCTGAACATCGACGTTCTGCCCGAGGACGGCAGTCCCGAATCCGTCCAGTCAGTCGCCAATATGATGCTGCGACAAGCGGCGGCGCATCTGCGGGTCGTCTCATCCGACGCCCGGGAATTCCAGGTCCAGGCTATCGGCCGCGTCCTGATTCGTCCCGGCGACATTGTCCGCATGGACTACGCCCACGATGACTTCGGCGTCACTTTCACCAATCACCCGATGCAGGTCATCTCCGTCTCGACCGAAGTCACCAACGAAGGCATCTTCTACGACATGGTCATCTCGACTTCGACGATACCGAACGAGGCCCCCAAGCCGACCGATGAAGCCGTCGTCACCCGGGAGTTCATGGCCCTCCAGAACCTGCGCGAGACCTTTAACGCCATGCCGGCTTCGGGCAACCTGCGGACCAGCGCCTATATCGGGACCACCCTGCCCCCGCCGACCGGAGGCGGCACAACCTACCTGGCCGGCGACGGTATCGCCATCAACAGCAACATCATCTCGGTCAACGCACCGGCTCTGATCGGCAACGGCATAGAAGCCGTCAGCAATAACTTCCAGGTCAAGCTGCTGGAAACCCATCCCGGTCTCTCCGTCGGCGTCGGCGGTCTTTCGCTCGGCGCGCCGGGCACGATCTCGGCCGGCAGCATGAACACCATTAACGGACTGGCCCACGCCCACCAGGTCGACGCCTCTACCAATATGGATGCCAACCCCGGCTACCTGTTCAAGAGTGACAGCCTGGGCGCAGGGACGGTCCGCAAACTGACGGCCGTCAACGAGCTGCGGGGGCCACTACTGACCGCGCCTGGGCACATGCAGATCGCGCCGGTCGGGGCCCTGACGCAGACCGTCACCGGAGCCTGGAACGTCAGCGCGACCGCCAATTCCACCTTCAGTCTAGGCAGCAATAGGCTAGACTTGCAGGGCCATATGCGGTTCACCCATGCCAGCCCAGTCATCGACACCAGCTCGGCCACGCCACTGACCGTAGCACCGACAGGACAGCTGAACCTCAACCCGGCCGGCGACACCGTCTTTCA
>JAWOHK010000253.1:0-6034 GCA_046485205.1 Chloroflexota bacterium | reverse complement strand
GTGGGTCATGGCGCGTGCCAGCCAACGAGTCAGCGGCATGGGCGAGCAGGCGATCAAATGGTATGGTGATAATTGTGCGGTCTATCCATTAAAAGATGGCCCGAGAAAGCCCAATATCACCAATGCCGGAAGCTTACCGGCGAATACCATCCACCCCAATGATTTCCAGTACTTTGTTAACCTGGATAAGATGATCCAGTATGAACCTACCGAAGCCTTTAGCACGGAACATTTGGGATTGTTGCGAGCGCTAGGTATCGAGAAGGGCAAGCAGTTTAACCCGGATGAGCGTATGCGGAAGATTCTCGACATCGCCGCCAAAACGGGTTTTGGCATGGCCCGGTCGATTGCCTACCAGTCGCGCGAACCGGAAGCAAAAGTGTATCCGGATCGCAGTTGGGAATATATCTTTGTGGGCGGCAGTCATGAATTCTTGAAGAACGGCGTCCGAAACCTGGATGCCAGGACGCTCTTCCATTTCACCGCCATTTGCGTTACCCCAGCCATGGTCGAAAAAATCGTAGGCGCTGGGTCTCAATATTTATGCGCCTATGTTGATGCTCAAGGTGATTACCTGGATGGTAGCCAAACCTACAAGCTTCACCTGCCGCCGAATATTCCCGTTAACAACTTCTGGTCGGTGACGTTATACGACCCCATGACGCGCTCCCTGCTGAAAAACGGTATGCCCAAGCCCAGCATCAATAGCTTTGACGGTCCTGAACAGAACGATGACGGTTCTTATGATGTCTTCTTTGGTCCGCAAGCACCCGCTGGAAAAGAAAAGAACTGGGTTAAAACCGTTCCCGGTAAGGGCTGGTTTACCTACGTCCGCCTGTACGGACCGCTGGAGGCTTTCTTCGATCAAACATGGAAACCGGACGATATTGTGAAATTCTAGGATCGTCGCCGCCCCGACGAGATCATTGGCTGAGATTGCTTCACATAGAAGGTTCGCAATGACAGCCATCCCTGTGAGCTTTGCAAGAGATCGAAAAAGGAAAAGTTAGATAAAGATGATAGCTAACAACATAATGACCTCCACCATTGCTGATCCACTACATTCCTGGAACGATGGCCCCGCCAAACAAGAGATCCTGGCATTCATCGCCAGGGTAACAAAGGAAGGATCGCCCGACTTCTTGCCGCTGGCAGAACGGATTGCCGTGCACGACAATGACGGCACTCTGTGGCCGGAGAATCCAATGCCCTTTCAGGCTGCCTTTGCCATCGACGAATTGAAGCGGCGGCTCATCACAGAGCCCCAGCTCGCCTCGGATCCAATGGTGCAAGCCGCCATGGCTGGCGATTTTGCAAAACTTCTGAAAGGTAAACAGTTCGATGGTCTGTTGCGAGTCCTGGCGCTTACCCATGCAGGGATGACGATCGACGAGTTTCGTGAGGCAGTGGAGGATTGGCTCATTTCGGCCAAACATCCACGATATGGACGGCGCTATGACGAACTCACTTACCAACCCATGCAGGAACTGTTGCGCTATCTGCGAGCAAATGGCTTCAAGAACTTCATCGTTTCTGGCGGCGGCGCGGATTTTATGCGCGTCTGGGTAGAACGAGTTTACGGCATACCTCCCGAACAGGTCGTCGGCTCGACTGCGCGAACGATGTTCGAACTGCGTGATAGCGGACCGGTGCTGACAAAAACGCTCGACTACTTGTTCGTCAATGACAAGCAGGGTAAGCCAGTCGGCATTCATCAATTTATCGGCCGGCGACCTGTGATCTGTTGTGGAAACAGCGATGGCGACCACGCGATGTTGCAGTACACCACGATCAATAACCCACGCCCGAGCTTCGGCCTTATCGTTCACCATACGGACAGTGAACGCGAATATGCCTATGATGCTAAGACAAAGAGCACCGGCAAGCTTGTGGAAGCCCTCAAGGAGGCTCCCAGGCGCGGCTGGCTGGTTGTGGATATGAAACGGGACTGGCGCACTGTCTTTACTGACCCTTAGCGCCGAGCGAAGCATACTTCGATCGAAGCTGGTCGCTGCCCGACATCAAACGAGTCAAGTGGCTTATTGTGTGCAATCTGGTAGCGATGAAAAACACGCTACCAAAGAGCGTTGGTCCTTTATTATTAATATTTCTAAACCATTAAGGAGTAATTTATGTCTACTATACTAAACAATTCGCCAGCCATTCAACATCAAGAGAAGATCGCCAACCTTCCTTTTGTTGAAAACCGAGCCACGGCAGAAACAGCGCAGACGCTTCGCGATGAGATGCTCTACCACCGCGCCACGCAAACTTATCTCTGGGCCTTGCCGCTCATCAACACACTCGGTATGAAGCGCGGATCCGAGAGAGTATTTGGCGAGGGTTATAACATTCTGCCAGTGTGGAAGAAACGCCTCGACGCCAAGACGCTCGTGACCACGCCGAACTCAGACGTGATTTATGCGATGAGCTACGTTGATCTCGGCAAGGATGGTCCACTCGTGTTCGAAGCCCCACCCATGTTGCAGGGCATCCTGTTGGATTTCTGGCAACGGCCGATCCCCGTCGATGGCGGCAACTTCGCAGGCGACGTAGGCTTTTTCGGGCCGGATCAGGGGAAGGGCGGAAAGTTCCTGCTCCTGCCGCCGGGCTACGAGGGCGACGTCCCAGATGGCTACTTTGTCTGCCGTTCAGGTACGAATAACGTGTTCGTGTTCCTCCGGGCTTTTTATGCCGATGCGAATAACCTGAAGCCGCCGGTGGATCTAATCGAGATGACGAAGATCTACCCTTTGAAAGGCGAGACCAAACTGATGAAGTTTCCGGATGCTTCGGGTGTACCGGCGAACATGCTCCCCATCAGTGATGCGACCGTCTTCGACGAGCTCAAGAAGCTGGTGGACACCGAAGGGCCGCACCTGGCCGACCCGGACTGGATGGGCATGCTTGCCGGACTCGGCATCGTGAAGGGGGAACCATTTCTGCCGGAGGAGCGTACGCGAGGCATCCTCGACCGCGCCGCGAAGTCGGCGTATAAGATGAGCCGCGTGATCGCCTTCGATGAGGTCGTGTCCGGTCGAACGTTCCGGATGTACCCTGACCGCCGCTGGGTCAATCCGATGGCCGATGCGACCGCGGAAAACCCGAGTGGCAAGCTTGACCTGAGTTGGCGGCGAGTGGATCGCGGTGGGGCTCTCGATGTTGACTGCCGACCGTGGTTTTTCTCTAACTACTACTCGGTCAGCCCCGGGATGCTCTCGCAGATTCCCGGCAAGGGAGCCTTTTACGTCATCGCCTTCACAGACAGCGATGGTGAGCCACTGACCGGCGGGACGAACTACCGATTGAACCTTCCGAAGGACGTGCCGGTGGCGAACTTCTGGTCCGTGACCTTGTACGAAGGCGAAAACGCCTCAGGCCTCGCCAACGGCCAACCCTTCCCCTCACTCGGATCGCGTGATATGCCGGTCCAGAACCCTGACGGTAGCACCGACCTCTACCTGGGGCCTGAAGCCCCACAGGGCAAGGAGCAGAACTGGCTCGCCACGGTGCCCGGAAAAGCGTACTTTGCCATTCTTCGGCTCTACGGGCCGACCGAACCGGCTCTCAAGAAGACCTGGAAACCGGGTGACTTTACGAAGCTGAAGTAACATGTGACTTGTTCACCGCTCTCAGGGGGCGAAGCAAAACTCGCTGCCGGAGAGCGTTCAAAACATCGATTTTTTTTGTCTTTACTTAATGAAAGCAGATCTAATATTGTTTATTGATATGAGGCTTACCATGAATAGAAATAATCAGAATGATCAAAGCAGCAGCCCAAAATACTCAGCGAGAGTCCCCGAGTCGATCCAGACTCCCGATGTGGTCGAAACTTCCCGGCTCGGACGGCTGGAGTTTTTCAATGGAATGCCTTCAGACGAGACGGTGCGGAAGGTCTACGACCAGCTCGATTTCTCACGGGGTGTCGAGACTTTCCTGACAGGCTGTCCGGCGGCCTCGGTCTACGCCTTCGTCCAGGGCATGAAGGAGGCCGGCATGGACACCTTCAGCATGGGCATTACCGAACAGCTGCTCGACGCGCGATCCCTATGGCTGACCCCCAACACAACGACCGTCTACTGCATCGCGGAGATCAACGTCAAGGATGGGCCAACGGTCATGGAGGTCCCGCCCGGGGTCCTCGGGCCTGTTGACGACGCCTACTTTCGCTGGGTCACCGATGTCGGCTTCACCGGTCCTGACCGCGGCCAGGGCGGAAAATACCTGTTCCTGCCACCGGGCTACGAAGACGATATCCCGGACGGCTATCATGTTGCACCGACCCGCACGTGCCTGAACTACGTGCTTATGCGCGCCTTCGTGATCGATGGAGACCTCGCGAAGACGGCCGCCCACGTCAAGAAGCACTGGCGCCTGTACCCACTAAAGGAGGCGGCGAGCCCGCGCGAGCCGCACTTCGTGGACCTGAGCGGGTTGCAGTACAACACGATTCACTCCAACGATTTCTCGTTTTACGAGGAGTTAAACACCGTGGTTCAGTACGAGCCGGCAGATGCATTCAACCCGGAGCTGGTCGGATTGTGGGCCTCGATCGGTATCAAGAAGGGCAAGCCCTTCGCGCCCGACGCGCGCATGAAGCGGATCCTCATCGAGGCCGCCGCCGTTGGAAATGCGACGGCGCGGGCCCTGAGCTATCGCCCGCGGACCCGGGAGCCCTACTTCTACGAGGACCGGCAGTGGTACACGGCCTTCGTCGGCGGCAGCCACGAGTTCATGAACAACGGCGAGCTCATGCGCGACTACCGGACATTCATGCACTACATGGCTACGGGCATCACGCCGGCCATGGCCTACTCGGCAGTGGGTCAAGGGTCAGCCTACGGTTTCACAGCGCATGACGCACAAGGCCAGTATCTCGACGGCGGTAACACCTACAGTGTGACGCTACCGGCGCCTGTCCCCGCCGCGGATTTTTGGTCGTTCGTTGTTTACTCGGGACAGCATCGGAGCTTGCTGGAGACCGACCAGAAGAGCGCCGGCGTCGACAGCCAGAGCCCGGATCTGAAAGCCAACTCAGACGGTTCCTATACCGTCTGGTTCGCACCAAGTGCTCCCACCGGAAAGGAGGGCAACTGGGTGCAGACCTTGCCCGGAAAGAGCTGGTCGGTCCTGCTGCGACTCTATGGTCCGCTCGAACCGTGGTTCGATAAAACGTGGAAACCTGGTGACATAACGATGATGAAGTAATAGGTATATTTGAAATCGAGGAGAATCAATGGATACGTTAAACCAAATAACCCAGGTGATTGCCAACATCGGGATCCTGACTTTTGTCATCGCTAGCATGGCGGCGTTGGGGCTCAGCCTGACTGTCGGACAGATCGTGCAACCGCTGCGCAACGGCCGTTTGGTAGCTATGGCGCTGTTGGCCAACTTTGTGCTGACGCCAGCCCTGGCCTTTGCTATCAAGGCTGTCGTACCTATGGATGAGGACTATGGTATCGGTTTGATTTTGCTGGCTACGGCTGCAGGTGCGCCTTTCCTGCCCAAGCTGGTGCAGGTCGCCAAAGGCGATGTTGCCAATAGCGTAGGGATCATGGTGCTGTTGATGATCGCAACTGTTATTTACGTGCCATTGGTACTGCCTTTGCTGCTGCCGGGGGTGACGGTCAACCCGCTGGACATCGCCATGTCCCTGGTCGTATTGATGTTGATCCCACTGGTCATCGGCCTCTTCATCAAAAGTCGTTATAGTTCGGCGGCGGAAAGCCTGCAGCCGACGCTGGCTCAGATCAGTAATATGGGTCTGATGCTGGGCTTTGTGGCGTTGCTGGCGCTGAGCTGGCGATCGCTGCTAGTCACCATCGGGAGCGGCGCGATCCTGGCAATTGTACTTCTGATCGCAGGAGCTTTTCTGATCGGCTGGCTGCTGGTTGGCAAGGATCGCTCGGTGCGACCTGTGCTCGGGCTGGCTACCGCGCAACGCAACATTTCGGCTGCACTGGTGGTAGCCGGAGGCAATTTCGATGATCCGAATGTGCTGGTGATGTGTATGGTCGGTGCGCTGCTCATG
>JAWOHK010000075.1:0-19420 GCA_046485205.1 Chloroflexota bacterium | reverse complement strand
GAGCAAGTTACGGAAAAAGGGCCATTCCCGGTACATCTCTTGCAGAGTGGCTAAACGTTCCGGATGGGTGCTGAAACCGGCCAGTGCTTCGCCCACACCGAACCAACCGGGAAGCACATGACGGCATTGCATCCAGCTGAATCCCCAGGGTATGGCTCGCAAACTCGTGAAGGTTGCGCCGGCCGATCGCCGCGACGGTCGTGACCCTATACGCATTTGGCTGATCTCTTCCATCGGCGTCGCCTGGCTCCAATAGACCAGCAGTTCAGGCGTTTCATAAACCAGATCACGATAGGCGCGGTAGGAAATCGCGGTTAATTCATCCATCGCCGCCAGCCACGGCGAGGATGGCCGCGACTGTAAGCGATAGTGCTCGGGCGCGGAGGCGATCAGAACGGCGTGAACAACCTGCTGCAGGTGGCGCTCGGCAATGGCCGGATGGCCGTAGCGATCAGAGATTACCTCTCCTTGTTCGGTGATGCGGATCCGGCCGCCAACAGAACCCGGTGGTTGGGCCAGGATGGCCCTATTAGCCGGCCCGCCTCCACGGGCGATGGTTCCCCCGCGTCCGTGAAATAGGGTCATGATGATGTTGTGCTCGCGGCAGGTCTGAGCTAAGGCTTCCTGACCTTGATACAGTTCCCAGTTGGCGGCCAGGTAACCGGCGTCCTTATTGCTGTCGGAATAGCCAATCATGATCGTTTGTTGTCGCCCAACCTTGGCCAGGTGTGGCGCATAGCCGGGATGGGTAAACAAAGCGGTCATTACATCTGGCGCGGCACGCAGATCGTCCCGCGTCTCGAACAGAGGCGCGAAGGTTAACCCTTCACCACTCTCATCTCCCTGCAGGCATAACCCATGCCAGTAGGCCAGCAACAGAGGGGCCAGAATATCCTCCGGGCCATGGGTCATACTGACGATATATGGCCCGAATAGCTCGGCTCCATAATAATCGACAGCCCGCTTCAGAATGCGAAAAAGCTGCAAGGTCTCGGTTGCATCTGCTGAAAGATTATCAAATTGGGCCAGATCCGGTATGGGGCGGGTTAACATCTCGGTCAGTACGGCGGCCCGTTGCGGACCTTCCATCTGGCCGAAGTCGGCGCACCAGTCAAGCCGGCCGAGCAATTCATCCAACACGGCGGTGTTGAATTCGCTGTATTGCCGGAGATCCAGCCGCGCGGCATGAAGCCCAAACACGCGCGCCTGAGTGAGGCTTCGACCCAAGTCTGTGCGAGCGATATCTTCCATTCCCGCTTCGCGCAGCGACCGGTCTATGAGCGAAAGAGGATTGAGTAGATTGTCCTTCCGCCGCATTCTGAGGGCCGGACTGGGTCGCCCCTGAAGTCGGGCCACCATGTCGCCGGATGAGGCTTCGGCCAGGTCGGCTCCCAATTGCGCGGCGTAAAGGCGGTAGGTTTCATTAGGATAGCGCTCGCTTAAAAAGGCCAGATGTGGCACCAACTTCTCGTGGGTGTCGATACTGGTTTGCAAGGCGGGATCGATGGGCGCCAGTTTGTCGGATATGCTCAAGGAGCGATCCAGGAGCCGCGTTCCGGTGCGGTGTTTTTCCAGCGCCAACCCGCGATGCAGCCGCAAGGTTTCGGCTGTCACATCAGCGGTGACATTCGGATTGCCATCGCGGTCGCCTCCGATCCAGGAGCCGAAGGTCAAGAACGCGTCAGGGGCTTGCAAGGCCGGATAATGTCTGGCCAGAGCCGCGTCCATATCGCGATAGACCTGGGGAAGAACATCCCAGATAGTGTTGTCGAAATAGTACAGGCCGGTCCGCACTTCGTCTGTCACGGTCGGCTTGGAGGTTCGACTCCTGTCGGTCACCCACAGCAGGGTTACCTCGGCTGTAATTTGCTCGATCAGGGCCGATCGTTCGGCCGGCAGGAGGTCACGGATATCCAGTTCTGTTAATGCATGGGAGATGCGGCGAAGTTTGCCCAGAACGGTTCTTCGCTTGGCCTGGGTGGGGTGGGCAGTGAAGACCAGTTCGATCTGTAACCGCTTGAGTAACCGTCGCATCTCGAACTCATCGACGCCGGCGTTTCGTAGGGTGGCGATCGCTCCGTGAACTGACTCCGGCAAGGGTTGCGGGTGAACTTCTCGTTCTCTGTCGCGCAAGACGCGCACTCGCTGTTGTTCTTCGGCCAGATTGACGAGTTCGAAATAGGTGGTGAAACTACGGGCGACCAGCTCGGCTTCCTGCGGTTCCAGACGTCCGACGACTAAGGCCAGGCGTTGATCGACGGCCGGGTTCTCGTCAATCCGTCGGGTTTTGGCGAGGGCGCGAATGCGCTCTTCCAGCTCAAATATCTCAATGCCGGCCTGCCGCCGGATCACTCGTCCCAGGACATCTCCCAGAAGGTGAATATCCTCGCTCAATCTCTCCCTCATTTCACGTGTCGTGGCCATGTTTACGATAGTACTCGAGAAAATAAAAAGCAATGATGGTGAGCGAATGAGTAATCCGGCCGGCCCGGATAAGTTCCGGGATATCGGCCAGGGAAATTTCTTCGTACCAAATATCCTCCGCGCCGTCGAGTCGCTTCTTCGCCACCGATCGAGCATTGAGAGCCAGGTAGCTGTGACAGCGATTGTTGATAAACGCCGGGTTAGGGGATACCGTACCCAGATGGATGAATGAATCGGCTTCGAAGCCGGTTTCCTCGCTCAATTCGCGAGCAGCCGAAACGGCCGGCTCTTCGTCATCATCGACCATTCCCCCTGGCACTTCCAGCGTAATTTCCTCGATCCCGTGGCGATATTGGTGGATCATAACCACCTTGCCCTCCGGGGTGAGGGGAATAACATTAATCCAGTCCGGGGACTCCAGAACGTAAAAAGTATGAGTCAAGCCTGTGCGTGGTGAACGGCTCGTATCCTGGCGAATCCCGAAGATGCGGAAGTCTCCCAGATGTTCGCTTCCAATTTTTTCCCACCGCTCAATCATACCTAGAGTTTAGGCCTGAAACAGCAAAAAACAAAATGCATGGGAAAATTAAAACGCGGCTGAGGCATTTCGCCTCGAAGCCGCGTTCATAATTTTAGGAAGCGGTCAGCCTATTCGTTGGACTTGGTAACGACTGGCACAGCCGCTTCAGACATCTCCGGCGGGGAGGCTACCGGTACGACCGCTTCGGGTACATTGGCGCGACGCCCGCGCCAGGCCAGCCATGCTGCCCCCAATCCCCAGGCGGTAACAAGGATGGCGATGACCCAGCCCAGCAGGGGAATGGCTTGCAGCAAGATATAGATAACCAGACCTAAAATGAACCACACCCACTGGAACCGCGCGGATTGCGGCGCGAAGCGGTTGATCAGGTAAGTTGCCACGGCATAGACCAGAATGGCCTTCGTGCCGTAATTCAGAAAGATCATGAAAAGCGAGAGTGTGAGCGCGGTCAGAGGAAAGGCCACCGACCATAAAAGCCAGGTGACATTCCAAAGGTTGATGGTCCCCAGCCATATACCTATCAGGAGGATGAAGATGAAGACAAGGATGAACGCCCCGATGACTGCTGCCGATAATACCAGGCCGATGAGGCCGATACCCAAGGCCGGTAGCGGGCGAGTTCGGACCGCGCGGGCTGTGGCTTCCAGAGGCCGTCTCAGAAACCAGTAACCGATAAGACTGACGATAAGCAGAGGCAGTAAATCGCGCAGCCGAAGCCGGAACCACTCGCTCACCAGCACCGCCTGGGTGGCCGTCTCCGGGTCGGTCTGTGCCGGGTCGGTTGTTTGGCCGATGAGATCGATGTAGATATTGCCGGGCAGAATGAATTGACCGAGACCCGGCGCGCGTCCTGATAAATCGGCAATTTGCAATGGAGCCGGCGTCGGGCCAAGGGCTGTATCCATAAACATGCCCAATAGTTGAACCAGCCCGGCAATGAGATTGGTGTTGCGGCCCACGTCACCTTGCAGGTAGGCTCCCAGACTGACGCCGTTCAGATCGCGGCCGACTTGGGATGTATTGTCGGTGGCGATGCTAACCCCGACGAAGTAGAGATTTTGGTTGATGTTGCCTGATGGCCCCAGACGAGCCGAGAGGGCGGCCAGATAACCGCTGCCGCCGACCGTGCCGTTGATCGTAATTCGCTGGCCGATGGCAAAGAGACTTCCTTCGATGTTGCCATCGATGGTAATATCGCGACCGGTAATGAAGGCATTGCCCAGGACGGTACCCGCCAGGATGACGTCATCCCCGTACATGATCACATCATTGTCGATCACCTGGCCGGAAAAGACGCGATCGCCGCGATTAATGGCCTGGGCCAATAGCGAACGCGGGGTGATCATGAGCGCGACAACTATCAGAATCAGAATTAGCAAGCCTTGTTTGATCAAGGTAAGGTGGGATGATTGGCGCATGACAGGCTCCTTGCAACCGGAATGATGAAAAATTGATGCGAGCTTCTTGGGATAATTCTATAGATGACTAATAATTAAGCAATCGATTCAATGACGTGAAATGAGCCTCTACGGGAATAATCGATCAATCTCAGCCCTTTCCCTAATACAGTTTAGGCTGTACAGGCTTAACGGAGACTTTTATGTTATTCGACAATGTCGCTACGCGGATCGATCAGCTGGTGCTGTATTCCATGCACCGGCGCATGCCGGAGTCGTTTAGCCAGATCAACCAAGATCAACCGTCATTCGAAGAGGTGCTGGCCGGAACGCATGTAGACCACCGCCTGACTCCTGCCTACAACGTTTACGCGCCGGGCGAGCGGCCGGTCGTCCTTCATTCGATGGGTGAGCAAATACAATGCGTGGTCAACGTCAAGCTCCACCCTGACCCGGCCGCGCCCTTGCTCATCTATCATCACGGGTTCAGTGAGACGCCATACGATAGCTCCTGGCGTCGTATCTTCCGGGGGCGATCATCGATCCCTCTATCGACCGTCTGTATCCGCGCGCCGTTCCACTCCTACTGGCGCGAGCCGTTTCGGGAAGCGTTTTCGTCAATCGGACGGGTTTACCAAACCTTTGCCGGCTCATTGCGCCTGATTGAATTAGTTCAAAGACAGTTCGAGTTCGAGGGCGCAGCGTTCACGACGCTGGCTGGGGTCAGTTGGGGCGGCATCACCAGTATGCTCTTCGCCGGACAATTCGGCGGCGTTCGCGCTGTAGCCCCGATGCTATCGTCGCCCAATCTGGCCCAAGTCGTCTGGGATGCGGCCAAAATGGTCGGCACCGAAGTTCCAATTTCAAGGCAAGAATTAGACGAACTACTCGATTTCACGCCCCGTTGCGAGTTTGATCCCGGACGTGTCTTTCCTTTGATGGGCGATACGGATGCCTTCTTTCGCCTAGAAAAACACGCGAGTGTTTATTCATCCAAACCGGTTGTCGTACACCGCGCCCATATCTTCAGTCTTTATGGCGTCCAGCCGTTGCGCGACCACCTTTTTCAGGTCATGCAATGGGCCGGAGCACACCCTTAGACTAATGGTAGAGGATGACCAGGTCGGGGAGGCCAGAGGGCAGGGAGGCAGGGAGGATGAGCGTCCTCTTGCTCTGGCCGAATCACCGCAAGCCGGTTACCAAAAATTTGTTCTGATTCTTTCACTTGCCGCCGTCGCCCTGATCGGTTTCTGGCTCTACCAACGCGCGCTGGGCTTCGCCTATTTCAACGATGACCCGACCGGGCATTTTGCCTGGATGGCTGGGCGGTCGATAGCGGATTTTTTCGCCGGGTCGGCCGAGTATGGCTATTACCGGCCGGTGGTCTTTACCGTGCTCCGGATCACGGAAACGCTTTTTGGTAATTCCGTTTTTCCCCATAACCCAGTGGCCGACCACACCCTGTTGCTGCTGCTCCACGGCGCGAACGTTGCCCTGGTATGGCTGCTGGCCTACCGGCTGGGCGGGCGGGTTTCGGCCTTCGCCTGGATCGCCGCTCTGGTGTTTGCCTTTACGCCTTTTCACTATGAGGCGGTAGCCTATGTCGCTTCGTTGACTCACCCCCTGCATGTCTTCTGGTTGCTTCTGGCCTTGCTGCTGTTCGACCGAGGGCGCGAGACCACGGACCGTCGATACCTTACTTTGAGCGCTCTGGCCCAGGTCGTTGCGCTGTTCGCGCATGAAAACGGCTTGTTCATCCTGCCGGCGCTAATCGGACTGGATTGGGTTAACCGGCCGCAGGTGGGTTGGCGGGAGCGGGCGCGCTCGGTGTGGCCCTACGCGCTCACTACGCTGGTTTTCACGATCATCTGGCTGATGGTACCCAAGAACAGCGAACAGGGTTTAAATACGCTCAGCGATATCGGCCGTAACACCATCCCTTTCCTGCAAACATCGCTCTATCCGCTGTTGCCCCTTCTGCGCCTTGATGCCGGGGCCGTGATGTTTCTCGTCGCTGCGGCGGTAGTGGCCGCCGCCTTTCTAGGATGGCTGGCCCGGCGATTAGGTGCGGGGCGCTTGTGGCTGTTTGCCGTGGGATGGATAGCATTGGCGTCATTGCCGTCGTTACTATTTCTCGGCCCTGCTTACTTGTACGGCAGCCCGCGCCTCAGCTATTTGCCGTCGATCGGCGTGGCGCTGTTGTGGGCGATTCCGGGATTGTTATGGGCTAACAGAAACCAGGTGTTTCAGAAAAAAGCCCGGTCTTACGCGATCCTTGTGATCTATATAGCTGTGCTGATTCTCCCGACCTTACCCTTCATTCGCTGCCAGCTTGATTTCTACGGCGAGACCAGCCGCATCGCTCGCAACATGGTCGCCCGAGCTGCTTCAGCTCCTGAAGGACGAGAGGTGCTGTTTGTGAACGCGCCGTTTTTCTTCAGCTCTTACGGCGAAAGACCGGACGGCTGCCCCAACCCCTATCCGTGGACGCCTACCGGTGGCGTTCTCATTCCGCCCTATGGCCGAGCCAACGATTTTGTGCGTTTCAATGGCGGGCCGGATCGGCCGGTGAATGCGGCGAGCTTTCCCGGCTATGCTCCTGGTTGGCGAACATTTGGGCCGGAAATCACACCGGATGAATTGCGATCGACGACCGCCGGGGATGCGGTTTATGTCTTTGATTTGTTCGCCGGGGATTTTAGCGATCTCTCGGCCGCCTGGCAGCCGGGCGCGAGCGGAGCAGTCGCACAAGCATCTTTTGGCACTGTTCTAGGGTTGACTGACGGCCGGATTCATCGGGTGGACAACAGCCTGACCGTCGACCTGGTCTGGCACGTCGCCGGGCAGCCGGAACAGCCGTTGTTGGCCTTTGTTCATATCTACAATTCCAGCGGCCAACTGGTGGCCCAGGCCGATGGGCCGCCGGGAGGTGGCCTGGTAGCGCAGACGTTGTGGCAGGTAGGTGATGGTTTGCGGGAAGAACGATCGATCGACCTGTCAGACCTGCCGGCTGGGCGTTATAAGGTAGCGGTGGGCGTCTATTCGGCCATCGACGGTGGGCGGCTTCCGGCCACGGCCGCCGGAGAACCGCTGCCGGACAACGTCACCGTCATTGGTGCATTCGACCGCTGACTGACCGGACGACTTTGGGCTGTTAACCGAGCACTCACCTCAGGCTCACATCAAATTAAAGTTGGCCTGTTATGCTTAATAATGAAGTCGCCAAGAATGCATACAGCCCCGGTTCCCCCTCCTGGCCGGGGCTGTACGCGTTTATAGGCGATTTTTATTTATAGCCGCAAGCTTTCAGATTGCACTTCGAGGCCTGATTCAAATCGACCACGATTAGCCCCTCATTCACCACCACCGAAAAGACCAGGCCCTTCAGCTCTTCCAGCCCGAAGTGTTTGAGAAACGCGGCCGCATTCAACAGCCTCGTTGATTGGTTCTTCGGCCGCCGCAGTTGGTAAGATTGGAGGGCGCCAGTCGTTGATGTGATTCAGCCCGACGACCACCGGAACAGGTCCGGCCGTCGGTTCCGGGGTTGGGGATGATGTAGGTTGGATTAGCGGTGTCGCCACCGCCGCCGTGGCCACGGGTTCGACAGCCGTCTGTACGCCGGGGTTGTCGCAGGCGACCAGCGAGATCAACAAGACGATTTATACGAACGCAACAGTGGACCAACGAGCCATCACAACGCCTCCGGCTAGGAACTGAGATGGCGTCCGTTATAGCAGAAATTGGAGGATCGCCCCGTGTGTATGGAGCGCGGTCAATCCTGGCCGCGAACCAAAACCGCAGACAGGATTGCCTGCGATTCAACTCCTAACCATACGCCAAACTCTCCCGCACACTCACCCGTCCGGCGGCGTGAGCAGGGATGAGTGAGGCCAGGAAGGCGATGCAGATCACGGCTATTAACCACACGAGGACGGCCGTCCAGTTGTAGGCGAAATCGAGGCTGACCTGGAAGATCGTCCGGCCCAGCAGATCGGCAACCGGCCGGGCAATGATAAAGGAGACGGGCACGGACAGCAGCCAGCTCATTACCCCTTGCAAAACCCCCTCCAGGATGAACATCGTCATGATAACCGGTGACGTGCCGCCGATGGAGCGCAATACACCGATCTCGCGGGTGCGCTCGACAACGCTGATCGATAGCGAGCCCATCAATCCTATACCGCCGACGACGCCCATCACCAGCGCCAGACTGAACAGCATCTGGTTGACGATGCTAAAGGTGTTGAAGGCGTATTCGCGATCCTGGGCCCTGGTGCGGCTGAAGAACGGGCTGACATTCAGACCATAGGACTTCAAGTAGTCATCCAATTCCTGCATCAAGGTGGCGATGCTGTCGGTGTCGGGCTGTTCAGCGCGAATTAGCACCTGGTTGGCGCGGTTGGCCCGCCGGGTGACATCGATCACCGCCTGGGCCGGGGCGTAAATAGGATCGGTGGAGAAGACGTCGGGCGAGATGGCCTGATAGGTACCGATGACTTGAAAGTCGGCTTCGCCCAGATCGCCCAGATTGATGGTCAGGGTGTCGCCGACGACCAGGTTGTTGAACTCAGCCGTTTCGCGACTGATGACCGCCACCCGGCCGACGTCGTCTGGTGATAGCCAACGACCGTCGGTGATCAATGGCCGGTACATGGTACTGCCCTCCGGAATGCCGAACAGCTCCGCCCCCAGACCGCCGGTGTCCTCGACTCGCTCCCCTTCCCGCAAGACGGTGCCGTTGACCGAATACCAGGGTTGGGCCTCAATAACGCCCGGATACTGTTCCAGTAACGCCTCAATCCGGTCTGAACGGTGCGATTGAAAGAAGAACAACCGCATATCATACTGCCGCCGGTCAAGTTCGTTGTCTAATGTGCGGGTCATTGAGGCCGAAAGGGTCAGCACCATAATAAACATGGCTCCGGCCAACACCAGCACCAACTGGGTCAAGATGAGCCGCCCCTTACGCCGGAAGAGATTGCCCAAGGAGATGGTGTAGGGCGAGGGCAAGACGCGTTCGGCCAAGTGTTCAACACCCTGATCGAAGCGGGAAAAGCCGAAATCACCACCAAGTCCATACGAAGCCAGCGCTTCCCTCACCGATATAGACGCGCCGCGCAAGACCGGCCACAAGGCGGCCAGCAATGGGGCCAGAATGGCGGCCATCACCTGCCAGAAGACCGCGCGGGTCGACCACTGAAAGATATCGTAGTCGATATTGAACAGCAGCAGCAGTTGCTTGGTGGTGAAGTAAGCCATCGCCATCCCCGCGGGCAGAGCCACGAACAGAGCCAGGAGACCAAAGATTAATACTCCAGCCAAATAGATTTTGGCGACATCCCGGGTTGTGCCGCCAACAGCCTTTATGACGCCAATCTGGTCTGTCTGCTGGGTGATGATGGCCGTGGTGGTGTTGATGACAATGATGACGCTGGTCAGCAAGGCCACAACGGCCAGGATACGTAGCACGACGGTGATACCGAGAACGGTGTTGTGGCCCCAATGCTGGTCCGGCTCCTGATAAAGGACCAGATTGACACCGATGCCTTGCCTCGCCAGGCGGTCCTTGATAGCTGCTGCCCGGTCGCGGGCATATTCTTCGCTATAGGGATCCACTCGAATCAGAAGTTGCACAAATTGACCATCGGGAAAGCCAAATCGAGTCATGGTCTGGCGATCGACAAAGAAGTAGGCATTGCCGCCAAATTGCGGCGGGGGCACGAAAGGGTGGCGGACCAAGCCGGTGACGGGGAAGGCGCGGTCGGTACCTTCAAGTTCGAAGATGATCTCTTCGCCCATGGCGATATTGTAATACTCGCTGGTGATGCGTTCGACGCCGACTCCTCGGCTCGTCGGCCAGCTGCCATCCTTGAGTTCCAGGCGATCATAAGTCTGAACTTCGTAATCGTCGCGCATGACGGCCGTAGCTGCCTGCCACTGGTCATCGCCCGCCGCCTTGAAGCGTATGGTGGCAATATTAAGCGGCTCAACTCCGGCTATGCCGGGGATATCGACCAGCGATTCGGCCGTCGCCCGGTCAATTGGCTGTCGCAGAATAAAATTGAGATGCGATGGATCGACCGTCTGGTGGGAGTCATCCATACCCGACAACATCTGGTCAGCCAGTCCGAACATCGTGCCGATGGCGAAGACACCGGCGGCGATGCTGAGCACCGCCAGTACTGTCCGGGCCTTGCGTTGCCAGAGATCGAACCAGACCTTATCCCACAATACGTCCATAGTAAATTACGAATTAGGAATTAAAAATTAGGAATGAGAATGCGAGCCACCTGTCACCTGCTACCCGCCACCTAGGATCTCCTTAACCGCCAGGACATGCCTGCCATTGGTATGATGGTGGACGAGTTGTTCGTGCAGTGGCGTGAAACTATCGCTGGCGATGAGGCCGTCGCGAATTTCGACGATGCGGGAGCCGCGGGCGGCCAGGCTGCGGCTGTGAGTGACCATGACCATGGTCTTGCCCTGCGATACCAGAGCCAGAAAGAGCTGGAAGACATCTTCGGAAGTTGCCGAATCGAGATTGCCCGTTGGCTCGTCAGCCACTAGGAGCGGCGGATCGTTGGCCAGGGCGCGAGCGATCGCGGCCCGTTGTTGCTGGCCGCCGGAAACCTGGCTGGGCAACTTGTGAGCTTGGTCGGCCAGACTAACTATGTCCAGCAGACCCATGGCCCGTTCCTGACGCTCTTTACGGGGCACCTTCTTAACCAGATCCATCGGAAGCATAACGTTTTTCATCAGGCTGAGAGCGGGTAATAACTGGAAGAACTGGAAGATTATACCCAAATGCTCGCCGCGCCAGACAGCCAGTTCATTTTCGGTCATAGTGTGAACCGATTGCCCGGTGACGATGACCTCCCCTTCGCTGGGGTGATCGATGCCGGTCATCATATTCAATAGCGTCGATTTGCCGTTGCCTGACGGGCCGACAATGGCCACAAACTCGCCCGGGTCGATATTGAGTGAGATGCCCTTGAGTATCGTCAGTTCGCTTTCGCCCACCGAAAACCGTTTAACAACATCCCGGATCTGAACAATAGGTTGTGATTTTTGCATTCCGATCTTCCTATCAATCAGTGTAGCAATAATTGTGCGGATTATCACAATCGTTTTTAATTTCTCATCAGGATTGGCTCCTTTTAGCTGCACGCATTACCGGGCGAATTTTGAAGGACTGACACTCTTTATGTTATCATAGCAGCGCTTCCGACAATGCTTTCTAAAAAGTGATAAAACAGGAGAGGAATCATGACGCCCATGCCGACAGACCTGATGATCGAATTGCGCGACGTCTTTGCTACCTACTTTAATGAAGAAGGATTGACCGACTTTGCGCTGGCGTTAGGCGTCGATTACGAAAATCTCTCCGGTTCGACCAAAAGCGCGAAGTCGCGAGAGTTAGCCCTGTACTTGTGGCGCCACAGCTCATTGCCCAAACTGGCGACGATCGGTCCCAAGCAGCGGCCTGATATTGACTGGGCCGGCATTCTCGGCCAGCATCTCCCCGAGGCCGCTATTGAGACCGTCCCCAAGACGCCGAAACTTAATTTCACGGACCTGCAAGAACTGGTACCCATTCTGGCCGATTACCCGATGTTCCAGACCCCGGATGGCCGCCGTTCGGTACTGACGCTTTCAGGTGTCGAGAAATTCGTGAACGTTGACCTGAACGGCAGCGCCCGGCTGGTTGCCTCTGGTTTGCTTGTGCAGTTGAACGATTATGGCCGGACACCGGACGACGACATCGCCGTGATTCGTCTGCTCAATTTTCTGGCCGGTGACGATGCCCTGCCCCCGGCCCACAAGAATTTCATCACCACCACCATCACCAAATTTAATTAGTCGCTTTCATTCAATCAAAACTGGATGACATAGTAAGGAGGAAAGGTAATGGCTCAATTTCTGACGGTACCCGATCGGCAAAAACTGGCCCGTGTGATTGAGAATGTTTACGACATGCAAATGGGACCGGCGGCCCGATTTGGTTTACTGGATCGTGCTGGTTTGCGGCGCTTTGTTCCCGGCACCGACCTGGCCGCGTCACCATCTATTCTGGCCGGGGTATTAATCGGCAAGCTCGAGCCTTATGGGATGTTACCCACCGAGCCGAGCGAGCCGGCCTACCATGCGCTTGGCCGGCTGGTGAATTACATTCGCGAATTGAACGATACCTCGCCCGATGAAGCCACATTCCTGGCTGAGGTGCTGGTCAAGTACCAATTGATCGCTGACATGGAATTCTTAGCCAGACTCACGGCCGATTATGGACTGGACGTCGCACCTGTCCGTCAAACCGATCCGTCACTGTTTCCGCCAACCGATCCCCCGGCCCTGGCTGATGAGCCGGCGTTCGACCCGAAGGTTGGCGATCAAAGCCAACTAGAACTCATTATCAATTCCGAGGACAATTTTCTGGATATCGACGCGCTGGCTGGAGCGATCTACACGGCCCAGGCTGTCGGCCGGATAGAATTGCCGCCCGGGCGCGCCCACGGCACAGGGTTCCTGATTGGGCCGGACCTTCTGTTAACTAACCACCATGTCTTTAATTCGAAAGATGTTCTCGAAAGGGCTGTCATCCGGTTTGACTATCACGCCAATGCCGAGGGCGCCGTGACCCAGGGACGGGTATTTGAGTTCAAGACCGACTTCTATCTGGGTAGCCCGGCGACCGAACTGGATTTTGCATTGATCCGGTTGAAAGGCGAACCTTTAGCCGAACGCAAGATGCAGCCGGAGGAAGAGGGATTGGGATACCTGGAGTTGCTCCGGCGCGGCCGCCATCGCGGCTATCTGCTCGTCGCCCCGCACAAAATAATCGAGCGGGAGCGGGTAAACATCATCCAGCATCCGCGCGGCAACCCTCAAAAAGTCGTGTTGACCCAGAACTATGTTCTGGCCGACATGAGCGCCGATCGCGTCCATTACCTGGCCGATACGGAACCCGGCTCATCCGGCTCGCCGGTTCTCAATCGCTTCTGGGAGGTTGTGGCCCTGCACCACAGTGGCGGCGCGCATCCACCCCAAAAGGCAACGGATGGATTACGATCCGCGCTGAAAGGCAATTATAAGTTTAACGAGGGTATTCCCATACGGGCGATCTTGCCGCAAATCGAACGCTATCTGCCGCGCAAGTAGCAGACCAAATCAATCGCGGTTATTGAATCATAAGGAGATTTATCATGGGACGTCGTATTGTCACTGCCGAAACATTGGAGACCGCCAAGGGTTTAGAGACGCTCGAATCGGCTGAATTCCAGACGCAACGGCTGGATGGATACTGGGATCGGGTCATCAAGAATATTCCCGGTGATGTCGTGGCCGGGTGGACCGCAATTTTAGGCCTGTTCGCCGTCTCGCCGGGCGTTATGCCCGACAACAACACCACCAACCTCTTGTGGATCATGTGGGCTAGCCTGACGGTGATAACTTTCCTGTGGACTTTTCGCCAGACCCGAGCGCCGGGGTTGCAACCGGCCTGGACCCAGATTTTCATCTCGACATTCGCCTTTGTGGTCTGGGCCTTGGCGTTGGGCGTGCCGTTTAATTCGCTCGGCTTTTATGATTCCCGGTTGGCCGCGGCGATTCTGATCATCTTCACTATGGTTGTCGGCGCGATTGAGCCAAAAGAGTAATTGTACGTAGTAGGCACTTGGGTATTTTGTTACGAGACGGTTCTGAAGTGCCTACTACAAATTACATCAATAGATCAGGCGACGATTTCGGCCATCACCCTCTGAAGGTCTTCCAAGTCCGGCGCGACACGGTAGGGTTGCGTCCCCACGAGTTCAACGCCCTTCATGGCTCCGGCGACGTCTTTAAGACCGCTGCCGGTATTCACAATGACGATTCGCTCGTCGGCTTCGACCAGATCTTGCTCTACAGCTTTGACCAACCCCGCATAAGCCGCGGCCCCGGCCGGTTCGGCGAAGACGCCGCTCCCGCGGGCCAACGCCGGAATGGCGGCCAGAATCTCCTCATCACTTACTGTGATGTAAGCGCCGCCCGTTTCAACTACGGCGGCCATCGCCTTCAAGCGGTCGCGCGGCAACCCGGCGCTGATGCTGTCGGCCAGCGTCTGGGCGTCGATCGGCGGCTTGGTGAGCACGTTCTCACCCTTCTCCCATGCTTCGGTCAGGTAGTTGCTGCCCGCTGCCTGAACTCCCATTAATTTGGGCATGTGGTCGATCCAGCCCAATGTTAGCAGGTCTTTCAATCCCTTGTGCAGGCCACCGATAATGCAGCCGTCGCCGACGCTGACGAAGATACGATCCGGGGCCTGCCATTTCAATTGTTCGCAAATTTCCAGTGATGCCGTTTTCTTGCCCTCAGTCATATAGGGGTTGAAGCCGGTATTGCGATTATACCAACCGTAGGTATCAGCAGCCTGCAGGCACAATTCAAAGGCATCGTCATAAGTGCCCTTGACCAGCATGACTATCGAGCCGAAGGCCAGCAATTGGGCGACCTTGGCCGGTGGTGCTTTTTCCGGCACGAAGATGACGTTGGCCTGGCCCATGCTGGCGCACAGACCGCTGAGGGCGGCGGCGGCATTGCCTGTGCTGGCCGTGGTGATGATCTCGGCGCCGCGTTCCCGGCCCTTGACGACGGCGATGGCGCTGGCACGGTCCTTGAATGACGCTGTCGGATTGCGGCCGTCATCCTTTACCCACACGTGCCGCAGGCCCAGACGGGCGGCCAGTCGCGGCGCGTAGTGGAGTGGCGTCCAACCAACCTGCAACGGCGGAACTTCGGCGTCGGGCTTCACCGGCAACAGCGGCTTGTAGCGCCAGATCGAATAGTCTTCGTTCCGGCGCAAGCTCTCGCGGCTGATGTTGCCTTTGATGACATCATAGTCATAGGTGACATCGACGATGCCGTTCGGGCCAAACTCCGGGTCCACGTAGTCGATCTCATCCGGCCGGAAGGTACGGCCGCTGATGAGACTTTTTAAATGCAATACATGATCCATAATGTAGTCCAGTCAAATGCCGGTTAATCGACCTACTGCACAAAGTGTGTCCCTGTTTTCTCTTCAAGGGCTTCGGCAATGTGTTCCGGGTCGGTGACGATGGCATGCTTGCCGCCGGCTTCCAGGAAACTGATAACAGCCGCTACTTTAGGGGCCATGCTACCTTTGGCGAAGTGTGTGCCCTCGGCCAGATATGCTTTCGCCTCGGCCAAAGTCACACGGTCCAGGTCTTGCTGATTGGGTTTTCCGAAATTCAAAGAGATTTTCTCGACGGCCGTGCTGATGACGAACAGTTCCGCGCCGAGTTCTGTGGCTAACAGGGATGAGGCCAGGTCTTTGTCGATGACCGCCGCGACACCTTTCAGATTACCCTTTTCATCAGCCACAACCGGAATGCCGCCGCCGCCGACGGTGATGACGACGATGCCGGCATCCAGCAGCGCTTTCACCGCGTCCAGTTCGACAATCCGTATCGGTTCGGGTGAGGCAACAACCCGTCGCCAGCCGCGCCCGGCATCTTCGTTGCAGTCCCAACCATCAACTTCAATCCGCCGCATGGCGTCTTCTTCACCCATGAATGAACCGATAGGTTTGCTGGGGTTGTTGAAGGCCGGGTCGTCTGCGTCTACCTCAACCTGGGTGACCACCGTGGCAACCTGCCGCTTGATACCCATATCGTGAAAGTGATTGTACATGGTCTGTTGCAAGGAATAGCCGATAGCCCCTTGCGAGTCCGCGCCGCACACGTCGAGCGGCACCTCGTGCATCTCGTGGGCAGCCATTTCCGAGCGACGCAGAATGAAGCCGACCTGCGGCCCGTTGCCGTGGGCCACGGCAACGTTCCAACCGGCGGCGATCATCTTGGCGATATGGCCGGATGTTTCGTAGGCGGCCTCGTACTGGTCTTCGACCGATTGGTGGGCCTTGTCCTTGATCAATGAATTGCCGCCGATGGCAATGACAGCCAGTTTATTTGACATAATGCGTTTTCCTTTGTTTCTGCTTTGACCGGAGACGGCCGGTCGCTGCCCGTGTGGGAAATGGCAGGCAGCGGCCGGGCCGTCAGTGGTGGGCGGTCAGTGGTTACTCATGAATTTTTACGAGCGCATGGTCAGGGCCATGACGGCCTTCTGCGCGTGGAGCCGGTTCTCAGCCTGGTCAAAAACGACCGAGTTGGGGCCATCCATCACCTCGCTGGTGACCTCGATATCGCGGTCGGCCGGCAGCGGGTGCATATAAACGGCATCGTCCTTGGCCAGAGACATCAGTTCGGCATCAGCGATCCAGTGCTTGTACTGATCTTGAATACGCTTGCCCTCGGTCTGGTCATCCGTGACCAGCAACGGCCCCCAGGACTTGGCGTAGACGACGTCGGCATCCTTGGCCGCCTGGGTCATTCCATCCGGATCACTGATGACCTCGAAGCCGGCTTTGTATTTCCGGGCTTGTTCGCGAGCCTGGTCCATGATGTCGGGCATCAGGTTGAACTCCGGCGGATGAGCCAAAACGACATCTACGCCGAAACGGGGTAGTTGCAGGATGAGCGACTGCGGCACGGAGATCGGCTTCAGGTAGGAAGAAGCGTAGGCCCAGGAAACGACTACCTTGCGGCGGCGCAGGTCGCGGCCTTTCTTCTCCATGATCGTCATCAGGTCGGCCAGACACTGGAAGGGGTGGTAGATTTCGCACTGCATATTGAGCACCGGCACGCGCGAGGCGTTGGCAACCAGATTCAGGTAACGGTTGCCGGTGCCCCAGGTAACATGGCGGATGGCGATGCCGTCGAAGTAGCGGCCGAAAATCTCACCCATCTCGGTCTCGGTATCCCCGTGGGCGATCTGGGTTGTCTTACTTTCGATAAAAGCCGCGTGGCCGCCCAGTTGGGCCATACCCGCCTCGAAGGAGCCGCGGGTACGGGTGCTGCTGAAGAAGAAGAGCATGGCCAGCACCTTGTCACGCAGATAGGGATGGAGTTCGCCCAGGGCGCGCTTGCGCTTCAGATCCCAGGCTACATCAAGGACGGTCTCAACTTCTTCTTTGGAGAAATCCAGATCGCCGATCAAGTCACGGTTACGAAGATCAGTTTGCATGTCAGTTTACTCCATCTTGCCCATGACGAGGGCCAGCAAGGCCATCCGCATGACAACGCCGTTGAAGGCTTCTTGCCAGTAGCGCGACCAGCGAGTGATGTCGACATCGGCCGGAATTTCATCCATGCGGGGCAGCGAATGCAGCAGGATGGCGTCGGACTTGGCCTTGGTCGAGAGCAATTCGCGGGTGATCTTGTAATTGGCCGGCGTGCCGCCGACGTCGCCGGAACGCTCGTCACGGCTCTTGGTATAGTCGGGCTGGACCACAGGCTCGACCAGGATCACATCGGCGTCGGCGATGGCCTGTTCAACATGCTCCGCTTCGCGGAAGTTCAGGTTGTAATTCTTCAGATCATCCTTGAACTCATCGGTGAGCGACATATCGGGCGGCGAGACAAAGGTGATGGGGCAATCGAATTGGGACAGGCCATAGGCCAGAGAATGCATGGTGCGCATGCGCATGTCGCCGACGGCCAGCCATTTCAAACCGTCGATGCGGCCTTTCTCGCGCAGTACGGTGTAGAAGTCGGTCAGAATCTGGGTTGGATGTTCGCCCCAGCCGTCACCGCCGTTGATGATCGGCACGGATGCCCATTTGGCAGCCTCATGCGGCGCGCCTTGCTGAAAGTGGCGCATCACGATGACATCACCATAAAACTCCAGCATCTTGACTGTATCCTTGATGGACTCCTGGTAAAAGTCTCCGGCGCGGGTCATCTTGGCGTCGGAAAATCCGGTGACCTTACCGCCCAGGCGCAACATAGCCGACTCATGAGCCAACCGGGTGCGGGTCGATGGCTGATAGAAAGCCGTTACCAGGATCTTGTTCTTTAACAAGTCCGACATCTGCCGATCACGGGCAATCGGTTCCAGCTTCTCGGCGATTTCAAAGACGCGGAAAAATTCCTGTCGTTCGAAATCCCTCAGTGACAAAATATCTCTTCCGGCAAAACTACGCATTATGATTTTCTCCTTTGAATTAAACTCTTCGGCGCAGCAGGCGCAAGCGCAAAAGATCGTCGCGAAAATAAGAATGGGCTTTGATAATCGGCTCATTCAGTTCGTTGTAACCGGTCTCGTCGAAGGAGACCAGGGGGGTACCAGGCGTGATCTGCAGCAAGTCGGCCGTGTCACCGGCCACCATGAGCGGCACAATATCGGTGACGTAATAAGCCAGCCGCTGGCGGGTGAAACTTTCAAGGAATTGGTAGACGGGCAGGGTCAGGTCCTCGCGGGTATACGGTTCAGCTAGAAGGTTCATCGGTAAGACGTTCACCGCCAGAATGGCCGGGACATCATTTTCCAGAAAAAGCTTTTTGATCAGCAAGACCGGGGAGTCAGGATCGACGCTGAGATCGATTGCTGTTGTCGCGTCTACTAGCCGGGAATTAGCCGTTGTCTCGATGGCATCAATGAGATTGGTGGAGGGGGTGAAGCCGTGGGCTTCCAGCATGGCCGCATAGCCCCAAATTTCATCGAGTCGCGAGCGAATTTGCAAAACCGGGTTGTTGACGAATGTGCCCGCGCCTTGGCGGCGGCTTATGGTTCCTTCCATCTCCAACCGGCTGAGGGCATCACGAATCGTCGTCCGGCTTATTCCCAGCGCTTCGGCCAGTTCCAACTCCGCGGGAATTCGCCCGTCGGGAAACTCGCCGTTGACGATCATCTCTTTGATATGGGTCTTGGCCTGGTCGGTCAATGAAGGCGCGCGACGAAGCATGAAGTGAGAATCCGATAATCAGTATGATGGTATGGTTGTATGACGAATTATATAATAAATTTGAATCTCAAGTCAATAGAATTGGACTAAATTCGCAGCCGATAGCTTATTGTTTTTATTAGGCGCGTTTGCGAAAATGGGGGTAATCTGATAACATTCAGCCTACGATGGGGCGTCGCCAAGCGGCTAAGGCATCGGACTTTGAATCCGACATTCGTAGGTTCGAATCCTACCGCCCCAGTATTCAAAATGGCAAAA
>JAWOHK010000018.1:0-3831 GCA_046485205.1 Chloroflexota bacterium | reverse complement strand
GCCAACGGCAGCGCATCGGGATCGCTCGCGCTTTGGCCCTGCGACCCAAGTTCATCGTCTGTGACGAGCCGGTCTCTGCTCTCGATGTATCAATCCAGGCCCAGGTGTTGAACATTCTCCGCGAATTGCAGCGCGACTTTGGCCTGACCTATCTTTTTATCGCCCATAACCTGAGCGTTGTCGAGCATTTCAGCGAGCGGGTCGGGGTTATGTATCTGGGTAAAATGGTCGAAATGGCACCCCGCGAATTGCTTTACAGCGATCCGCTCCATCCCTATACCCAGGCCCTCATGTCGGCGATCCCCGTCCCGGATCCGACTTACAAACGCCAGCGGATTATCCTGGAAGGCGATGTGCCCAGCCCGCTCAATCCGCCAACGGGTTGCCGCTTCCATACCCGTTGCCCGCTCGCCTTTGACCGGTGCTCGCAAGAAGAGCCGCCGTTCAAGGACTATGGCGGTGGGCATTATGTGGCCTGCTGGTGGCTGGAAACCGGCGAAAGAGGCGCCAGTAAACTGACGGCCGAAAATATCGCCGCCCAAAAAGGGCGCAAGGTCGCCGAAAAGGTGATTCACTAACCACAAACCGCCGGTTTCGACCGGCGGTTTTTTATTTTGGGTTGGCGGCGCTCACGTCGACCCTCGGCCAACGGCTTTTTCCACGTAATCGATGATCGCTGAGGCCACATCGATGCCGGTAGTTTGCTCGATACCCTCCAGACCGGGAGAAGAATTAACTTCCAACAGCAATGGCCCCCGCTTTGAGCGAACCAGATCAACGCCGGCCACGGCCAGGCCGTGGGCGCGGGCGGCCCGCCGAGCCAAAGACTGTGTTGCCGCATCGAGCTCGACCGGTACGGCCGACCCACCACGGTGCAGATTTGCACGGAACTCCCCCTCGGCTGCGTGTCGTTCCATGGCCGCTACACAGCGGTCGCCGATGATGATCACCCGCAAATCGCGACCGCCGGCCTCGGCAATAAATTCCTGCAGAATCGCCTGTTGGTGTAGTTCACGGGCTCGCTTGAGCACGGCCGAAATGGTACTGAGATAATTGGCCAAGATAACTCCCCGGCCCTGGGTGCCTCGAATAAGCTTGACCACTATCGGCAGTCCGCCTACGGCCTCAACGGCGATCAGGAGAGCCTCGGGCCGGGCAATGACAGCTGTCCGGGGTATGGGTAACCGAGCCTGGGCCATGATTTGCAGGCTTTCCAGTTTATCCCGCGACCGGGCGATTCCCTGCGATGAGGCGGTGGTGACGATTCCGGCCGCTTCAAATTGCCGCACAACCGCCAACCCGTAGAAAGTGACCGAGGTACCGATGCGCGGGATCACTGCGTCGAGTTTCGGCAGCAGCGACTTAGACCCCAAGCCGGCCACGCCGTTAACCACCACTTGCAACTCACCCCCCTGCTCGGCGGCGCCCCCTAAATGTACGGCCACCACGGTTGTATCCACAATCTGAATCTCATGCCCGCGATCCCAGGCCGCTTGAGCTAACCGGCGGGTGCTATAGAGGGCCGGATTGCGGGATAGAATTCCGATGCGCATGATTCTCTATTGTCGGAGCATTCCTGCTGAAAAGCCAGTCCGAATTTTCCACGATAAATTGCGGGCAAAGGCTAATAGTCGGCCAGGCGTCGACTCCGCCACATTGCTACCCATCGCCCAAACCGCTAAAATCACGTTCTTACGGAGCAATCTGAATGGGAACCGACACCTTTGTCATCGTACCGACCTACAACGAGTCCGATAACCTGGACGACTTGTTGGAGCAATTGCTGGCCCTGCCTACGGGGCTAGGCGTCATTGTCGTGGACGATAACTCTCCTGACGGCACGGGGGATATGGCTCGCCGGTGGGCCGAGCGCCTGCCGGACAGGGTTTTCGTCATCCATCGACCGGCAAAGCTGGGATTGGGGACGGCCTATATCGCCGGGTTTAAGAAGGCTATTCACGAATTGGCCGCTGAACGTGTATTGACGATGGATGCCGATTTCTCACATAACCCCGCTTATATTCCGGACATGATCCACATGAGCCGGGTAAGACACGTCGTGATCGGTTCCCGTTATGTGCCGGGTGGTGGTTCGCAAAACTGCACCCACAAGCGGATATGGCTCAGCCGGATCGCCAATTTTGCGGCGCGGACGCTGCTGGGCTTGCAAGCCCGTGACGCGACAGCCGGTTTCCGGCTCTATCGGCGCGAGGTCCTGCTTTCAATTCCCCTCGATGAGATCTTTTCCAGTGGCTACTCGTTCCTCGTGGAGATGTTGTTTTTGTGCCAGCGACGAGGCTGGCAAATCGGCGAAGTGCCCATTATCTTTGAAGACCGTCGTAAAGGCGCGACCAAGATTTCGCGGCAAGAGATATTCAAAGCCCAATACACCGTGATTCGTTTGTTTTTCCGTCGCCTGCGCGGCGGCGAACCGCGTCGCCCGGCCATTGTCGTTGCCCCGGCTATAGGAAATGATCACAGTTAAATGTAATCTGTGCGGCCGGGATGAGTGGCAGGTTCGCTTTCCGGCTACCACGGATGGCGACCTCTTGCAGGTCGATGCCTTTCGTTGCACCCATTCCGGCTATGGCACACATCCGCAGATCGTCGAGTGTTGCAATTGCGGCTTGGTTTATGCCAATCCGCGCTGGGCGATGGACACTATCCTGGAAACCTATGCCGCCGTCGAAGATTCTACCTATATCGAAGAGCGAGCCGGTCGCGAGCTGACCTTCCGCCGTCATCTGCGGCAACTGGAGAAGGTGACCGGACCCGCCGCCAACCGCCGCTTGCTGGATGTCGGCGCATACATCGGCGTCTTTGTCGAGATGGCCGGCGAGTCCGGCTGGCAGGCTCAGGGCATTGAGCCATCACAATGGGCGGCGGCTGAGGCCCAACGACGCGGCTTGGATGTGATGCTGGGAACAATGGATTCCCGAGGCCTGGAATCTGAACAGTACGATGTGATTACGATGTGGGATGTCATCGAACATGTGGCTGATCCGGCCGCCGAATTGGAACAGGCCTGGCGACTCCTTCGGCCGGGTGGCTGGCTCTTGGTCCATACGATGAATATCGATGCACCGATAGCCCAGCTCATGGGCCGCCGCTGGCCCTGGTTGATGGACATGCACCTCTTCTACTTTAGTCGGCGAACACTCACGGGTTTACTGGCCCGCCACGGATTCCAGGAAATCTGGACAGGTGCGCAAGGTCGGTATTTACGACTCGGTTATCTGGCCACACGCTTAAGCGGATTAAACCCTACTTTTGGTCGCCTTGCCGGATCGCTGGTGCAACGCCTGAGTCTCTCGGATATAGCGGTCCCGGTTAACTTCGGCGATCTGATGACGATCATTAGCCGTCGCGAATCATAGCCCCGACTGTAGGCTGTTTCCGGTGTTCATGATATACTGTGCGCCATATCCGGGTTGACATGGGAAATGCTGTGAATGAATCAGTCAGGTTACTCATTGTTGATGATCACCCCCTCTTTCGCCAGGGACTTGTCGATGTATTTGAGACTGACCCGCGAATGGAGGTTGTAGGCGAAGCGATCAACGGTGAAGAAGCGATGGAGCAGGCGCGAGCTTGCCGTCCCGAGATCGTGATCATGGATGTCAACCTGCCGAACGGTAATGGTCTTCAGGTCACGCGCCAGATTTTGAGCGAATTGCCAAGTACCAAGGTAATCATACTCACAGGATATGATAATACCGAGCAGATTTTTCACTCCCTGAAAATTGGAGCTGTAGCCTATTGTGCAAAAGATATTCCTCCCGATGACTTGCTGAATACAATCTATGCTGTTCGCCAGGGGCGTATCGTCAT
>JAWOHK010000005.1:0-10325 GCA_046485205.1 Chloroflexota bacterium | reverse complement strand
AAAATTCGCGTCCGATCCAGTAACTGACATCCAGCTTGTCATCCTGTTCATAGCTCAACACAGAACCGGCGACTTGGCCATCGACGAGAATCGTTCTGATCGTAACTGTTTTTTCGGGGAGAATGCGCGACCAGTGGGTGTCGAATGCGGCACGATCATCGGGGTCGGCGGCCGTGAAGGCGGCCATGTGGACAGCAACCGGGTCGCGCTGGTGTTCAAAGAAAAATGATAAATCAGAAGGCATTACATCGCGCAGTTCAAGCGAGTTCATTGTAGTTAATCGTCCCGTCCGGGTTGGACTAACGGCGTATTTCATTCGCGCCTAACACGTCTTCGAGGAAGGAGATGGTCGCGGCCGCGCCATCCACAATGAGATAATGGGAGACGGTTGAGTAGCCCTCCGGTTTGAACGAGTGTCTGATGATTTTCCCCCTGGGTCTAAGCCGGCTGCCTGGTGAAGACCCGATATTCCCATGGCTCCATATCCAATTGGCTTTCACTATCAAATATGATTGGTTGGTGATTGAAAAAATCGATGTAGGCGCCGTGGTGCAAGGATTCCGGAAAAGTCACCGCGTTCGGAAAATCAGAAAGATTTAACACGGCGAATACCCTGTCGCGTTCGTTCTGCCGAACGAAGCTTAATACCTGACTTGGCTCGCTGTTCACTACGTTGACCATTCGCGCACCCCAGGCGGCATTCCACAGGGCGGTATTCTCGCGCTTGAGGGCGAATAGTTTTCGATACAGTTCGCCGTTTGGATGCTCGCGCCATACGATGGGGTCCTTCTCAAAGAACGCCAACCGCCGCTGGTTACCCGCTTCCTGTCCATTGTAGATCAGCGGCATGCCCTCGCTGATGACCGACAGGACGATGGCGGCATCGATACATTCGCCAAACTTCTCGAACTCCGTCCCTTCCCAGGCGTTGTGGTCGTGGTTGCTGACGAACAGCATGCGCATGATGTCGAAAGGATAGGCCTTTTCATTCCACGAGTAGTAGACATAAAGCGAGGTTACATCCAGCATACCGGAGGCGATGCGGTGGACCACATCGTTCCAGTGCCAGGCATAAGTCATGTCGAACGCCTCCGCGTGCAGGTCTCGTGACTCCCACTCGGCCAGCATGAAAACCGGCTTGATGATATCCAGCTCGCGCCGGAGGTTGTTCCAGAAGTCGGTCGGCACAAACCCGGCCACGTCACAGCGATAACCGTCGATGTCCACATTGCGCACCCAATACTTCATGGCTTCGGTCATGTAGCGGCGCATGCCTTCCTGGTTGTAGTCGAAGTCGATGATATCCTCCCAGTCCCACCACGGCGTCGGCCGGAAGTCGCCTTTCCAGTCGCGGGCGTACCATTCCGGGTGTTCATCCACCAGGTTGCAGTCCCAGGCTGAGTGATTGGCTACCCAATCCAGAATGACATACATACCCAGATCATGGGCGGTCCGGACGAAGTGTTTCAGTTCCTCCAGGGTGCCGAACTCCGGGTTGACGCCGTAGTAATCTTTTACGGAGTAGGGACTGCCAAGCGTGCCCTTGCGGTTCTTTTCGCCAATGGGATGGATGGGCATCAACCACAAGATGACCACGCCCAGGACTTGCAATCGAGGAAGGTGCGCCTCGGCCGCGCGAAAAGTGCCTTCCGGTGTGAACTGCCGGGTGTTGATCTGGTAGATGGTGGCGTTCTTGCTCCACTCAGGGTGAGCTATACGTACTTCGGAGACAGGTCGGTAAGGGTTATTAGTCACCATACCGTAAATTACCATCCTCACCCAGGTTAGGCTAATCTAAATAGGAGCTGTTTATGCGACTTTCAGACGCAAAAAGCCAGACATGGAGCGATGAAAGTTTTTTGGTGGAATTCCGCAGCCGGCGATTTTGTTCATTCGTTTTAGGAGGCAAAATGAATGAAAAGGCCCGGTTGGCCGGCTTCGCGATTATCGAGATGTTGTCATGGCAACTTTACGGATTCAAGGATTTTTACAGCCCATTCGGTTGCGCGTTCCAACTCGCCCGGCCGAAGAGGGCCCTCGGTATCTTCGACGATAAACCCCTCTGGCGGTACGACGATCTTCGCCCCGGCTTTTTTCAGTTGAGTGGCGATACGCGGGGCCGCCCAAGCATTGTCGCCAGCGATCTTCATCGCCAGGCGCAGCGCGGTTACATCGACTTCCGCACGGTCGAAGCGAGTATCGAAGGTCGCCGCCCGGACGTCAGACAGCGACAACTCCTGCAGCAAGTCGTCAACCGGCTTCGTCGCGTGAAATCGCTGGGTTGGTGAGCCGACGACGAGCAACTCGCATCCGGACATGGCCTGCGGTGTGACCGCTGCCGCGTGGAGAAGGGTGGTTTCCGCGCCCGAACGGAGGCCGTCGGCGATTGCATTGGCAACCTTCTCGGTGTTGCCAAACTGAGAATCGTAAATGACAAGGGCTTTCATGGATTTGTCTCCGGAGATATCGGTAAGACGGATGGCTCGACCGAACAGTATCAGCAAATCAACACATAGCCAATGGGATATAATCGAATAAAAAGAGACTCACGACCTCCGATAATCTACGAGATTGCTATTAGCTTGTAGGGCGATGAAAGGTCGCTTCGACGGCCTTCATTTCCGCGCCTTCGGGTGTGATATTGTCCATAATCAGTTGAAATTCGCCTTCCCGTTCTGTAGTAATCGTAATCCGCCAAGACCAGTCAGGGCCGGATGGACCAGCATATTTACCCAAAACGGCAACAGTGGCGTCGTCGGTTGCCTGATAGCGGCAGAGCATAAACCGGTCGCTCATGTGCCACGAATCCAGCCAGAACGCGTCGACCGATTCGGTATCGTCCGCCAAGCGAGCTACGATCAGTCCGTCTTGCGGAGTGCCTTCCCACGACCAGGTGTAGTGGACGGAAATCAGTCGCTCGCCGGCCGCAAACTCGACCCTAGCCTGCGCCGGTGATTCCCGCACTGGTTCGCCGGGCGTGAGCCAAAGTCGCTTTTTACCCGACCACTCGCCCTGGAGTTGCTTTAACTGCAAATAGGAAGTATTCGTGGATGTCATAGGTTTTTCCTTTTCCTGCCATTGTAATGACCTAGCTATCATCAAGGTGCTGCGCAAGACCGATTTCCGTCTCAGTCGTCATGCCTGATCGAATACTCAAGACTGCCGTTCGAGAACGATCAAGGGAATATCCCGGCCCCGTTTGGCGGCAGTGACCCGATATTTGTCATAAGTCTGGAAAATCCCGGCCATCAGATGCCACAAGCGTTCTTTCTCATCCCCTGATGCTTCGCGGGCGCGGGCTGCAAATACTTCTGATCCTACTTGCAATTCAACCGCCGGTTCGTCAACCAGGTTCAAATACCAGAGTGGGTGGTCGGCGGAGCCTCCGTTGGAAGCCACAATAATATAATCTTCGCTATCCTGCCCGTAGATCAGAGCTGTTCGGCGCCGCAGCCCCGTTATCCGGCCGCGGGTTGTCAGGAGCAAAGTCGGTAAGCCACGCCACTGGTGACCTTTTCGACCGTCGCTTTCCACATATTCGCGGACGTGGTCGTTGACCCAACCAAGTGGGCTGTCGATGATGTCGTCGTTTTGTTCGTTTGGTTTCATGATGGGTTGAATAGTAGTTACTGTTGGTTTTATCGGTTCAACCAAACGATAGTAACATTATCCTAACCGGCCGCCTAATCCTATGGCCATTCCAGACAAACCGAAAGTGGTGTATCAGCGGCCGGAAGTGCAATTGCTCGAGGAGGTCCAGCGCGTGCTGCCAGTAGAGCCGACGATCGTCGGCGGCAACAACCCCAAACTTCAGACGTTCGAGGTGGATTGTGAAAACACGGCCTGATTGCGGACGCTTATCCTGCCGGAGATCGCCGTTATCGGCGATGGGGAGCTGAAGATGGTCTTCGACGTATGCGCCATGCGCGGCGCCCGGCGTGGATGCGGTGCTGGTCGGCGAGACGCTCCTTAAAAGCGACAACACCGCTCTGACGACGCGGAGCTTCACCAACGCTAGGCTGTCGGGGTGCTAGTTCTGCAGATCGTCGGGGAACGTGTTTACGCCACTGACCTTCTCGCCCGGTTCGTACTTGATGAGCCCCAGATGACCCGTCTCTTCCAGAAAGGCATATTTCACCTCGCCGGTGTCAGCCACTTCCTGCTCGCGGAGCAGGGCCATCAGCTCGTCGCGACGCAACCTCTCCTTGTCAAGGCCGTCATCAAGAATGCGGCCGTTCTCCACCAACATTCGGGGATCGCCCTCAAGGAAGCTATTCATCGCCTTGCTGCGCATCTGTAGCTCGCTCAACAGCAGGTCTAGGAGGACGATGAGCGTGATGATGAGCCAGGCGTAGAGGATTGGAACTTCGGGATAGAACATACTGTCGCCTACGGCCGAGCCCAGGGCGATGACAATGACCAGCTCGAAGTGGGACAATTGCCGTTTGCCGCGCTTGCCGGTGAGACGCAGCAAGAGCACGGCAAAGATATAGATGACCACCACGCGAAAGACGATTTCCAGCAAGTACAGGGGCGGTTCTTCGCCCAGAAATATCCGCTGCCAATCAAAGGGTATTACGGGTTCCATCCTACCTCCTTGTGTTTGGGTCAGTAGTCGGCAACCATGCCGCACGATGTGATACTTTTAAGATAGCGCTGCGGTATGTGTCAGACATGTACCATGGATAGATTTCGTGTCAGAACGAGCACCACGAAAGCCCGACGCCCGCTCAGAGCGCAGGCAGCGACAGTGGGCTAGGAAGCCTTAAATCTGGCGGAGCACGATCACCACGCTGTTTGCTGCGCCTGGTAATGGCCACCACCGCGGGCTTGGCGTCGCGATTGAAATGAGGGAAAGTGAGGAAACCGTGGGGCATGGCCGGTCATACGATCAGCTTCACCCAAAGGCCCACCTCTTCGATTTGTGGGCATAGGCTATGCACTCGTTGTATAGTGGCTCATGGGCCGCGATTATGATGATAGCCGGTGGAAGGCCGGAGAAGTCAAGCGCATGGAGAGGCAAGATGTGCCATTTTAGCGGGTCATCGACCGGCCCCATTTAATGACCGTAAAAAGCGCCCGCCCATCCCGATCGGGGTCAGGACAATGGCCTCGGCGGTGGAGCGATAGGAATCGCTGGACAACGAACTATCAATGACTGGGTTAAGCAGCGCCGGATGGACGATGGCCGGGCCGCGCTTCGGACGAGCAGACAGACGATGGGCGCCCGATTGCCACCAGCGCTACCATTCATGACGATTATTGGTGGTTATGATCTGGACTGTGGACATCTTTGAGGAGGATGATTCCTCATACATTCGATGTCAAGTGCATAGGGTTCAGTTCATGAAAGCTAGGCATTAACGCGGACTTGACCAGAATATTATGAATCTTTTTAACAAATGCTTCTTGCTGTTTCGGTATACATAGCCAGTTTCGGCTATTCTTGTATTTACCAGACTCGATTTTGCTCAGGCCAATCTTGTTAATACTGTATAGGTTGTAGTCCAAGCCTCTAATCTCGGCATCCAGGTCCTGGATGCTAAATCCGGAGCGCTCAAGATGTCGAGATGAAGCTTCAAGAATAATAAATGGCTCATAGCGCCTGATGAACTTTCGACCCCCGCGTAATACTCGCACTTCCTCGCCCTCCGTATCGATAGCTATTAATCTGGTTGGACCAATCTGATCGATGTATGCGTCGAGGGTCATGCAGTTTATGGCGATCGTTTGACTATCTTCCATACCTTCGTTTGATATGACATGGCCAATGCCCGTTTGATGGCTGGGTGGGATGACGAAACTGGCTGTCCGAATTCCATCGCTCAAGGCGACCGGTACTACATCGATGTTTTGAAAAGTTGCAGTCGCCTTAAGATCCTCCAAGGCCTCCAGGTTTGAGGGCAGCGGTTCAAAGGCGTAAACTTTGCCCTTTTCGCCGACGATATCGGAGAAGCCGATGGTTTCGGTGCCGATGTTGGCCCCGATTTCGACGATCGTATCGCCCTTGGCCGCCACGGCTATAGCGATGGCAGTGTTGCGCCATTCATAGAACCCGTGAACACTGAATACATAGCCATGAAGTTCTCCTGTTCGGGCAGGAAAGAGCGATCCAGTCTGGGCTCGCACGACTGATTCGTAATCATCTCGGATGGCCTGACCTTGCGGATAAAGCACAAGCCGAAGCTTTTGAGCGATGATCGGCGGTGTAGCGCGGCAGATCTTTTGGGCAAGCGCTAGCCTTGTAGGTTTTGTTTTTCCGATTTTCAAGACATCTGACCTGATTGACAAAGGCTTATTTATCAGTGTATAGCAATCAAAAATTTCGTCTACCAATACTCATCCAGGCGAAAGGTGGGATAATCTTCTAGGGTTTATACAAACCCTTTGAGGGTCTACACTCGACGACCGGCATGAGCAACCGTTCGTCAAGTACAGCTTAACGCCTCAATAAGAAAATTTCCCGCGCAATCACTTGTCCAGAAGTGCATTTCCAGAACTCTTTTGAAGAATCGGTTATAGTCCCTATACGCCTTGGATTTGACGGGACCAATCGTGATAGAGCACTCATGCTCAAACACGTTCATCGCGGCGTGTTCTGCGGTCGGTGATAGCAGATTCTTCATCCTCAGGAACAGACAGACAAAAATTAAACCTGATATCGTTTGAGATAACAGGCCCAGGGCCAGCTCGGCTAGAAAGTTGTCATCTGTAGCCAGAGTATCTACCCGCAAGTGCCAGAGGCCAAAGACCAGCACCTGGGGATCACATCCAGGGAGTGGATAGAAAATAAGCCAGCCGCGTATGGAGCGCGCCGCGGAAGAGATGTTCTTCAATAAACCGTAATGACTGTGAGTCACGCCCAGTTAAGGGCGCTATAATCCTTTGGCAAACGGGCAGTGCTCCGGTTGACAAGCACAGCGTTCTTATGTATTTTGAAAAAGGAACAAGAGTTGCCCCGATTTGCTGAACAACGCAATACTTTGATCGTTCAGTAAATACTTACAGGGGCTTAGGCCAGTTCGAATTGAGTAAAAAAAGTGTCTCATTATAAGGTTTACTTCACAACCAAAAACCATTCAAGGATACGGGAGTATTGAATGAGCACAGCGACCAAGACACGGCTTTGGTTTCTTTTATACGCGCTGGTACTGCTGGCACCGTTCATCGTTGTGATGGCCGGCCCACGTCCTGAGCCCAGGGAGTTCTGGCGCGAGCTATCCGTCGCCCTGGGTTTCAGCGGACTGGCGCTGCTTGGCGTCCAGTTTGTCCCCACCACCCGGCTGCGGTCATTCTCAAACCTGTTCGATATGGATGAAATCTACTATTACCATCGACGGGCAGCCATCGTCGGCTTTGTCTTCGTGCTGGCTCATCCACTGATCCTCTTTTTGTTCAATCCAACGACGGTTAGCCTGTTGAACCCGCTGACCGCGCCGACGCGGGCCGTTTATGGTCTTGTTTCTTTGCTAGCCCTCATCGGCCTGATCGTAACCTCCCTCTATCGCCAGGAGATGGGAATCCGCTATGAGATCTGGCGCTTAATGCACACCCTCTTCGCGGCGATCGTGGTGGTGATGGCGATGCTTCATATTTTAGGCGTCAGCTACTATCTGGCGATGCCCTGGCAGCGTGGTTTGTGGATCGGCTTGACCGTGCTGTGGTTGGGACTGCTGGTTAACACGCGACTGATACGGCCGCTAAGGCAGTTAACCCGTCCCTATAAACTGACCGATGTTCAGCGCGAAGCAAAAGAGGCGTGTACGCTGGTTATACGGCCAGATGGCCACGACGGCGTTCAATTCATGCCGGGGCAGTTTGCCTGGCTGACCATCAACCGTCCTCCCTTCGCCCTGCGCCAGCATCCGTTCTCCTTCGCCTCCAGTGCCGAGTCCCCCGAACGATTAGAATTTACCGTCGGCGAATTGGGCGATTTCACCTCGAGCATCAGCCAGTTACCGCTTGACAGCACCGTCTACCTGGATGGTCCTCATGGTACCTTTAGCATTGACCGCCACGACGGTCCCGGTTACGTTTTTATTGCCGGCGGCGTTGGCTCGCCGCCGATGCTTAGCATGCTTCGCACCATGGCCGATCGGGGCAATCCCAAGCCGGCCTGGCTCTTTTACGGCAATCCGACCTGGGAGGAAGTGGCCTATAGCGATGATCTTAAGTCGCTGGAGCAGCGGCTCACCCTAAAGGTCGTGCACGTCTTGGAAGAGCCGCCGGAAGGGTGGGAGGGCGAGACGGGCTTTATTGATGCCGAGCTCCTCGACCGGTATCTGCCGGCCAATCGAGCTGACCTGATCTACTTTGTTTGTGGACCCCCCCCGATGATTACGGCCGTTATGGAGGCGTTGGAAGAGCTCGATCTGCCGCTCAACCACATTATCACCGAGCAATACAATATGGTTTAAGGAGGAAGAGAACTTATGCACAGAGTGTACGCGCAACGCGTCGTCCGGCTGACGGCTCTTGGACTGACGGCCGCTTCCATCCTCTTTGCCCTGTTACAATCGACCTGAAGCCCGCATGCTACCATGTGAAGGAGTACCGGCATGAATCAACTGCTCGAGCAAGCCAAAGAGAACAAGCGCCTGCTCGTGGCCGCCACCGCCATTCTCATCCCTGCCGCGATCATCGTCCTGGCCATATTTCGGATCCGAGCCGCCGATCCGGTCGAAACGATCGCCGTCAATTGGACGGCGTCCGCCCATGCCAACTACACTTCCCAATCGTTTACCTATTGGCATGAGGATAACCCACCACTCATTCCGGCGGATTGCGCCGCCTGCCACAGTCTGCACGGCGTGCTCGATCGTGTCGGAGAACGGGGCACACCGGCCGGATCAGTATCCCAGGATATGCCCATCGGCACAGTAGTTTCATGCGTCGCCTGCCACAATGACACCGTCCACCAGATGAATAGGGTTGAATTTCCCTCCGGTGAGGTAGTCGATGCGTTGGGGAGTGAAGCAGCCTGTTTACTTTGCCACCAGGGCACATCTTCCTCAGACGAGGTCAACCAAGCGATCTCTGGCCTGGATGATGACGCCGTCGACGATTCACTCGAGTTCATCAACGTCCATTATCACATCGCCGCCGCAACGCTGATGGGAACAACCGCGAGAGTGGGATATCAATATCCGGGTCAATCCTATGTTGGGCGATTTGACCACACCCCAGATTTCCAGACCTGCGACTCATGTCATAACCCCCATGACCTGGCGATCAATCCGCTTGAATGTAGCGCCTGCCACGTCCATGTCACCGATCGGGCTGATCTACGCCTGATCCGCAACGATCCAAGGGACTATAACGGCGATGGCGACACTGACCAGGGCATCGCTGTGGAGATCAATACCTTCCACGTTTCGCTGTATGAAGCGCTGCAAGCATACGCGGATGATGTGATCGGTACGCCATTGGTGTACAGTGCGGACGATTTCCCTTACTTTTTCGTGGACGTAAGCGACAACGGTCAGGTGGATACGGCTGTTTTCAACTTCGACAACCGTTATACTGAATGGACGCCCCGGCTGGTGCGCGCCGCCTATAATTACCATTTCGTCCAAAAGGATCCCGGCGCTTTTTCCCACAATCCGAGCTACGTACTGCAACTCTTGTACGACAGCCTGGTAGATTTGAATGAGCGCGTTCCTGTCGATGTCAATCGGTTCCAAAGGCCACCCTGATCCGGGCGCTGGAAACGGCCGTCTTCCTGAAGCTCAAAGGTGGTGGCGAGTTGTCGTCATAGCGTACTGCATTCCGGTGAGGTGGCATGACCTCGATCATCAGAGCATACCAGGCAAGTCCGTAGGAAATGTGTAGTGGATGATGCCGTCGCGCTCAACGGCCGATTTGGCCCAGAAGCTGACCCGTCCCGCGCTGGTTGAAAGTGCTCGGAAGACCGCGTCCGGCGGCGAGTGAAGATGGAGTCGCCAACGGATAAGGTTCGGGTCGAACTCGAAGGCATTGCGAAACCTCAGTCTATCCGATCCAGCTTGGCCATTGGCCGGTCAGTTGCTTCTCCAGCGCTTTCAGGTAGACGCTCGCCTTGGCGCAGAAGATCAGGTTGGCCTCGTGGTATATCCGGCACTGATCGTAAAGGGAAGGTGTGAATCCATGCCCCCGGTCAACCTGGTGGTTGTGCAAGTCTTCATCCGAATACAGACTCAACGCCTCCACCAGTTCGGCGTCCAGCGCCTGGAACCAGGCTCTGAAACCCTCCACGCTGTCCGTCGTTTGGGGGATGGAGCCGCGGTAGCCCCAATCCATGTTGAATGTCTTGAATGAGCGGCTATAAATCTGCTGGTACATACCCG
>JAWOHK010000108.1:0-9414 GCA_046485205.1 Chloroflexota bacterium | reverse complement strand
AATCAAACATAAATTGAATATAAATGAAAGTTATTATTTAAAACTTGTTAGCAACATTTTTTCGATAATTATTAAAATTTATCTTTTGAAATCAAACATAATTTGCATATTCTGAGAATATAAAGGAACGTTGTTTCCAATATTATTTTGGGTTGATATGTGATTATTTACAACTTCTTGGAGACATTTTTTAGATAATTCTTGACCTTGTTTATTTAAAGGAGTTAATAAACAAACACTAGATTCAATCGCTAATTCTTTTTTATCGAAAAGTTTATAAGAATTCATTGGCATACTTGTTGTTTGTGTGTAAGATATTGGTTTAGCCCACCCATGAATTCGATGCGGAGTCAAACCATTAACAGAACCTATGACTGGTTTGTGTTCATACCATGCCCTTCCCGGCGGCGGTCAAGACGGGCACCACCAACGACTACCGCGACAATTGGACGGTCGGCTATACGCCCGGTTTAGCCCTCGGGGTCTGGACCGGTAACACTGACAATAGTCCGATGGTTAACATCAGCGGCCTGACCGGGGCCGCGCCGCTGTGGAGCGCCTACATGCAGGCCGTCTACAGCAACTCCGATTTTATCTCGCGCCTGGCGGTGAATGGCCAGCCGCCACCGGCAGATTTCATTCGCCCGCCAGGCCTCACCGAGCGACCTCTCTGCGCCCTGGCTTCGGCTACCGTCGGGTCAACCGAATGTGCTCCGACCGGGAATGAATTGTTTCTGGAGAGCAGCCTGCTAGCCACGCCGGTGCCTCCTGTCGAGCAACCCTCAGTCTTCTGGGAAGAGCTGGACCCGGCGTTGTGGCGGGTGACAGCCGTGGCGTTGCCCCCGGTCGACCCGGCCGTAGCCGCCGTGTTACTTTCGGCTCAAGAACAGGAGAACCAACCGCCACCGCAACTGTACTGTCACTTCGTCGAGGGCACGGCGGTGGAAACATTGCCGCCGGAAGCGGCCGCCCAGATTTTCCTGTCCCTGCCGCGCAATCCGGAAAGCCTGAAACCGGCTCACGAGTGGGCGCAAGCCAACAACCTGGCCATCCTGCCAGTCTCGACTTGCACCGAAGAACTGCTAGCCGACAGCCTGAACACACAGGGCGTCGTCTATCGCATTATATCCCCCGCCGACGGCGACAAGGTCAACGGCAACGTGCCCATCGTCGGCACGGCCAGCTTTGATCCGGCCGAAGTGGAGTTCTACAAAGTTGAGTTGGGCATCCCGGATGGGGCGAACATTCAATGGCTGACCATCGGTGATACCCACAACACGCCGGTCGTCAATGGCCCGTTGGAGTACTTGCAAGCTGAAGCGCTGCCGCCGGGGACTTATTTCCTGCGGCTCATCGTCATCAGGGACAGCAACTATGTGGGCGAGCCGCACACGGTGCAATTTGTGATTGAGTAGATTTTCAGCCCGGCCAACTCCCGGCTTACTGACGTCCAAAAACTAGACCGCTGGCGTATCATACTTGAATACTTCCCTGCTCTTTCAACAAGTTGAATAAGCCGGTAAACTGGGGGTCGTGTTCACTACTGACGAGGCCTTACTTCATAAAGGGGCTCAAATCCTGGCCCAACGGCAACATCTGCGCTGGGTGATCGGCGGGGCGTGCTCCGGCAAGTCTACCGTCTGCCGGGTCGTGCACGAACGAACCGGCATCCCGGTCTTAGACATGGATGAGGCGGTCTTCGGCCGCTGGCAGTTCGACCCCGAACGCCATCCGGCCACGACAGCCTGGTTTGCGGCCGAAAACCCGCTAGGCTGGATGCTATCGCTCCCCTGGCCGGAATTCAATGCCCTCTATCGTGCGGCCAATGCCGAGTATCTCGATCTGCTGGCCGATGAACTGGAGGGCCAACTCGACCAGCCCCTGCTAATCGACGGCGGCATCACCCACCCGGCAGTGCTAGTCCGGTCCGTGCCGGCCGGGCGAATTATCTGCCTGGAATCAACCGAGGAGTTGCGTTTACGAGAGTGGGAAACCTCGCCGGAGCGGGGCGAGATGAAGGGTTGGGTGCTAGCCTTGCCTGATGGTGAGGCAATGTGGCGGCGTTTTCTGGATTACGATCGGCGAATGACGGCCACCATCGGCCGGGAAAGCCGCGACAGCCAGATTGGGGTGTTCCAGTGGAATAACACGATCGTAGCCGATGACCTGGCCAATAAAGTCATTACCCATTGGACCTTGCCGGTCACTCAGCCAGTCGATAAAGATAACCCAAAATAATCCCTGACGACATCCTTCGCGACCATAATCCTGAGGGGCAAACCATTGCAGAAGCGCTGCGCCGTCTCACATATGACACAATCGAAAACTTGACGGAACGCCTCTATCCCGGCTGGCACGCCATCGGCTTTCACCATCCTCGCGCCGGGTATGTCTGCGGCATCTTCCACCTGGATGCGTCGATCAAGCTGGTGTACTAACGAGTCCGCTACTCCCACTGCCGCTCATCCACAACCCCTGGTGCGTCCGGCGCGATACTCCCCTGCTCCACAAACGTTACTTCATCGACTCGCACACGGCAGATACCCTGCACGGCCGCCTTCAATCCCTCGGCCAGCCTGTTTTTATCCACGCCTTCGGCCGCGACCACGCGCAGGTCGAATTGATCGCGCGCGCCTTCCGGCCGGGTGATGACCGCTTGCATCGCCGTCACGCCCGGCACCTGACCGGTGGCGAAGCGTAGCTGGTTGGGATGCAGGAACATGCCGCGCACCTTGACCGCCTCGCCGCGACGGCCAACCAGGATGATGCTCCGGTCTTTCTGAAGGCTTTCGCCGGGCTGCGGGTCGATGTTCATGGCCATGTCGCCCGTGCCGAAACGGATGAGAGGATAGAGGCGGTTGCCGTTGGTGACAACGACCTCGCCCGTCTCGCCGGGGCCGACCGTCTCGCCTGTATCGGGATTTACGACCTGGATCAAAGGCTCCGGCAGCAGTTGCATGGCCATACCTTCGCCGCTGTTGACGGCTAATGCCCCTAGTTCTGCTGTAGCGTAAGTGTTATAGACCATCAAACCGTAGGTATTGACCAGAGTCTGGCGTAAGGCCGGCGGCAGCGGTTCGGCCGTTGTTACCGCCCGGCGAATATTCAGCTTGATGCCCCTTTCACCAGCTTTCTGCAAGAGGCTCAGTAAAAAACTGGGCGTTCCTACATACCCGGTCGCACCCAGGTCATGGGCCATTTGCAGCTGCAAATCGGTGCTGCCGGTACCACCGGGGATAACGGTCGACCCCAGCCGGGTAAACGCGCCATCGAACAGATAGCCGGCGGGCACGAGGTGATAGGAGAGGCTATTGAGGATGATGTCGTCCGCGCCAAACCCACCTTCGCGCAACAAATCCACCGCCACATCCCACGCTTCGTCGTCGGGTTCAGGCCCGGGTTCATAGAGCGGGCCGGGCGAGAAGAACAGATGGCTGACGGCCGATAGGGGCGCGGCCAGCATGCCGCCAAAGGGCGGGTCGGCCTGCTGCCGGGTGATGGCCTCATCCTTGGTCAACACCGGCACGCGAGCCAGATCAGTCAAGGTCTTAATATCTTGGGGCGAGAGCCCGGTTTTGTCGAACCGCTCGCGCACTTCCGGCGAGTGGGCATACGCGTGCCGGATAATTCCCTGCAATCGTTCGTCTTTCATGAATTGATCCCCCTTTCACAGGATTCAGTAACCAGTTTATGCCTCCCGGCTGAATAATGCCCGACTGTTTACTGAATACGGATTCAGCCCAGCCACCGCTTGCGCCGCTTGTAATGCTTCACGTCGCGGTAGCTCTTGCGCTCGCCGACTTGAGTCAGGCCCAGATAAAATTCCTTGATATCGGCGTTTTCAGCCAGACTGTCCGCCGGGCCGTCGAGGACGATCCGGCCATTTTCCATGACATAGGCATAATCGGCCGTTTGCAGCGCCACGTGGGCGTTCTGCTCCACCAAAAGCACTGACACTTTCTCTTCCTGATTGATGCGCCGGATGATTTCAAAGATGATTTGGACCAGCAAGGGGGCCAGGCCGAGCGACGGCTCGTCGAGCAATATCACCTTGGGCCGGGCCATCAGGGCGCGGCCAATGACCACCATTTGTTGTTCGCCGCCGGAAAGATAGCCGCTGGTTCGATGGCGAAAATCCCGCAGCCGCGGGAAATACTCATAGACACGGTCGAGATCATCACGCAGCACGCCGCCGGTTGTACCCCGAAAGAGCGCGCCGGCCCGCAGGTTTTCCTCAACTGTCAAATGCCGGAAGAGCGGCCGCCCCTCCATCACCTGGACGATTCCCTGGCGCACAATCTCTTCCGGCGATAACCGGTCGATCCGCTCGCCTTCCAGTTCGATATTGCCGCGGGTTACGTCACCTTGCTGGGTGCGCAAGAGACCAGAAATAGCTTTGAGCGTTGTCGATTTGCCGGCACCATTGGCTCCTAAGAGGGCCACAACCTGCCCAGCTCCTACTTCCAGCGTCACGCCGCGCAGGACCAGGATGACATCGCTATAGACAACCTCGATATTGTTGACTTTCAACATAGAACCTAGTTTATACGAATGTGCACTTCTAGCTGTTAGGCGGGCAACCGGCAGATAACTCGCGGATTACTCGAGAAAATCCTTTCCGGTTGCCTCGCCCTTAAGTTTCGTAGCGACTTCAGACGGATCCTGTCATGATGGCGCTGAAGCGCTCTCTACAAACAGAAAATATTAAATCCTACGGTTCCGGCGGCCGGGTGTCGGGCAATTCGAAGAAATCTTCGATAACCACGAACTCCGGCACGCCGTCGGTGAACTGCACCTGGCGAATCTGGGCCACACGCGGGGCGCGATCTTCGCCCTCGGCATTCAGGTAGAAAAGACCGGCGGCATCCATTGTACCCAAGTCCTGCATGGCATTGAACACCGCTTCGCCGTCCATATCTTCCAGGCCGACTGTATTCAAAGCGTGGGTCAGAAGTTGTTTGATGGCAAACATCTGGCCGTAGCTCAACAAATAGGCTACGTCTTTCCTGGCATCCGGCAAGCCGGAATCTTCAAAATCTTCCAGTGCCATCTGGACCCCTGGATTGTCGACATCGTTCCACCAGTAACTGGGCAAAACGCCGTAATAACCATCCATCAGTGCGGCGTTTTCACCCAGAATATTGAGCACATCCGTGTTCATACTCCAGTTGACGCCGCTGACGATGGCCGAATCCCAGGCCTGCAGCGCGCGCATCGTTCCGATGACTTGCGCCGGGCCGAAGGAAAGCGACTGGGCCCAGATCACATTAGCACCGTTGGCCAAAAGGTTTTGCAGCTGGCCGGTGACATCGGCTGTGGGCGCGATCTCCTGTTGTTCCAAAGGCAGGACGGTGATGCCCAGCTCTTCGGCATAAGCCAGCGCTTCCGGCGTTGTGGCTCCGGCCCCGAAGGCGTTAGCCCAGCCGACCACGCCGACGACGATATCGTCGCCCGCGCCTTCCGGCTTGACATCGTCCCAGTTGTTGCTCAGCCATTCCAGAAATCCGGCGAACTGGTCGGAGTAAATCGGACCAGCGCCAAAGGTGTAGCCGTCACGTGGGATGTAGAACGCTCCGGCATCCAAACCGGCGGTAATGTTGGGAATTTTGTCTTCAATGACGCGTTCCTTGAGGGCGATGGCCGCGCCGGAGCCGTAGGTCAGGATAAACAGCGGGGCCGGGTCCTCCGCGCGGAAGCGCTCGTAAATGGCCACTTCCTGCGCAGGGTCATACTGCGAATCTTCCAGACGAATGGCGAGTTGAATACCGCATACCCCGCCTTCGCTATTGATACGGTCTAGAGCATCCTGAGACCCGTTGATGAAACCGTCACCTAAGATCTGGGCCAGAGGACCGGTCAGGCCGGCTTGCTGGTAAACGGTGAGCGTCTCGCCTTCGTAGGTCTCGACGCATTCTTCCTCGCCCATCTCCGGTTCTTCTTCAGGCGTAACAGCCTCGACGGCGGCCTCTACGGTTGGGGCAAGCTCAGTTGCGGCGGCTTCCAGGGTTGGAGCCACTTCTTCAACGGCGGCCTGCACAGTCGGGGCAACTTCCTCGGCCGCCGCTTGCAAGGTCGGGGCGACTTCCTCAACCGCCGCTTGCAGAGTTGGCGCTATGGTATCTAGCTCTGGCTGTGCGCCACACGCCGCCAGTACCGGCAATGCTAAAAGCAATAGCAAGACCAACAGAATTCTCTTCATCTCATTTCTCCTTGTAGTTTGTCGAATCCGTAAACTTAACCCTTAATAACCCGCTAAATTGATCCATGTTATGCTTAAGGCATCACCTCCTATTCAAGATTTATAATACTTCCACCCATATATACCATCGATCGATCCGGAAAAGCCTGGTGCTGGTCGAATTTACCGCGCAAAAGGTCTCAAGCGCCAGGCAGATTTGATGATTTGCCAGCGGTGGGCCAGCCCGCGCGGCTCAAAAATCAAGAACAGCATCAAGGTCAGACCGAAAAATATCGGCCGGAAGGACGTCAGAAAACGCGCCGCTTGGGCCGGGAATAAGCCGGCCATCGTGTGGCCGGCCACACCGGCCAGGTCTTCCAGCAAGATAACGGTGGTAACGCCCAGAAAAGGTCCCAGGTTGGTTCCCAGGCCACCGATGACCAACATGCCCAGCAGGATGATCGATTCCTGCAAGTCGTAGCCGAATTCCGTACCGACGCCACGCTGGCTGTGAGCCTTCAACGCGCCGGCCACACCGGCCAGGAACGAAGCGAGGAAGAAGGCGCGCAATTTGTACTGGAATAAATTGACACCCAATAGTTCGGCGGCCAGGTCATTATCGCGAATAGAGACCAACGCCCGGCCGAGACGGCTGCGCGATAAATTCAATGTCAGGAGTGTGGTCAGTATCAGCACCACCAGCGAGAGATAGAAATAAAGATTGACTTCATTGAAAGTAATCCCAAACATAACCGGCACAGGGACGGAGATACGGCCGGTGCTGCCCCCTAAATAAGCCGGGAAGATATGGCGACTGAGCCAGGGGATGATGAACTGCGCCGCCAGTGTCGCCATAGCCAGGTAAAAACCTTTAACGCGCAACGACGGCAGGCCAAACAGCAAACCGACCAGGCCAGCCGACAAGCCGGCGAACAGGATGGCCAGCGGGAACGGAAACCCCCAGTAGGTTGTCACCAACGCTGATGCGTAGCCACCGACCAGCATGAATGCTGCCTGGCCGAGCGAAACCTGGCCGGTGTAACCGGTCAGGATATTGAGCCCTTGCACAGCAATGATGGTGTAGAATATCCGGTTGGCCGTGCTGATGGCGTAGGCACTGCCCCACTGGGGCGCAGAAACGATAACGATCAGACCGACTATTAACGCGATCCATTGCCACGGCCGGCGGATGACGGACATGTCCTGCCGATAACTGCGGTCAAAATCTCCTGCCGGGCGAAGTGCAGCCATCAAACGACTCCTCTACCTCAGACCCTTTCAATTCGTTTCTCGCCAAACAACCCTTCAGGACGGATCAGCAAGACAATAAGTAATAACACATAGGGCGCGATTTCAGAGGCATTGCGAACGGCCTGCGCCGACGATGCCTGCACCAGCGCCGCCGCCAACCCCACCAGGAGGCCACCGACGATCGCCCCCGGAAAGGACTCTAGGCCACCGAGCAGGATGGCCGGGAAGGCGATGAGGGCCACGGTGGCCAGGCTTAGATTCACCCCCGTCACGGTGGCCAGCAGAACACCACCGACAGTGGCGATGATCCCGGCGATGCCCCACGACAGGCCGAACACGCGCGGTACATTAATCCCTACGCTGCGGGCCAGTTCATGATCCTCCGAAGTGGCTCGCATGGCCAGACCGGTGCGGGTGAAACGAAAGAAGAGCATGAAAATGAGGGCGGCCAAAATGGCTACGATGAACGTCGCCAGGAGTGCCTCTTTGATGATGATGGTGTCGTTGAACGCGCCGGGAAAATGTACGATTATCACGTCACTTGGTGAAAACGGAGCCGGAAAGTTGTTTTTCGGCTCGATACCGAAGGTGATGGCCACCGTGCCTTCCATTAATTGGGACAGGCCGAGGGTCATCAAGATTATCGCGAGAAGTGGCTGGCCTGTCATCGGCCGCAAAGCCAGACGCTCGATTATCAATCCAATAATGGCCATGACGGCGATGGCCAAGGGAACGGCCGCCCACAGGGGTAGATTAAAAATTTCCTTGCCATCCTCGTTGGCTCCGGCAAACCACCACGTCAGGTATGCACCGACCATGACCATATGGCCGTGGGCGAAGTTGAACACTTCCGAGGCGCGATAGATGAGGACAATCCCCAAGGCAATGATGGCGATGATGCCGCCGTTCAGGAGGCCGGTCACAAATTGTTGCGGGACGAGTTGCCAATTCATAACGCGCCTTTACTCGCGGAGCTTGCGGACTGCATCGGTTCCTGATTGAGATAGGTTCATATTTACGATTCCTTTTCGAACGTCTCTGCCAGACTCATCACCTTAATCTCCGTCTCAATGAAGCCTTCTTTGCCATCCTGATAGCGAACCTGCGCGCGAACCTGGATAGTGGCGTCGTCTCGATACATGGCCTCGATAATATCGCCGTAACGCTCGTAGAGGACACCACGGCGCAATTTGCGGGTGCGGGTCATCTCGGCCTCGTCGGCGTCGAACTCCTTGTGCATAAGGACGAAGCGCCGGATGCGAGCGGCCGGTGGCAGTGATTCGTTTACCTCTTCAACCGCTTGCCGCACCAGATCATACACCTGTGGTCGTTGGGACAGATCGACAAAGGTCGTGAAGGAGATGCGCTGTTTTTCGGCCCACTGGGCGACGTTCTCGAAGTCAATGATGACCAGCGCCGTCACAAACGCGCGGTTCTCGCCCCCGATGGCCATCACGTCGCGAATATAAGGACTGAATTTGAGCCGTCCCTCGATGAACTGGGGCGAGAAGCTTTCTCCACCGGCCAGTTTTAGCATGTCTTTGACCCGGTCCAGGTAAATGACATGGCCGTCGTCGTCGATATAGCCGGCGTCGCCGGTGCGGAACCAGCGGCGGCCATCGGGATCGACGATGACATCGCGAGCCGTCCCGTCGGCATCCTTGTAATAACCCTGCATCACCGTCGGTCCAGCGATCTGGATTTCGCCGTCGTTGGCAATGCGGATGTCGATGCCTGGTGCGGGCGGGCCGACGCTGGCGAATTTAATGGCATCATTGTGATGGACGGTCGCCCCGCCAGTCACTTCCGTCGAGCCGTAAATCTGCTTCAGATTGACGCCCAGAGCGTGGAAGAAGCGCATGGCATCCGGACTGAGAGCCGAGCCGGCGGTGTAGGCAGCGCGAACACGGGCCAGACCCATCTGGTCGCGCAGCGGGCCAAAAACCAGCAGGTTCCCCAGGTTATAGGCCGCGCGCAGGCCCACT
>JAWOHK010000365.1:0-10646 GCA_046485205.1 Chloroflexota bacterium | reverse complement strand
AGGGTATTCTCCCAAGCGTGCTCTCCATCTGGAGGCGACATCTTTTGGTGCGCCGGAGGTTCTTGGTCCACCTGTTGGTCGGACTCGCAGTGCCAGAATCAAAGAACGACCTGAACGGTGCCGTGTCGCGATGTTATCCTATTTTCATCTCTTTGTGGTGAATGGCAGTTCGTGAAACCTGTTGGCGGAATATCCCCAAACTTGCCCTGATGGGTTCCCGTCACGGTCCAGCGGTAAACCACTCTATCGCCCTCGGCGATCTCATCATCAACCGTAATCTGGATGTCGGGAAAAGCCGTTAAGGCCGAGATAACCCGTTGTTTGTACGCTTCTAGATCGACAGTCAAATGGGTGGCGCGGCCCTCATGTACAATCAGGGCCTCAGCGAAGAACTCCGGAATGAGCTCTGGTCGATGTTGGTTGTACAGCTGATCGAGCATACGACGACAAATCGCTTTATTGGTCTCTGTTGACATTGTTACTCTCCTTACGGTTATGCGCATGGTCAACTATAAACCAGTGTACCACATGCTATGTGGTGAGCGGCTGGCGGGCAATCAGGGGGAATGGGACGCTAACTTGTGAATCTGCATCCCTCAAGGCGCCGAGCTGCTCTTTGGCTGCTCTGCCACTCGTATTGACCCGTGCCAGTGTCACTGCCGCATCTAAGTTGAAGTCCTAGCGTGTCTGCTTCACATTCTAGTCTTAGCATGACCTAATCCCCTGCGTGGCGATAGACAAGAATTGGCCTACTTTGGGGGCAGATCGCTACAATCGGATCGAGCGCAGCAATGACGCGCACGGGGAAGCGCGTACCGTCTCGACGGCTGTGTATGGATTCGGCCTTTATCGTTTGGCCCTGTTGTACCTATCGCACAATGATCCTAGAGGCCGGAATGGCCTCTTCAGCCACCAGGTGGTCGGCCGGCAGCCCCACCAACTCGGCGCTCCGATAACCGTAAACCAGTTCGGCTCGCTGGTTCATCTCCAGGATGGTTTTCGGCCTAACTCCCAAGTCGATGACGAAAATGCAGATAGGTGCGTGATCGAACAGGTGGCGGTAGCGTAGCCCAGTGGGTTGGTCAGCGCTCTCGGCTTGATCAGTTGCCATGCTCAATTCGCTCCTTCGGGTAGATCACAGGGGGTTCAAGAAGCTGAAGCGCTTAAAAGCGACCTTCCAGAAAGGAGCGATGAAAATGCCGCTCAATCTACGTTGGGCGGAGCCGACAAAGTGCGAAATCTAAATGGAATTTAAGCTGGAATGTGATGAAGGTACAGTGCCCGGTGACCCTTTGTTTCGAGTATTGTAGCAATTTGTAGGCAGAGGTCACCCAAACCAGGAGCTCTTTGCTTTGCAGCGCGCACCCTAACCCACAAGTTAGCTTGCCATGAGATAGATATTCCGAGAAGGAGGCGTTCTCATGGAGGCTGGGACGAAGTCAGCGCAATACAGAAGTTAGGTCCGGCAACAGCGCCGGGGGCATCTCGGCGCTGACGTCCTATGCCGCCATGCGATTGCGCGATGCCGACTCCTCGACGGTGCAGGTCGCACCCCTTTTGTGATAGACTAAGCCCATTACCCGGCTCAGGTAGTGAAAGGAGAAAACCCTTGTCTGACCCAAAGACTCGTCCGACCGACGCCAGCGTAACTGCGTATCTCGACAGCGTTGAGAACGACCGGCGGCGTCAGGATGGCTACACGCTGCTGTAGATGATGAGCGAAGTGACTGGTGAGGAGCCCACCATGTGGGGCGACAGCATGATCGGCTTCGGCCAGTACCATTACCAATACGAGAGCGGACGCAAGGGGGATATGCTCGCGGTCGGCTTTGCGCCGCGCAAACAGGCGCTGAGCGTCTATATCATGGCCGGGTTCGATACGTATGAGGAGCTGCTGGCCCGGCTCGGCAAGCATCGAAAGGGGGCGGCCTGCCTCTACATCAACAAACTAGCCGATGTCGATGAGGCGGTGCTGCGTGAGTTAGTGGCGTTGTCGTATCAGCATATGAAGCAGAGCGATTTCCGCACACCGTCGGAGCGTCTGGGCGGGAAGCAGGAAGGGTCGCGCGGATAGGCAACGAAGAGGGTAAGCAATAGGGGCTTATCCCTACCAGTGGATCGTGGGAGGGAGAATGTTTATCGATTGGTTTTTCATCAGCTGGGCCGGGGTACTGCGCGTGGTGGTGGTCAGTGTGCTGGCCTATTTAGGCATGGTGTTCCTGCTGCGTATCTCCGGCAAGCGCACGCTGACCAAGCTCAACGCGTTTGATCTGGTGATCACGGTCGCCCTGGGTAGCACGCTGGCCAGCATCATCCTGTCCAAGGAGGTGCCGCTGGTCGAGGGGATCACCGCCTTCTTCATGCTCATCGCGCTTCAATTTGTGATCACGTGGCTGTCGGTGCGGTCGGCGACGGTGCGGCGGTTAGTGAAGGCAGAGCCGACGCTCCTGCTCTACAAGGGTGAAATGCTGCTCGATACGATGAAGCGCGAGCGCGTCACCGAAGAAGAGGTGCTGGCGGCCGTTCGCGGCGGGGGCGTGGCTGACGTCGAGGATGTCGAGGCGGTCATCCTGGAGACAGACGGCTCGTTCAGCATCCTGGAGAAGGGCGATGGCCCCGCGACGGTGGCCAAGAGGGGCGTGGGGAACTATCCGCCGGAGTCGTCGTAGAACGTCAGTCAGTGAGACCTGTCAGGTCAGTCCCATAAAAGCGGTTTGCAGGCCATTACGCCGGGCTGGGTAATCGTGGTAGACATTGAAGGTCAGGTATATAAAGCCCACACCGATGAGACCGGCCAGCAAGTGCGCTTGGCCGGCGAGTAGGCATCAAACAACACTGGCAAGGAGATCGCGGCGGGTACGGTAACGGAAGAGAGACTGAGTCCTGCCGTTCTTGTCCTTTTGTTGAGCGAATCGGGATTGGCGGTAATTATTCTCTCTTTCTAGCTTTGAACGCCTTAATCGCTTGCCGGTTGTTCGTAAACAGGTTTTCTTCGCCCAGGTGTTCCATGAGCCCATAACGGCGGAGCATATCCGGCACGGGCGAATGAGCGCGGCTGACGGCCAGGTAGATACCCTTCGCCTGTACCAATTTAATTACCTGTTCCAATACTTCCACTCCGGTGGTGTCGATGTCATTTACAGCCTCCACATCAAGAATCAAACATTCGAGCGTGCCACCACCGGATTCAATGATATCCTCGACTTCTTCGCGCAGGACATGGGCATTGGCAAAGAAGAGCGGTCCTCCAAATCGATAGACAATTATGTCCGGCGCGGAAAACTGATGTTCTCCCAAGGGACTCGATTCTAAGCTCTCGGCATCCGGAAGTTCGACCAGCACATTCGTCTTGGGTTGGGCTGCGCGACGAACGACTTCGATGGTTGTCAGTAGGAAAGCGATGGTCAGTCCGGCCAGCGTACCAAGGACCAGGAGGCTGACGGTACAAACCAGGGCGATCATGAACTCCGACCGCCGCAGGCGATAGAGTTCACGAAACTCTTCGATATCGATTAATTTGAGGACGGCATTGGCCACGATCCCGGCTAGCGCCGCCGTCGGCAGAAGGGCTAACTGTTCGGTGAAGAACAATAGCACCATCACGACCAAAACGGCCGAGACAACGCTGGGCCACTGTGTCCGCGCACCAGCCTCGTCCATGGCGGCCGTGCGGGAGGCGCTGGATCCGGTGACGAAGGACCCCGTAAATCCGCCGGCCATGTTTGCCATCCCATAGGCAAACTCCTCCTGGTCAGAATCAACTTTATAGCCGTGGCTCTGAGCATAGCGACGCGCCAGTAATAACCCTTCAGCTATCGTTAGGGCAACGATGGCCAGCGCGCCGGGGACGAGTTTTACCCACTCGGAGAAGGCTACCTGCGGTACGGTTAGACGCGGCAAGCCGGCGGGAATTTCTCCCAATACGCTAACCCCGTAGGCGGTCAGGTTGAACACACTGACTACGAGCGTCATACCAATCAGAGCGACAAGCGCTCCGGGAATTTTCGGCGTGAATCGCTTCAACAGTCGCACAATGGCAATAGTGGATAAGCCAATGGCCAGTGAATACCAGTTAGTTTCGGTAAAAGCCTGCAAAGTGGCGAGCACCTCGCGGAAAAACCCTTCCGCCTCGATCGACACACCCATCATCTTGCGAACCTGGCTGAATAAAACTTCAATTCCCAGTCCGGCTATCAACCCCACCAGAACGGCGCGGGAGAGATAATTGGCCAGAAAACCGAGCCGGAAAAGCCAGAACAATGTAAAAAAGGCGGCACACACCAGGGCCAGTGCGTAGGCTAATTGAAGATATTCCTGACTTCCGGGAACCGCGAGCACTGCCAGCAACGAGCCAATCAAGGCGGCAATCGCCGCGTCAGGGCTGGCAACGACATGGCGCGACGTCGCGAATATGGCGTAGGCGATCATCGGCACGATGCCGGCGTACAGCCCGACCTGGGGGGGCAAACCAGCCACTTCAGCATAGCCAATGTTGAGGGGGATAACCAACGCAGCCAGAGTGATTCCGGCCAAAATCTCGCGAGGCCAATCCGCCCGGTCAATTCCACGAAGGGCCACGAACGGTCGCGGCCAGGCGATTTGAAAGGATCGCCCCGTTTTTACAGATTTTGATGATGTCATAATATTGCACAGTTATAATCTTTCCGCTGTCAGCACGGCTTTCCGCAGAATGAGTTATGGCCATGAATCCAGCGCTCAGGATTTTAACATGTCCGAGGTTAAACAGTACTGGCCTCACGAGTCCAGGAATTTTTCCATGTCCTTAAGCCGCTGCCGGATGGCGGATGTTGTCTTTTCCTGTTCCTCCACGAGTTGCCGCAACTCCAACAGGCGGGCGGCTACCCCCTCGGTAGGTGGTTCGACAAGCTCCTCTTCCGGTTTTTTGCGGGGTGACAGGAAGGTGTTGGCCAGAAAACTGGTGAACACACCGAAGAGGGCCACACCGCTGGTCATCAGCAGCACACCGACGATTCGCCCCATGTTGGTAGTCGGATACCGGTCGCCATAGCCAACGGTTGTGATGGTCACATAAGTCCACCAGATGGCGTCGGCCGGGGTTTGGATGTTGGCTTCCGGGTTCATACTTTCCACGTTGAGCACGAGAATGCTGGCCGTCTGGATGATGAGCAGGCCCATAAAGATCGTCAGATAAAGCACGCTCCCGGCGCGATCAAAAAGCAACTGGTCCCGGATCGCCTTGATACCGATATCGCGCAGCAGGCGGTAGACGCGAAAAACGCGGAATACGCGCAGGATACGCAGGAAAGGGAGACAGGCCAGCAGATCAGCCCAGCCCCAGTTTCGAAAGAAGTAGTTTGATTTGGATTGAGCCGTGAAGAGGCGATAGAAGAAATCGGCCAGGAAGATAAGCGTGATGGCGGCCTGAAAGATCGTCACGACATCTTCCGACTCTTCGCTCATTCCCGGCAGGTAAACGATAAACATGTTGATGATGGATAGGATCGACAATAGAGCTATGAAAACTTCATAGCCAAGGCTCTTAAGCTCTTTCCTATCGGAATTCGCAGTCATTGTCACTGTCCTCCTGAATATGGTCTTAAATCGTTAGGTCCCAGATGTGTTCAACCCCAGACTTTGGGAAATCCCGGCTTTTGAAGATGGCGCTCGAATTTTCTCCAGAACCCTATCCTATTTGAACCATAGTAATTTGTATATCACTGCAGTCAAAAGTACCACATGAGACATAAAGGGTGTAACTATCATTTTTACTTTTAGTTTTATTGTCTGGCCCGTCATGAAGTAAGCTTGCAAATCGAAGCCCTGGCACTGCGGGCAATAGCCCATAATGCGGGTGGCGACGAGGCCGGCGCTTTCGCTGCCTTTGAGAAATCGTTATCCTTGGCCGATCCTTCCGGCTTTATCAGGCTCTACGTGGACTTGGACATCCCCAAGAAACGGTTAACTGACTTGAATAACATCCCGGCCGCCAGTAGAAAACAATCCTTCTTTCCCTACCCCCACCTTTATACGCACCTTTTTTGCACCATTTTGGTGCTGCCGTCGCCGGGACTGATCGTCTATGATCACAGATAGTTGTAAGCTCCGGAGAAAGAATTTGTACATATCCCCTTCGCAACTAGGCATCGAACGAGGTTCCCTCTAATGGGTAATTTTTTCCGCATCATTCATGGACTCGCCGGGCTGTTATCGGATTCGAGTGCGCGGTCGCTTGAGTCAAACGCTGGCCGATGCGATGTGGGGAGAAGTGATCGTCGAGTGTGAGTTAATCGGCGAAGAAGTCAAAACAACCGTAGTTGGCGAAGTAGCCGATCAGTCTGTGCTGATGGGCATGGTCAACACTCTTTTTAACATGGGGCATGCGGTAATTTCGGTTGAACGATTAGAGTTTGACGAGTCATCAACTGGAAAAGAATGATTCAGCGATTAGCCGGTGCCTTAAAGTCTGCTATAATCACACTCAAGGTCTGGTTTCAAACGCACACGGATTAAATAAATTTGGATTATGCAAAAATCATAATTTTATCTTTCCTAATTGGATAGATAAAAGGAGTAACTTATCATGGGCAGAAGGCAAGACAGACGAGAAGATCGTCGCGAGGATCGCGGCCCCGGACGAGGCTCGGACGGCGGCGGCAAACAGCACTACCAGATGCGCCAGAAAATCGCCTCAATCGGCGACGACTTCTGGATTGAGAACGGTCAGGGCGAAAAGGTGTACAAGATCGACGGCAAAGCTCTGCGAGTCCGCGACACCCTGATCTTTGAAGATCGCAGTGGCAATGAACTCTATAAGATCCAGGAGCGGAAGGTGCGGGTCAAGGACAGCATGGAGATCGAAGATGCCAAAGGTAAGAAAGTGGCCATGGTGAAAAAGGCCCTTATCACACCGGTGCGCGAGCGCTGGTCGGTCGATATCCCGGGGGCGTCCGATATGGAAGTGCAGGGCAATATTCTCGACCACGAGTACAAAATCGGCAATGTGGCCGAGGTTTCCAAGAAGTGGTTCCGGATCGCTGACAGCTATGGCGTTGAAATTGAGCCAGGACAGGATGACGCGTTGATCCTGGCTGTCGCCGCCGTCATCGATATGATGGCTCACGAAGGACGATAGCCGGTCATCCTAATCTATTGACCGGCGGCTAGGGGTGATCGGTCTAGCCGGATCGATCACAGGGAGAAATCTCACGGGGCTTCAATCGATTATTCGATAGAAGCCCTCTTTTCATTTGTTGAAAGGCTTACCTGATTAGCTATCACCTTAAGGATTGAATCTGTTATGACCGATTTCGCTAACCGGCGTCTGGGGTTCGCTATCATCGTCGCAGCGGCCGTCATTATCCTCATCTGGGGTATCCGCGGCCTGGCAGGTATCCTCAATCCTATTTTCCTCGCCACTGTTATCACTATCACGCTATTGCCGGTACCCCAGGCACTCGAAAAACGAGGGTTCAAATCCGGGCCTGCCCTGCTGATGACGATTCTCCTAGTGGTGTTTGTCATTGTAGGGATGACCTGGCTTATTATGTCCTCAGTCGCGAATATGACCGGAGAAGTACCGGCGTATTCAGATAGCTTTCAAAGACAGCAAGAAAGCACCGATTCCGTCTCCGTTATCGATCAGGTGACCCAATCGGTGATGAGCATCATCAACCAACAGCAGTTCAACCAGTTTTTCACCGGCTTGCTGGCCGTCATCGGGAATACGATCGTCCAGATATTTTTAACCCTGCTCATTTTCATCTTCATGCTTTACACGGCTCTCTCGCTACCAAATCTCTCTGGCCTGGGCATCAGCGCCGAGACGGGTGTTCTGGATCAGGCCATCAGCCTCACGAGCAATGTGCGCCGATACATGACCCTGACGGCTTTTATTAATCTATTGGTCGGCATCGCCGATGGCCTGCTTTTATGGGTTATAGGGGTGCCGTACGCCGTCCTTTGGGGCATTATTGCCTGGGTATTCGGCTTTATCCCGGCCATCGGCTATTGGATCGCCTTGATTCCGCCGGTGCTGCTAGCCTATAGCCTGTATGGTTCACGGACGGCCATAATCGTATTTATTGGATACGCAGTTATCAATGGAACAGCGGCCAACATCATTTCTCCGCGTGTGCTAGGTAAGGGACTCAGTATCTCACCGCTCATTATCTTTATCTCTGTATTCATTTGGGGCTGGTTGCTGTGGGCGATTGGGGCGATACTGGCGATACCCCTCACGATGCTCATCATCGCTATACTGGGAAGTGTTCCGGCGACCCGGTGGGTGGCGCGCCTCATGAGTTATGTACCAGGCAGTGAAAAGGAAGAGGATGTGGAGGCAGTTGATCATGCCAAGGGAATTTTGATCAGAGTCAGGGAGCGCTTGCCCTCACTGAATAATAATGAGCCTTCACTGGTGACGGAAGTTCCCAAAGACGATAGAATCGAATCTGGACTCGACGGGAAGTAAATAGCTGATTTCGAGTAGGCAGCAACCATGCCGCTGCAACCAAATTCCCACAAGAAGCCATGGACATAAGCAGATGTTGACCAGTTATCCATCCGGCGCGCCGCCGGGCTTTCACCTGCTGGCCAAGCCAACCGGGGCGACCTGCAACCTCGACTGCGCTTACTGCTTTTTCCTCTCTAAGGAGATGCTCTATCCCGGCAGCCGTTTCCGCATGGCCGATGAGATGTTGGAAACCTACATCCGGCAACTGATCGAGTCGCATCGCACACCGGAGGTCATGATCGCCTGGCAGGGGGGCGAGCCGACACTAATGGGGGTGGACTTTTTCCGCCGCTCCGTCGAACTGGCCGAGAAGTACCGGTGCCCGGGGACGACGATTGCCTACTCCATCCAGACCAATGGCACTTTGTTGGATGACGAATGGGGCGAATTCCTGGCGACCAACAAATTCCTGGTTGGTATCAGCATCGACGGACCCCGAGAAATACACGATCTGTACCGTTATGACAAAGGCGGCGGCCCGACCTTTGAGAAAGTCACCCGCGGGCTCGACGTTCTCAATCGCCACCAGGTCGATTGGAACGTGCTCTGCACGCTGCACCGGGTCAATGCCGACCGTCCCCTGGAGATCTACCGGTTCTTCCGCGACGAACTGAAGGCGCAGTTCATGCAATTCATCCCCATCGTCGAGCGAGTGGTGCCGGAGCAGGCTCTGGTGGCGGAGGGGGAGGGTGAAGCGTGGAAGTCGTGGCGCGACCGGCCGCTGTATACTCAGACCGGTGATCTGGTGACCGGGCGGTCGGTGACGGCCGAACAGTACGGGCGTTTTCTGAGCACGATTTTTGACGAATGGTCGCGGCGGGATGTAGGCCGGGTCTATGTCCAGATGTTTGACGTCGCCTTGGCCAACTGGATCGGCGCGCCATCGGGTTTATGTGTCCATTCCCGGACCTGTGGCGCAGCCCTGGCCTTGGAACATAACGGCGACCTCTATTCCTGTGACCATTTTGTCGAGCCGAAGTATCTGCTGGGCAATATCAAGCAGGATCATATGATCGAACTGATTGCCTCGGACAAGCAGCGCCAGTTCGGTCAGGATAAATTCGATACCCTGCCGAAGTATTGCCTTGAATGCGATGTGGGTTTTGCCTGCCACGGCGGCTGTCCCAAGGACCGCTTTATCACCACGCCGGACGGCGAGGCGGGGCTGAACTACCTGTGCGCCGGGTTCAAGCATTTCTTCCACCACATCGACGAAGCGATGCGCTTTATGGCCGGTGAACTGCGCCAGCAGCGCCCGCCGGCCAATTTAATGCACTTCACGGCCCAAAAGGACGCCGAACGGCAGAAGGTATTTGCCACGGCCGGTCGTAATGATCCCTGTCCGTGTGGTAGTGGCCGGAAATTCAAGCTCTGCCACGGATCTTCTAATTTACCCGGGCCTTAAGAAATCCACCTCTTTTTTCTAGCGAATGGTTCAAACGAAAAGGTAAGAGCGCCCCGTTATGCCGGACGCCTCAACGCGCCGGCCTTATGATTTGCGAAAGACAAGATGCGCGCGGCGCTCGTCGCCTTCGTCCTGTTCGACAAATTCTGCTTGCAGGGGCATGCCGATTTCAATCGTTTCCGGATGCATCGCGTCAATGCCCACGATCTGGGCGCTGAACCGCGGGCCTTCGACCAGTTCAACGATTCCGGCGCAGTAGGGATTCTGGCGATCGTAGCCCGCCTTGACCATAGCTGTGGTGCCGATATGGACCGTTGTAAAGGTCAATAAACTGGCCCGGCCGGATAGTTCCACCCACTCCATATTCATGCTGTAGGTGCGCGGACACATGGCCCGGGGGGGGACAAAGATCTCGCCTGTGTCGGCGCAGCGGGAACCCATCAGCTGGCCTTCGTCGAGATAGTCCTGGAATGAGACCGCCGTGAAGCTGCGTATCTGTTCAGCCATGACTCACCTTCGTTCGTAGATATGAACCACGCAGGTCTGCCCTGTGCCGCCCACATTATGCGTCAGCGCCAGGTCGACATCCCGCGCGACCTGCCGCTCGCCTGCCTCGCCGCGCATCTGCTTCCAGACTTCGACGACCTGGGCCGTGCCCGACGCGCCGACCGGATGGCCCTTCCCATTCGACGTCACCCGGGACGGAAAGCGGTACGGCGAGCTCTTCGATATGATCGTGAATGTCAG
>JAWOHK010000363.1:0-8455 GCA_046485205.1 Chloroflexota bacterium | reverse complement strand
GTAGCAGGCCGGCCATATCAGGGACGCCCAGAACATTGTCCGTGTAATAGCGTAACAGGTAGTAGAAGGCTGTCTGGAAAACGGCTGCCAGCCCGATACAGAGAAACGCCCCGACATAAATGAGGTGATATCCCTTAAGCATTCGCCACATGCCGACGATGCGACGTGAAGACAGCGTTGTCTTGAAGTCTAGCTCAGTTGTCATGGTTTCTACTCGCGAGAGGCCGTCTGCGTGACGACCGGGCGAAGGACCCGGGAACGGGTCGAGAACGGATGCTATAGATTCGCGTTGAGGCGAAACTTCCCACGATTAACGCGGGCTTGAGCAATTGTTGGCCGGGGCCGGAGATATGTCAGAGGTCAATTGTCATAGCCGCACCTCACGCAAAAACCCAAGGTCCGACATCGACCCTGGTGTGATTGCAGCATTGGAACGTTTTACGGATTTCTTATTCGAATCTACATAGTATAGCACAAAAAATCTAAAGGATTGTAAACCACTTTATACTTTTTCCTCTAATCTGCGAATGTGCGCGCTCGGGGATATAATGACCGCGTGAGCCTGAAAATAGAACCCACCCTTCTTCCCTTTTTCGAACCCCAAGGCATAGCCATCATCGGCGCGTCATCAGCGCCGACCAAACTGGGATTCGGTGTCGCCCGCAATCTCCTCCAAAGCGGCTATCAGGGCGCTATCCATTTCGTCAATCCCCGTGGCGGGCAGCTATTGGGACATCCCGTATATCAAGCCATTGCCGACGTTCCAGACCCGGTCGACCTGGCAGTCGTCATCGTTCCGGCACCGGGAGTTCCGCCTGCACTGGTAGAAGCCGGCCGGCGTGGAATTCGCGCGGCGATCATCGTCTCCGGCGGCTTTCGGGAGACCGGCCCGGCCGGAGCAGCCTTGGAGGATGAGTGCCTGCGGGTCGCGCGCGATTATGACATGCGCCTGATCGGCCCCAATTGCGTCGGCTTGCTGAACACCCACCTGCCATTAGATACTACTTTTCTCCCACCACCCGGACCGACGCCGGGAGACGTGGCGTTTATCTCCCACTCCGGGGCTATCTGTGCCGCGGTCATCGATTGGGCCCGCGGCCAGGGCTTTGGGTTATCCCACCTGATCAGCCTCGGCAATCAGATCGATGTACGTGAGACCGACATGCTGACATCGGTGGCCGCCGACCCGCATACCAGGGTGATCACCCTCTACCTGGAAGGCATCAGTGATGGGCGGCGATTTATTCATGCCGCCCGGCGGGCCACACTCGTCAAGCCGGTGATCGCCCTGAAAGTTGGCCGCTTCAATGCCGGGCGACGGGCCGTAGCCAGCCACACCGGCGCGCTGGCCGGGCAGGAATCAGCCTTCAATGCCGCTTTTCGACGCGCCGGCGTTATTCGGGCCAACACCAGTGAGGAACTGTTCGACTGGGCACGCGCGCTGGCCTGGTGCCCGTTGCCGGCAGGTCGCAATGTGGCTATCTTGACCAATGCCGGCGGGCCGGGCGTGACCGCCGCCGATGCATTGGAGAGCCACGGCTTAGATGTAGTATCCTTGTCGCCGGAGACCCAATCGGCTTTGCGGAGTATCCTGCCGGCCGATGCCAGCCTCCACAATCCGGTCGATATGCTGGCCGCGGCCGGCGGCCGCCAATACGCTGAATCCCTGAACATCTTGCTCCATGACCCCTCCGTCCACAGCGTCATGGTCATCTTGCCGCCACCGCCGATGGAATCGGCCGGCGGTGTGGCCCGCGAATTGATCCCTGTCATCTACGCCGCCACCAAGCCGGTCGTCGTCGCGCTGATGGGCGAGCGCATGATTGGCGAGGCAATCGAGTATTTCCGGGCGGCGCGGGTTCCCGAGTATCGCTTTCCGGAGCGGGCCGCATCCGCTCTGGCCATACTGGCGGAGCGGGCCGAGAGTTTAAACGTTTCAAAAATACAATCAGAATCGAGCCAGTTTCAGGACGACTTCGTTACAACCACCCTACAGCCGGATGCCGTCTATCGCCTACTGGCCCGTTATCGCGCCCAGGATGGAAAAGTCAGCGAGTTCCTGCCCTTTGAAGTGGTCAACGAGATTTTAGCAGCATACGGAATCCCGGTGCCGCCAGTCAAATTGGCGGCAACTGCGGAAGAGGCAGCCGATTATGCCTGTGAGATGGGATTCCCGGTCGTTCTAAAAGTTGCCTCAACTGATATTGTTCATAAGTCCGACGCCGGGGCAGTGATCCTTAACCTTGAGGATCCGGCTTTGGTAGCAGCGGGGTTCAGTTCTATTATGGCCAATTCCCACGAGGCTGCTCCTGATGCGCGAATCGACGGTGTCTACGTGCAAAAAATGATCACCCACGGCCAGGAGGTAATCATCGGTGCCGTTCAAGACGCCCAATTCGGCCCAATGGTGATGTTCGGTTCCGGCGGAGTCGAAGTTGAGGGGCTGCGAGATGTCAGCTTTGCCCTGGCGCCCATCACCGTCGAAGAAAGCGAGCACTTACTCCAGTCGACATGGGCCGGGCGACGGTTGGCCGGATTTCGCTCAATGCCACCAGCCGACCGGGAAGCAGTTCTGACGATTATCCGCCGGCTGGCCAGACTGGCGGCCGACTTTCCGCAATTGGCCGAGATTGAACTCAACCCGGTGCGGGTGTTGCCCGACAAACAGGGAGCGTTTGCGGTTGATGTGCGGGCGCGGCTGGCGGAATTACCAGTTCAAATATAAAGATTCTTTCAAGTTACGATCGTATTAACCAGCTCGATAATCGAAATAATGATGGAAGCAACCATTGGGGCGGTGGTGGAAACTTTTCCGGCCGCTCGGCGCAAACTTTCGATCAGGTCCTGGACGTACTCCGGGTCCGGCAGGTCGCTTGCGGCCTCCTCGGTCAATGCCTCGACCCGCTTGGTCAGGTTGAGCGCATCTTGGGCCTTGGATTCCGGTACTGTAGCCAGGGCACTCTTCAGCTCGTTGACCAGATGCAATAATTGAGCTTTCTGGCCGGGATCGGCCGACGGCATAGTCTGGATCGTCTGGGTCACATTGTCCAGGCGCGATTGAATATTGATCATCGCGCCGCGAAAGTCGCCGGACATGACATATTGGTTGCCGTTGATCTCATCGCCCTGAACGTTCTTATCTCGGCCCACGAAGTCACCGGCTGTGGTCACACCTCCACTCACAAATGCACCGCCGTTGGTATTGAGCGTGCCGATCTGAAAAATAGTCGCCCCGTCACTCTCGCTCCCGGCCACTCCTTGCGGCAACTCAAACTCGCTTGGTATGGCGGGCCAGGCAACGTTGTGGCGCTCTTTCTCGACATAAGTCAGAAGGTCAGGCAGCCGGCCGGTGCGCCCCAGGTAGGCCAGGAGCGCATTGACCTTTGTCGGCTTGGTCCCCCCGCGCAACGAGTCGTAATCTACGCCCATAACGAACGACAAGGTCTCGATTTCCTCGCCGTCAAAGTACGTGCTCAACTTATTCTGCATTTCGGCCAAAAATTCTCGGCTGTCTTCGTTCATAATACCTCCAATGTGCAAGGGTAAAATCCCTTATCAAAAATAGCTAGATCACCAACCGGCTGAGTGCGGCACTGATCTGGCGGGCAACCGCTGGAATTCCCGGCCTGATATCTCCCAAGCCATAAGAAGCGCGCACCAGCGCATCGCTATTGATATCCACCAGTTCGTCATCGCCGCTCTCAAGCGCGGTGGTTGCCCGCCTCAATCGGCCGACTACTATATCAGCCTCTTTGGCCCGGTCGGCCGGTAGCTGCTCCAGTTCCTGCTGCAAATCCGCGACCAGCGTGTTCAACTCGGCTCGCCCGGAAGCGTCGCCGGTCCGGGATGCCAAAATGGATTGGGTAACGTCCGTCAATTGCGACTCGATGTTGAGTACCGCTCCGGCAAATTGACCGGAAAGTACATACTGGTTACCCTTTATGGAATCGCCGTGGATATGTTGATCGCGGCCGGTGAAGTCGCTTCCAACGGAGACATGACCTCGAATATAGGTTCCACCGTTGGTATTGATGGTTGGTCCGCCAAAAGGGCTGTTGCCGTTTGATAGGGGATCCGGCGGGGCCTGACCCTTGCCAATGCCTTTACCACCAATCAACAGCGCCACCGGAAAATTCTCGCCATTCATCTGGTAAACCGGCGTTTGGGCGACGTCATATGATTGGCGGGCACTGCGAGGAACGGCTCGCGAGACATAGCCCATGACATCACTCACCAGGACTTCGGTGGCATCGTCTGTGTGGGCATGGCCGGAAAGTGCTTCCACCAGGTGATAGGTGAAGATACTCATCGAGCGATCGGCGCGGACATAAGAACTCTCAGAAGCCGACGAGGAACTGAGGACGGCGCGACCCTGGCCTTGCATAAGCGTGACGACATTCTTGGCGAGTGGCGGTGCGGCCGTTTTATCCAGGCCTGATTCTTCCAGTAAATCCTCACCTTTGATACCCATTCCACCGGCATGACAGCAATCAAGTATCACCAGCATGCGCTGTGGCCGGACAGTTTCGATTTCCGCAGCCACATCTTCAGCCCGCATAAGCGAATCAGCCAGCGGTTGGCGGAGGTCATAGGGCAGGAGATAGTAACTTTGGTTCTGCTGGTCAAATGCACCGTGGCCGGTGTAATAGAGTAAAGCGGTCGTGTTCTCGTTGCCGTCGGTAGACAGCTTGCGTTTGAGCCAGGCAATCCCATCTTGGATCCCTGCTCTCGATGCATCCGGCCCTTGAATTACGCGAACATTATCCGGGTGGTAGGCGCAGCGGTCCGGACTCACCAGGACTTCCCGTAGCGCGGCGGCGTCGCGAGCAACGGCCGGCAGGGCATAGTTGGGTATCAGGTTATCATTGACGGCAATCAACAGGGCATAGCCGTGGGTAAAAAACTGCTCCGTCGGCATTCCGCTCCTCGGGGCGACCTTTCGCCGGTGGTATTAATTGCATTATACCCCGGCAATGCTGCTTCGCTAGAGGATAGAATGTAAAAAAATTCTCAATTGTTGTAGTAAAACTACAGGAATCAGCTTATTTCTTCGATATACACCCGTTCACCGCGCCGGGCCGACTCATAAAGCGCCAAAACTGTCCGCACGTGGTTGCGTGTTTCGCTCAAGTCGATATAGACTGGCTTATTATCCAGAATCGCCTCATGCATGTCCTGGACCTCGCCCAGATACAGGTCTTGCTCGCCAGTCAGCACTTCCTGAAAATTGTCTTCGCTATCGACAACCATCAACTTTCGCTCCCCTTTGACTAACCCGGTGAAAGGCCGGTTCATGACCAGGCGACCCTCACTGCCCAAAATGTCGACATGCGTGTACCAAGGTGTGCGGAAGGCGCTGCTAATCTGGGCCATCGTCCCGTTGGCATAGTGCAACGTGCCGGTGAACGATTCATCCACTCCACTTGGCCCTATCCATTGGTCGCCAAAGACCCATTGCGGCGGCCCACCCATCAGGAATTGGGCGTAACTCAACGGATAGACGCCGATGTCCCACAGGCTGCCACCCCCCCACTCCGGTACGAGCCGGATGTTCTCCCGGTTTTCCATGGTGAAATTGAACACACCGCGAATGACGCTGATATCTCCCAATCGGCCGCTATGGACCCACTCACCCACTGTTTTGGTTTGCGGGTGGTGGCGATACATAAACGCCTCGGCCAGAACGCGGCCGTTGTCACGGGCGGCATCGATCATTTGATCGACTTCATACAGAGACATGGCGAATGGTTTCTCGCACAATACATGGACGCCATGCTCCAATGATCGGATCGTCCACTTGGCATGCAGGTGGTTGGGCAGGCCGATATAGACGGCATCGATTTCACCGGAAGCCAGCATCGCTTCATAGCTTCCATAGGCCCGGGGAATTTCCCACTCGGCGGCATATGCATCGGCTGTGCTTTGTTTTCGGCTGGCTACGGCCACCAGCTCGCCGCGCTGCGAGGCGCGGATAGCCGGAATCAGGCGCTTGTTGATATTGGCGGTGGAAAGCAATCCCCAACGGACTTTGTTCATGGTCGGGCTCCTCAGGTAATCAGGTGATCGAACGTCATAATAAAGATGTGTCGCGGAGCGGCATCGACTTGATTGAATGTTTAGGTGCCACCGCCACTTGCTGCATCAGGATTCTTTTGTAACTGGTAGGTTCTTGAGTGGCAAAGAAAACTCCTGTTGGGTTCTAAATGAGCCGTAAACTCACCTTAACTAGATTTTACCCACAACGAAACCAGTTACCAATCACCCGCGTACTCGAGACGTCATAGACGGGAAAGGAGTTATTGCCACCACGGGCAGTTTAAAAAAACTTCACCCTGACATGGACGATGCTTCTGTCCGCCTAAGGCCTTGACGTCACAGATATCGGTCCAAAGGCCTTGTTAGCGGGCATCCGGAGGCGATTCGTTCTTTTGTACAACGCAAAATAAGTTGCCATCCGGATCCTCCAATACGACGAAGTCCGCGCTCACCTGATATCGCCAGGGGTATCGCCGCGCCCCTAACTCGATCAGTCGCTCTACTTCATTTTCTCTGTCCTCTGAATAGAGATCCAGATGTATCCAGCTTCTTTTTGCCGCTCGCCTGTCCCTAGCCTGAAGGGATAGGTTAGGCCCTCGTCCCTCCGGGTCTTTGAGGACTACCCACCCGCCGCTCGCTGGTTCTCGTGGGACGTAGTGAAGCGCCGCTTGCCAGAACTTATTCATCTTCTCAAATTCATAGCAATGTATGACGATTGAGCCAATTCTCATCCCGTCACATTAACCTTCATATCTCACGAAATCCTGAAGACTCAAAACGCGCCGAGAGCTACTGGTCGGCTTCACGCTTTGTTGGGCTGGACCTCACCGCCCTCGTGTTTCAGATGGGAAAGTCATGTCGTGTGCTCTTCCAAGTCAGATTTGTGTGCTTGCTACTGCGCGATCTCCCAGATATGACCACCAGGATCAATGAAGCTGGCGGTTCGCGGTCCCCAAGGCCGATCCATTGGGCCGTTGAGCAATTGAACACCCCGTTCGATCAGCTCGGCACACATCACATCAACATCATCCACCTCTATAGTGAAGACAAAGCGGGACCCGGCTTCAGGATTTGCCACCTTTGCAGGGTCAATGAGCTCTCCGGCTGCCGTGACCTTTAACAGGTTGACGAGTGTGTTCCCGAACTTGAAAATTGTCGACTCGTCATCTTCAAACACGACCGGCAGGCCAAATACTTTAATATAGAATTGTTTGGCCGCCTCCAAATCCTCAACGAACAAAGTGATGGCCGCTATAGCCTTGGGCCAAGGGCTATTTTCTGCATCGTTTCCTGAAATATTACCCATGAACCCTATCCCTACCTGACCACCTCTGGGCACTACCCGCCGAACCGCAAAATCAAAACCTTCTCCTTCCAAAACCGGGCAGCGGTCCCGTTGGCCAGAATTTTAACACAGGGATTAATATCCCACACGCCCCCTATGAATGCATCTTCATCACCGAAAGAACGGTGCGTGTTCGGACCCCCATCGCCCGCTTTCAGATGTCGAACATTCCGGATGTGGCCGATCCCGCCAGTCAAACTCTAATTCGAACGGCCAACCGGTTCGATAATTCCCGGCAGCGAATACCATTCAGTCAATTGTCCTAAAAAAGCCAGCGCAACAGGGCTGAAATAACCATCCGCGGCCCAAACCAGCTTCAGCACGCGGCGCAGGGGTTGCCCTTCGACCGGAATGGCGATTAGCTCTCCGGCGGCAATCTCGGCTCGCACGACATATTCCGGAAGAATAGTCAGGCCCGTTCCCTGAACAACCAGGCGTTTAATCGATTCCAGATTATCAAATTCGGCCGCCACGACCGGTTTCACTTTCCATTGTCGCAAGGCCCCATCCAACCAGGCGCGGGTCTGGCTACCCGGCTGGCGCATAATCATGGGCTGGTCGTTGAGTTCAGCCAGCCGGATACTGGTCAGGCCGGCCCAGGGATGGCCACGGCCGGCCACCACCATTTGCTCAACTTCTTTCAAATCGCGCCAGGCGAGTCGGGGATTCAAATACCCCTCCAGTTCGCCCTCGATAAAACCCATATCTAGCCGCCCGGCTAATACATCGGGCACGATGCGTCCGGTTACATCGGTTTGCAAGGCGACTGACAAGCGTGGAAAACGATCACGAAACGTTTGTATCCAATCCGGAGCCAGATAAACGGCTACCCCTGGCGTCGCGCCGATGCTTACCTTACCCCCTGGAAGGTGGGCGACGTCGGTCAGCGCCGTCTCAGCCCGAGCCACCAGGGCCAAAATTTCCCCGGCGTACTGCGTTAACACTTCGCCATGGGCGGTCAATCTCACCCCACGGCGGCCGCGAACAAAAAGCGATCGGCCTAATCCCGCTTCAAGCTCCTTCATGTGTTGGCTGACGGCCGATTGGCTGATAAACAATCGTTCAGCGGCGGCG
>JAWOHK010000340.1:0-11345 GCA_046485205.1 Chloroflexota bacterium | reverse complement strand
CCAACCTGGGAAGCAAGTTCGAGCACTTGGCCTACATACTCCAGAACGCCGGGCCTAGCGATCGCCTGGGTGTGTGCTTCGATACCTGCCACGTCTTTTCCGCTGGTTACGACATTCGAACCCCAGAAACTTACGCGGCGACGATGGCTGAGTTTGACCGCATCGTCGGCCTGGACAAAATTCGCTGTTTTCATTTCAATGACAGCGTTCATGGTTTGGGCGAGCGCAAAGATCGCCACGCCCATATCGGCCGCGGTCAAATCGGGCTGGCGGGCTTCGCTAATTTCCTCAACGACCCGCGCTGGAAAGGGTTTTGCGCTCATTTGGAGACGGATCCGACCGAGACCGGCGATGACGGGATGACGATCGATATGAATCAGGCCAACCTGGCCGAATTACGAAAGCTGATTCGATGATGTGGCGCGAATTACGCACGATTTTTTAATTCGCGGCACCATGCTTTGTGGCCGTGCCGAAATGAACCGCTTGCCTAAGTCCCTCTCGACCGGCCGCCATTTTGAATCCCGGCTTTGTCCGCCTGGATCCGTTAGCCTTGTACGGCGCTTGGATCAGAGCCGGCTAGTAAGAAGGCAAATCAATTATGTTCATCGTCGACGCTCATCTCGATCTGGCCTACAACGCCCTCAATAAAAACCGCGATCCGCGCCGCAAGCTGGCGGAGCTCCGCGCTGCTGAAGCACCCGCCTATAAGCGCGGCATCCCCACCGTCAGCTTCTCAGCCATACGCCGCGGCGGCGTGGGGCTGACCTTCGCCACTCTTTTCAGCTCCCCGGCCGATAACCCCTTCCCCGATAACTCCGAGGAGGACGAAGCCTACGTCACACCCGACGAAGCCCACCGGCTGGGCATGAAGCAGGTCGATTACTACCGGCGGTTGGTCGATGAGGATGAAAGCCTGCGGCTGGTAACCGGTACCGCCGGGCTGGAAGAAGTACTGGCCGGGCAAGGGGGCGAGACACCGCTGCTGGGCCTGGTCTTGCTGATGGAAGGCGCCGACCACATCCGCGTTCCCAAGGAAACGGAATTGTGGGTCGAACAGGGCGTGCGGATCATCGGTCCGGCCTGGGACGACACCCAATACTGTTGCGGCGCCTGGCGTGGCAGCAAGGAAGGGCTAACCAAGGCGGGCTATGCCTTGTTGGATGTGATGGCCGACCTGGGGCTGATCCTCGATCTGACGCACATGAACGAAGTGGCCACGTTCCAGGCACTCGATCATTATCAAGGGCCGGTCGTAGCCACCCACAGCAACGCCCGCGCGCTCGTACCCGGCGAGCGCCAGTTGAGCGACACGCAGATTCGCCACATCGGCGAGCGCGAAGGCGTGATCGGTGTGGTGCTTTACAACGCCTTCCTGCTGGCCGGCTGGCGCAAAGGGCGGGCGAAGGATCTGGTAACACTTGACCACATCGTGGCCCACATCGACCACATCTGCCAGACTATTGGTGACGCTCGCCACGCCGGCATCGGCAGCGATCTGGACGGCGGCTTCGGCGCGGCCGATATTCCGGCCGAGCTGGACAGCATCGCCGACCTGCCGCTCATCGCCGGGGCGCTGCGGGAAAAAGGCTACGACGAGGACGATATCGCCGGGATTATGGGGTTGAATTGGGTGAACCTGCTGCGCCGAGTGTGGGCCTGAACCCGGCCGGCTATTGATATGGTTTGCCTGTAGTGTTACACTGTGCCCATTGTTTGCTCAGCCAAAACAGATAAAGAGGAGAGTGTGCACATGAAACGTCGAACATGGTGGCTACTGATTTTGTCGATCCTGGTCATAGCCCTGCCCCTAATCGCCTGCAATGGCGACGACGCGGCTGAACCGGGAGCACAGACCGGCGAGGGAGAATCTACCGCGCCGGAGCCGCAGGACTACACCGTCAAGCTGGCCGAGAATCCCTGGACCGGCTCGATGGTCAATGTTCATGTGGCCAAGATATTGCTCGAAGAGCAGTTAGGCTACCCGGTGGAGATCGTGACGATCGATGAGAACGCTCAGTGGGCTTCAATGGCCAGCGGCGACCTGTCGGCCAGTCTGGAGGTGTGGCCGTCGGGCCATGCCGAAAACGTCACCCAATACATCGACGATCTGGGCGTCGTCGAAAATATGGGCCTCACCGGCCCGGTCGGCAAGCTCGGCTGGTACACGCCTTCGTACATGGTCGAGCGCAATCCGGCGCTGGCGTCCTGGGAAGGCTTCCAAGACTCGGCCGCGGCCGGCGAGTACGCCACGGCCGAGACGGGCAGCAACGGCCAGTTCCTGGCCGGCGATCCGAGCTGGGTGCAATACGACGCCGACATCATCAATAACCTGGGCCTGCCGCTGCAGGTCGTTAACGCCGGTTCGGAGCAAGCCATCCTGGCCGCGCTGGACTCCGCCTACAGTCGCGAGGACCCCATCCTGTTCTACTTTTGGACGCCTCATTCCGTCCACGCCAAGTACGAACTGACCGAGGTGGAACTGCCGGCCTACAGCGACGACTGCTATGCCGGGGCGACGACGGGCGATGTGGATTGCGATTACCCGGCCGACGACCTGTTCAAGATCGCCTGGGCCGGGCTACAGGAAGCCGCGCCGAGCGCCTATACCTTCCTGCAGAACATGAATTACACGACCGAGGACCAGATTTCGATGGTCGCGGCGGTTGAACTGGATGGCAAATCGGCCGAGGAAGCAGCCCGGGACTGGATCAACGCCAACGAGGCTACGTGGCGGACCTGGCTGCCTTAATGGCGCCGGATGCCGCCGATCTCGTCAATTTGATATAATGGTAGGGGCAAACACATAGATTTGCCCCTACCATTTCCCGTCCAGAATCTCCTGTATAACTTCATCGAAGTCAAGTGACGCCCCGGCGGCTAGCCCGGATTCGATTTGCTCCGGCGGCAGGTCTATCTGGGCCAGTCCCTCTTCGATATCTATTTTGTTAGCGGGAAGGAGACGCGGGTGCTTGCGAATCAGGCCAAACAGCGCCAGCGCACGGTCCAGTTCTTTTTCGGCGACCCGGATTCGCGCTGAAAAAGAAACAGCCCAGACTTTGAGAGGAGGCGCATCCGTAGACCGGATAATCGGCAGTGCCTCTCGCATCATGAGTTGCCGGACGGCGGACATTTCACCCAGCTTCAAGTAAGCCATACTAAGGTTGTTAACAGATACGATAATATTCCACATATCGCCTAGATCTCTTGTTCGCTCTAATGCAATCAGCGCATAATCTCGGGCCGCAGCATAATCGCCGCTCGTACAAGCGGTTTCCCCCAGATTGCCAAGGGCAAAGGCTTCGAGTGACAGATTGCCACTAGCCTTAGCCAAGGCCAGTGCGGATCGGTAGAATTTCTCCGCCTGAGGTATTTTACGGCGGTTACTGGCAACATTGCCCAGCATGTTAAGAGCTCTGCTCTCCATGATGGTGTCACCGCGTTGCCGGCCTGCTTCGAGGTATTCATTGACCAACGCCTCGGCCATCTCCAATTTGTTTATACTCTAGGCGACGAAAGAGGCAACAAAGAGAACGGTGGCCAGCTTGCGCTGATGGGCCGGTTGCGACTAGGCTTCCAGCGCGGCCAGTTTCTCGCGCAGGGGCGCCAGGGCTATATCCACAACGGCATCGCCGAGGATCGATCGCTGGTTTTCCAAAGCAGTTATCGCGCTTTGAATCTGGTTGAATTCTTCTGTGACTTGCATGAATTCTCCTGCCCGGCAACGAAGAAGTCATTATATCAGCCACCAGACAAGATTCCAGTCCATCAGACCACAGCCGGCGCGGTGATCGGGCTGTCGAAACGGCGTAAGATGGGGTATTTCCAGGCGATCAGTAGCGTCAATAATACCGTGGCGACGCCGCCGCTGACGATGGCGAAAGGAACGCCGAACGCGGCGGCGACCAGCCCCGCTTCCAGTTCGCCCAACTGCGGCCCGCCCATGAAGAAAACCATGTTGACGCTGGTCATACGACCGCGCAGTTCATCGGGCGTCAGGAGCTGGCGCAGGGTTCCGCGAATGACGGTGGAGACGGTATCAGCCGCGCCGGTCAGGGCCAGCAGGACGAAGGCCAGGCTTACGGATACCGTCAATCCGAATAGCGCCGTCGCCGCGCCGTAGACCACCACACTGGTCAGGAGAACCAGGCCCTGGCGGTTGATATTGCTACGAAGGGCGACAACGCTCCCGGCGATGATCGAGCCGATGGGCTGGGCGGCCGACAGCCAGCCGTAGCCGACCGGCCCCAAGCCCAGAATGTCCCCGGCCACGATGGGCAACATGGTTCGTGCTGAACTGAAGAAAGTCGCCAGGAAATCGAGAAGCATCGTGCTCCAGATCATCGGGGTGCGAAAGGTGAAGCGCAGGCCCTCGAGCAGCGCTCCAAAGCCCAAACCGATGGCTGAGACAGCGGCGTGGCCCCGATACTGCAGCAATGACAGTGAGAGCAGAATAGCCAGGAATGAGAAGGCATTGACGAGATAAACAGAACCAACCCCGGCATAGGCCAGCAGGATACCACCCAGCGCCGGGCCAAAAACGGACGCGCCGGTGAACATCAACGTATTCAGGCTGACGGCATTGGCAAAAGTCTCCCGGGAAACGAGATGGGGTACAAGAGATTGGCGCGACGGTTGCTCGAAAGCGGCCACACCGGCCAGTGCGGCCGTCAACACATAGATCCAGGGGATAGTAATCTGGCCGGATATGGTTAATGCCGCCAGCGCCGCGGCCATTAGTGTCGAGGCGAGCGTCGTCCCAATAAGTAACTTGCGCCGGTCACGGGTATCGGCCAGCAACCCCCCGGCCAGGGCAAAAATGATGATGGGAATGACCCGCACCAGGCCCAGAGTGCCCAGCCCCAGCGCCTCCGCGGCCAGGTCAATGCTCCGGCCAAACAGGTTGATGGTATAACTTTGGCCTCGTAGCAGTTCGTAGACATGCCAATTGATGGCTGTAAGTTGCATCTGCGAGCCGACAGTCGAGACAAAGAGACCGACCCACATGAGCCGGAAGTCGCGGAAGTGGAGCGCGGGCAACCGCTCCCACAGCGAAGGCTTATCAAGTTGTGGGATCATGGGTGAAATGAATTCAGTGGTTGGGTTCTTTCATCCGGGGGGAACCGTAAAGCCACCAATATTCGTTTTCAGGATAGGCCGCCATCCATTCAAGCGGCCAGACAAACTCACCCGGCTGCCAGTTGTTACGCAGCCGCGTATCCAGCAGTTTGAGATGCTTTTCCGCCCGCCCGTCCGTCTGGTATGGCGGCATACTCAGGCGGTCCAGGAGAGCGGCGATCATGGCCCGCGTCTCGACGGCTGTGGCGAAATTGCTGGACTGGCCGGCCGTGCCTCGCTCGACTTCTTTCAGGTACTCTTCCCATTGTCGCAGTCGAGCCTGGAGTTCATTGTGAGCCTTGTTCTCGAAGCGAACGATGCGCTCGGCCAGCGCCTGGTTGAAGCGCGTGATCGCCATGTCGGTTTGCGTTTGCAGCTCCTCCGACAGTGAGTTGGCCAGAGCCAGAAGCCGCTGCTCGCGCATGAGATAGCCACCCAACGTCAGCATGGGCATACCGCCATGAGACATGGGCCAAAAGAGAACTTCGCTATCGAGGTACTCAGCCATCTGGTATGCCATGGTTTCCAGGATGTCGACATCCTGGTCCAATCGTTCGCTTCCGTCTTGCATCGATGCCTCCACTTGAAAATATTGTCCTTGCGCTATAATAGACCTCACCTGAATGCGAGTCAAACTACCGGGCAAGCGATGGCGAGCTTTTTTAACAAACGTTGAAAATGTGCCGCCGCTCGCGCCGACGAGGTAACCCTATGAAACCCATGAGACGTGCGGCCATCTATAAAATGGCCACCGCCGCCCACGAACTGGATCTGGATGTCATGAACGGAACCCTTCGACAGGATGCGGAGGGTCGCTGGCTGATCGGTGATCACGATCTGGTGGGCTGGCTTTCGGCCCATGAGGGCCAAGACCTGGTGGTGGTGCTGGGCTCCCTGGAAGATGACCGCGAGGTGGAGGTGCGTACCTGCCGCACCTGCGGCCGCGATTATACCGACCTGGAATGTCCCTATTGCCGCGCCAATCGCATTCGCCTGCGCGGACATGCCTGATCCTTCAATAGGTTATTAATCTTCTATGCCTAATATCAAAGCCTTTATCATCGTAACCGCTCTATTCATTTTTTTTCTGTTTGGCCTGTCCACAGTGAAGGCCCAGACGCCGGCCGATCGTCTCTCGGCCTTAATCGTCGACCTGTGGCCCGATTATGATCAGCCGGCCATGCTGGTACTGCTAACCGGTGAACTGCCGGCTGACGCTCCCTTGCCGGCGACGATCACCATCCCGCTTCCGGCAGGCGCCGATCTCAACGCGGTAGCGCGTTACGGTGAGACCGGCGGCCTTTTTTCAGATGTCGAGTACGTTATCAATGACAACCAACTGACCATCACTACGCCGTCACCCCGATTTCGAGTGGAGTATTACGCCCCTTACCGTGTAGACGGCAACACCCACGCCTATACCTTCGACTGGACCGGCGATCTGGCCATAGATTCCCTCTCGGCCGTTGTTCAGCAACCACTGGGCGCCACTTTCATCACCACCGATCCGCCCTCCACCGGCTCGGAATTGCGGAATGACGATCTGACTTACTACCGTCTGCCAGCCCAGCCACTCTCTCCCGGACAGCGCTATGCCGTGCAGGTGAATTATGACATGCCTTCGCCGCAACTATCAGTCGATGCTCTACAAACGGGCACGGCCGCGCCACACACGACCGCAACGACAAGTCCAATTGTGTGGTTGGTGCTGGGTATGGTGGGCGTGGCGGTAGTCATCGGCGGCGCCTTTTACCTGGGGCGAGGGAGCGCCAGTTCGGCGCGCCGGCGCAAGCCACGCCCGTCACGCCCGGCCAAAGCTAAGTCTCCTGCAGGGCGTGGTTCAACCGTGCCCGGTTCAACCGTGTCCGGTTCCAAGTCTACGCCAACCGTTGGGAAAGCGCCGGAAAAGCCAAACGCCGCCTCTCCTCCCTCAGCCACAGCCACAGCGGCCAGATATTGCCACCAATGCGGCCAGAGCGCAGAAAGTGGCGATGTCTATTGTCGTAATTGCGGCACGAAACTGAAGTAATAAAAAAACCCGGTTTCTTTCATAAACCGGGTTTTTTCTTTTAATTGTTGTGCTTATTGCTGCAACAGGGCCGCCAGAATATCAACCATATCTTGTGGATTCTCACCCATACGCGAGCCGAAGTTATGCGGCATGGTGCTGGGTGGTCCAGCGCAAGGTCCGGTGGGGCATTCCGGGGCGATGAAATCGCTCGGATACAGGATCGAGTGGTACACGTACTCCAACGAATCCTGACCTTCGACGCGGGTGCCGCCGATATCCTGGATATCTACCAACGGTGGGCCGACGGCCGCCGGAACCGTGCCGTCGAGGGAGCCGTGGCAGCCCGCGCAACCATAGGTCAATGTGTACAGTTCCACCCCGCGCTCCGGGTCACCGGGGGTGGTCACGTCATCGCCGGCCAAAAAGACCTCGGCTTGGTCCGGCCACTCATAAGTAACCAGTGGCTCCGAGCACAACGCTTCACTTTCCCAGTTCAGCACAAAGTTCGTCGCGTTCTGAACCTGGTCGGGCCGCAAAGGACCGCCAAACTGTTCAGACCAGGTAGGCATGATCGGCCCGCGACCGACGGCAATCACGCTTTCAATATAAGCCGCTTTGGAGCCACTCCAACCCATATCCACCATGCGCTGCGACGGTTCGCCGCAGAGGAGGGCATTATAGTTAAGCGGCACGCCCTGACAAGCGATCTGGTTGCCGGCCGTGTCGTAGCAAAGTTCAGCTCTTCCGTCTACGCCGTGACAGGTGGCACAGTTACCGGCGTAGATATGAGCGCCGGCCTCGATCGATCGACCCGTATCGGCGTTAGCGAACCGATCCATGCGCGCCGGTTCTCGCAGTGCCGCGTAACCAAGCACCATCATCGTTATCATGAAGGCGACCGTTCCAATGACAATCTTAATTTGCATCGGTCATCATTCCTTGTTTATCGGTCCTGTTCTTTACCTTATCCCGTTAATTAGTTGATGGGACAGGGCTTGTTCAGGAAACGACACTCTTCTTCATAGTTAGATTCGGCATGCCGGAAAGACACCCACGATGAATCGATGAGCAACTCATTCAAATTCTCCGGGTTCACCACCTCATAGCGCAAAACCATCTCCTTAAGATTAGGTTGAATCTCGATGATTTCAAGTGTGGCAAATGGATCGGGCATGGCGTCACTGGTGAAGTAGTTACCATATTGCTTGGCACCGCTATCCAACGTCGTCACCCGGCATGTGTCCCACATTTCATTGCCGACCAGCGTGCAGCTTTGCTGGTGCATGGCGTGTTCAAATTCTTCCAGACCGCGAGTGAGGAAGGGGTTATCGGGAATTTCCTGGCCGGGTACATAAATGCCCGGGGTCATATGTTCATAGGGAATCCCTTTCAGACCCCCTGGACCTTCTTCCGGCAGCACGTGGATACTGACTTCCCGGTCAGGGGACGAGGCTACTCGGAATTCCGGTGAGCCCATCCAGTTTGATACGAGCATGAAGGCGATAAAGAGCATGGATACGGTCAGACCGACCCGGCGGTCGGCATAACGGCGGCTCTTGCCCACCTCAAAGTAGGGCATGACGATGAACGCTACCAGTAACAGCGGGATGAAGCCCACGACCAGTGTCTTGTCGGCCAGTTTCAACCAACCCTGTGACCAGGATAGATACCACGGAGCGACCACATGTAGTGGCGTGACCAGCGGATCGGCATGGGTTTCCAGCGGCGCGTCCCACAACCAGAGGGACCCGGCGACCAGAAATAAAGTGGCCAGAGCCGTCCACATTAATTCTGAACTCAAAATGTCGGGGATGAAATAAGTACGCTCATCCCGGGGCACGCGCTTGGCCGTGTCTTCGCCGATTTCTTCGCGACCGGGCGGCAAGGAAATGCCGTAAAGCACAACCTTATAGTAGTGGACGAAGAAGAAAATGCCGGCCAAAAGCGGCAGGAGCAGAACATGGAGCAGGTACCAGCGCAACAGACCGTTGGCCCCCAAAGCCGGACCACCCTGCAAGATCAACAAAATGGTGTTGTTGATGAAATCAGGGGCGGGCGCGGCCGCACCACCGCTGATAAACACGGTCAGCGCCCAATAGGCCAACTGATCCCACGGCAGCAGATAGCCGCTGAAACTCAGGAAAATGGTAAACAATAGCAGCAACACGCCGGTCGCCCAGGTGAATTGGCGTGGTTTCTTATAACTGCCGGTAACGAATGTCCGGAGCATATGAAGGGCGACCACCAGCACCATCACTTCCGCGCCCAATCGATGCATGTTACGGAACAATTGCCCCAACGGTACATTACCCAGGATATTCCACATATTCCCATAGGCAATCAGCGGGCTGGGCGTATAAAAAATCATCAGGATAAGGCCGGTAATCGTCTCCCAGACCAGCATAAAGGTCGACATCCAGCCTAGCCGGAAGGTGGGGTAGATATGAGTGACGCCGGTATGATAAAAACTGGGACGAATGTGGAGCCAAAATCCGTCGGCGTGGGGGCGAAGGCGCGGGTTCGGCCGGCGCGGCTCGTCACCTCGCAAGGCTGCCCGAACATCGTTGACGTTCATCCCCGCGGTAACGCGCTCGACGACCTCATCAGCTTTAGTGATGACGGCCTGCTTGATCCCCATTTCGCGGACTTGTTCGACAAATGTAGCCATAACAACTCCTAGATTAAGTGAAATAATACATTAAGAAAGTGATAACGAACTGCTCAGACCGGTCGTCAATATGCTAAGGGCAATTACCCGTGAAACTACATAGTAACACCTGTGACCAACCTTCTCTGCGATTACCGGTGTCGACACGCAAAGCTACCGTGCCCGTGGGTAGAGGAAATGGCTGATACAGCTCATCCAGTAGGGGAGCCTCAGCCAGAACAGTACCGTCTGCGGCTACTGCTTCCATGCGAAACCGGTCCAGACTGCGCGGGGCCGGGGCTTCGATTCGCCGGCCGTCCAAACGGTATTTTGAACCGTGGCACGGACACTCGAAGCGACTATTGGCCGGCGTCCAGGAATAAATACAACCGAGGTGGGTGCATACTTTATAAATCGCGGCCACACCCACAATTGGCAATGGATCCTCAGGTGCCGGATACATCAATTCATTCGGCGTCTCTGAATTCAGATTAACCAGCCAGAATCGTCCTTCCGCAAAATTTACTGGAGCGCTGTTCACTTCCGGCAGATCGTTCACATCGAGTGTAAACGTGCCGCCAAATTCGCCCTCGCGGAAACGGGGGATGAGAAACCAAACCAGCAAACCTGCGGTTTGCAAGGTGACCAGGGCGATCGACGCGCCCCAAATATAGTAAAGAAATTCCCGCCGGCTGATACCCTCGGAACCGTTACCGGAAGCGTCTCGTACTGTCGCCGTTTGACTCGCCATATGGCTACTCTCCTACCTCTCTATAATTAGTCCTTTGCATGAGCAACTACTGCACGTGTCGAAGATATGAATGGATGGGACCCGTGCGTAATTTATTTGCGTTTCGCCGATGGTTGTGCTTTTTATCACAAAAGCGATTATAGCAAATCGAATTTCATCATCAATCAAAAACACTGTGGGCGCTGAGGGACTCGAACCCCCGACCTCTTCGGTGTAAACGAAGCGCTCTAACCAACTGAGCTAAGCGCCCTCTTGGGACAAACTCGACCTTTCACTTTGACAGCGCCGGACGTGATGCAAGCGATTAATCCAATGATCATCTTAGGCCGAAATTCAGAGCAACGCCCCAATTCTTAGCGCCTAGAATTATACCCTCACCTGGGGGATCAATGCCAATTTTTATCTGCACGGGGAGTGAATAAAACCGTGGTCAAATGAATTGGATGACATGAGCCGGGTAATCGGGATGAGCGCGACGATAAAGCTGCCGTCTGTTCCACGCGTAGATAAACAACTTGACATGGCGGCGCAAAGCTTCGATGCAACGCGAAAAACACCGTGACCGTCTGGCCAATCGGGCTAGATAGTGACGGAGTTCAGCATTGCCGGCTTCGACCGCATACGTCTCGCTCTTGTCCCACATGGCCAAATAATGGCTCACACCATAATGCAGGTTGAAGTACATCTGAAAACGATCCCTGAAATAGCGCTGCGCCGGTGCTTCATAGAGCATCTCCTGAGCGACAGCCGCCGTGCGGTCGTAGACCACGCGCCAACTGAGAAAGCAACGTGTGTCCCGGTCGACGATTGTCATGATG
>JAWOHK010000039.1:0-2831 GCA_046485205.1 Chloroflexota bacterium | reverse complement strand
CAAACAGACGCTAAATCATCTATTATGGCAACAACAGAAAAAATTCAGGCCGGATTAAAAAGTGAACTTCATTCAGACAATAATCCTTTGGTTGATTTCACCGGAAGCATTAAACAGATTAGCAATCAAAATTTTATTGTAGAATGGCAACTGGAAGAGAAAGAAATCAGAAAATCAAATGAAAATCTGGTTTCCGGTTCTACTTTCTTTTAGTATTCTGCTTCTGTTTTTTCCCAAGCTGCAACTGCCTTTTTCAGTTCTTCTTTGTAATTTGCCTCCCCTTCACTAAATACTTTATTGCCAACTTTATGAATATCATCTTCTTTTGTGGTATTTTGACGACATGGCCATTCTTGGCTTCGTCCGCGCGGTCGCGCGCCTGCAGAATGTCGCCCGACCAACCGACAGCGATACAAATGTCGCCGTCGGCAAGCGCGTTGATGTACTCAGACGAGTGGAACTTGCGAATGTTCGGGCGAACGGCCTTCAACAGATCGCCGGCCTTGTTGAGTTCAGCTTCATCTTTCGTATTTGGGTCGAGGCCCAGGTAGCGCAGCGCTGAGGAAAGAATATCTTCCGGGCTATCGAGCATGAAGATGCCGCAGTCTTTGAACTTTGCGGCCAGTTCCGGCTTGAACACGAGATCCCACGAATTCACAGGCGCATCGGCCATGCGTTCCTTGATCTTGCCCTCGTTGTAGCCGATGCCCGTCGTGCCCCACATGTATGTGAGCGCATGGTCACCGTTGGGATCATAGACGTCCGTGCGCTTTGCAACTTCCGGCCAGACGTTGCCGATGTTCGTCAGCTTCGACTTATCGAGCTTCTGGAACACGCCAGCCTTGATCTGACGTGAAAGAAACGCGCCCGTGGGCACGACGATGTCATATCCGGTTTTTCCAGCCAGCAATTTCGTCTCGAGGACTTCGTTGCTGTCGAACACGTCGTACGTGACCTTGATGCCGGTTTCCTTAGTGAAATCGGCAAGGATCGACTCATCGATGTAGTCGGACCAGTTGAAGACTTTCACTTCACGGTCTTTGGCAAACGCGGTCGAAGCCACGGCCAAGACACCGGCAGCGACGCCCGCAAGACATGCAACGCGCTTTATTCCGGGATTCAACATATGCGAACTCCTCCTTGGAGAGCGTGGAAACGTTACGAAGCTGGCCCCGCGGTAACACTCGCGCCCCATCCGCAACGGGACCCCATTGTGATCACAAAATTCCAACGCTACAAGAGTATCGTTTCATCAAACTGCCAACTTTGAGGGCGTGCACCGCTCTCAGCAGGTCAGGAGTGGTCGGTCGCATGAAGCGTCTGGCAAGCGTAACGGCCGTTGGAAAACCAGCTGGAAAACCAGCTCAAGGTAATGAAGAGGCCGGTGAATCCGAGCGAATTGTGGGGTTGCCGACCCACGAAGAAGTCTATCGCCGTTTGCGGGAACAGATCTTATACGGCGGGATCAAGCCGGGCTCGGCAGTAACATTACGGGGGCTGGCCGATGAACTCGGCGTCAGTCCTATGCCGGTGCGTGAAGCCGTTCGCCGTCTCATCGCCGAGCGCGCCCTGCTCCTTCAGGATAATCGCCGTGTCATGGTCGCACCCATGACGCGTGAGACCTTCGAGCAAATTCTGTTTGCTCGCCGAGCGTTGGAGCCGGAATTGGCCGCCCGCGCCCTGGCAAAGCTGTCGAGAAAAGACATAGCAGCGATCGAGGCCACCGATATGGCGATCGACCGCGCCATGCGCGCCGGCGATACCGAAGGCTACATGCGGGCCAACCACCAATTCCATTTCTCCATCTATCGCAAATCCGAGGCTTGGACGCTGGTCGCCTTGGTCGAAAGCATCTGGCTCCAGTTCGGCCCCTTCATGCGCATGGCCTACGGCCGCATCGGCACATCCACCATTGAGGACCACCACGAATTCGCACTCGCAGCAATGAAGAGCGCAGACGTGAAAGGCCTGCGATCCGCCATTGATGCCGACATCGGCCAGGGTATGGGCTTCATCGGCGAAGCGATTTTAACCCGCGCCGGCTGAGGACTTAGCTGTACGCGTCGCATCCAATCGCCATCCCCACCTTGAGTCGGCCCCAAAATTGTGATCACATTTGCAGCCGCCATCACTCCCGATCCGGGCCCGACCATGGCCCTATCCAGCAAATGATTTTATCAGCAACACAAAATCTGCATCAGGTGCGAACATGAGTGCCGAACAACGGTCTGGGTCGAGCGAGAGCGAGATCTTGGGCGTCGGAACCACGGCCGAGAGCGTGCGGGCTTGGGTGCGCGCGCACCGCATCGAAGAGGTCGACTGCGCGGTCCCAGACATTGCAGGAGTCGCCCGCGGTAAGACAATGCCGAGCGAGAAATTCGTCAAGCTCGATCCGGTCCATCTACCGATCTCGATTTTCCACCAGACCATCACTGGGGATTACGTCGGATTTGAAGAGGACGGTCAGGCTCTCTACGCCGAGAGCGATCTGATGATGGTCCCCGATCTGACGACGATCCGCCCGGCACCCTGGGCATCCAGCCCCACCGCGCAAGTCATTCACGACGCCACCTGGCAAAACGGCGACCCTGTCGAGATCGCCCCGCGCGCCGTTTTGCGCCGCATCGTCGATCTCTACCGCCAGGAAGGCTGGCGCCCCGTCGTTGCCCCCGAACTGGAATTTTATCTGACAAAAACCAATCCCGATCCCGATTATCCTCTCGAACCCCCGACCGGTCGTTCCGGCCGCAAGGGCTCCGGCCGGCAGGCGTACAGCCTCGGTGCCGTCGACGAATACGACAAGATCGTCGACGACATCTACGAGTTCGCCG
>JAWOHK010000026.1:0-11548 GCA_046485205.1 Chloroflexota bacterium | reverse complement strand
CTTAAATGGTTGTTGGCCCGGCAAGCAGAAGGCATGAGTATCAGCCGGGCAGTCGGTCTCTGGCGTAGCCTGAAGGCAGAGAATCGGGATCCATTGCAAGTCTATCCGTTGTCCCAATCCTTAGTGTCGGATTCAACCTATTCAGCACCCGAATTGGGCGACACAGTCATCGAACTGCGCAACGCCTGGATCGATGCCTGCATGACTTTCGACGAGCGCCAAGCAGAACGGGTTCTGACCCAGGCATTTTCCTATTACTCGCCGGAAGTCGTTTGTTTCGAGTTGCTTCAGAAGGCGTTGGTCGAGATAGGCAATGGATGGTACGAAGGTTCGGTCAGTGTTCAGCAAGAGCATTTTGCATCTGCCCTGGCCATGCGCCGCTTGGACTCGCTATTGGCTGCTACTCCGGCTCCGACTCGTTCAGGACGCATCATCGTTGGCTGTCCGCCGGGAGACAATCACACCTTCAGTCCCCTATTAGTCACTTATTTATTGCGGCGGCGCGGGTGGGACGTGGTCTATTTGGGAGCTGATATACCGATCAATCGACTTTTAGAGACCATCGAACAAACCAAACCCGATCTGGTTGTTTTTTCATCACAACTCCTGGAGACGGCTGCCTCACTGCTTGATGTCGCTCGCTATCTACTCGGAGTAGGCGTACCTTTAGCTTATGGTGGCTTTGTCTTCGGCGTATTACCCGAATTACGAAACCGCATACCCGGTCATTTCCTCGGTTACGAACTTAATAAAGTGCGCCAGATTGTCGAGAATCTGCTAATCAACCGGCCACCAGTTCCTTCTGCCGTCCCTGCTAGCGACGATTACCAATTGGCTCTGCCCCATTTCAGGGAGCGGGCTGGTCGAGTCGAGGCCCATGTGTGGCAAATGGCCGATCAACTGGAGATTGATAGCAGTCACATAGCTGACGCCAACCGGTACATGACTCAGAATATTATCGCCGCACTGAAATTGGGCGATCTCAACTATATCGGCGCCGGGCTTCATTGGGTGGAAGGGATGATGATTAATTACAATATGCCGCCAGAAAGCTTGCACAAGTTTTTATCCGCTTATCACCAAGCCTCTGAAACCGAATTAGAGGAAGCCGAGGGCCGGTTAATTACCGATTGGCTTGAGAAAGTTGTCGCAATCTCGGAAGAGACGACCGTGAAGTTTGATCAACTCAAACCCATAGCTTCCTAAGCATCACCAATTTCATTGAAGGACGGCCATACACTCCAAAGGAGTTGACCATGAGATATATCATTACCGGCGGTTCCGGATTTATTGGAACGCGACTGTCGGCTGATCTGGTCGCTGATGGACACGAGGTCATTGCCTTGAGCCGTAATCCTTCAGACAACCAATTCCCCACCGGCGTCCGGCCGGTAGCCTGGGATGCCTGTACCGCTGAGGGATGGGGTCACCTGGCCGATGGCGCGTTTGCTATCATCAATCTGGCCGGTGAAAATATCGGCGGCACCGGCATCCTTCCGACACCCTGGACCTGGTCCGAAGCGCGCAAGGAGCGGATTCGGGAGAGCCGCTTGAATGCCGGTCGAGCCGTAGTAGAGGCGGTTGAGGCGGCCCAGGAAAAACCCCGAGTTCTCTATCAGATCTCGGGGATTGACTATTACCCATACAGCGAAAACGTATTGACCGAAGCGGTCTCGCCCGGCAATCACTTCGCGGCCAACGTGGTTGTTGATTACTGGGAACCCTCAACCGCGGCTGTCGAAACAATGGGTGTGCGCCGGATTGTCGCGCGAACTGCGCCACTGCTCAGCCGCGAGTCAGGCTCTCTTCCCCCATCCTTGCTTCAATTTAAGCTTTTTGCCGGCGGGCGGCTTGGTAGCGGCAAGCAGTGGTTCACCTGGATTCATGAAGAAGATGCGATCCGCGCGATTCGCTTTTTGATCGAGACTGAATCAGCGGTCGGGATCTACAATATCGCCGCGCCAGAGCCGGTCACGAACGCTGAATTCACCAAAATCCTTGGGCAGGTGATGGGCCGCCCATCTTTGATCCCGGTTCCGGAATTCGCCCTCAAACTAGTTCTCGGTGAAATATCGGCCTTAGTCCTGAAAGGGCGGAGGGTTAGTGTGAAAAAGTTGGAAGAGACGGGCTTCAAATTCCGCTTCCCCGCCATCGAAGGCGCGCTTCGCGATCTCCTGGAGAAATGAACCAGCACCCCGCCCCACCGGAATTCTTTAGCGAGCCGGAACATCAACCCTTTAACCTGGGTAACGGCCCGGCCGGCACTCTGCTGATCCACGGCTTTCCGGGCACACCGGCCGAGATGCGGCCGTTGGCTGAGCGGTTGGCTCAAAACAGTTACAGTGCCCGGGGGATTTTACTGCCCGGTTTCGGTCCCGATATCGTCAAATTGCCGGAGAGTGGTCAAAAGATATGGCTGGCGGCGGCCGGCGCAGCCTGGGATGAAGTCAGAGACAAACATTCGCCAGCAATACTCATTGGATATTCGATGGGCGCGGCTATCGCGATCCATTTAGCGGTAAAACGCCCACCGGACGCCCTCATTTTGTTAGCCCCTTTTTGGCGCATGGGTAGCTGGCAATTTCATTTTTTACCTCTTCTAAAATTCCTCGTGCCGACGGTAGCCCCATTCAAGAAAGCTGACTTTGACGACCCGACGGTGCATGAGCAACTGGCTGCCATTGCCCCGGGGGCCGACCTGTCCAATCCCGAAACCCAACAGTTTTTTCGCGAAGAGGTACAAATTCCTTTAAAGGTGCTGGATGAGGTTCGCCAGCTTGGTCAATCGGCCGGACGGAGTGCGGGCAAGATTTCGGCCCCCGTCCTGATCCTGCAGGGTGATGAGGATGCGACTGTCCAACCGGCCGATACGCGGCAGTTGGCCCGCCGTTTCAATGGTTCGGTCACCTTGCGCGAGGTTCCAGGTGACCATTCCTTCATACGGATTGATCAAAACACATCGTATGATATTTCCCACGACATTCTTGGGTTCCTGGAAGGAATTCCCCAAGGCCGTGATGAATGAACAACGGACAATCCTAACTTGCTATGTCCATCCAAGATTCGAACCTTGATGTTAATACCGCTATTTGGTGGATTCGGCGCGACCTCAGATTGATCGATAACCAGGCGTTATCGGCGGCCCTGGCTCAAGCTCGCCGGGTAATCCCATTGTTCATCTTTGACCCGGTCTTGTGGCATATCCCCAATCAGAGTCCCAATCGCCAGGCTTTTTTGGTGGGCGGATTGAGACTGTTGGACGAAGAATTACGAAACCGTGGAAGCCGGTTGATTACGCGCACTGGTTCCCCACAGGAGGTTCTGGCTCAAATTCTCCGTGAAACCGCTGCTTCAGTCATCTTCGCGGAAGAAGACCACTCCTACTATGCTCGTCGCCGGGATGGAATCATAGGCTCCAGTTTACCCTTGCAGTTAGTCGGCAGCCCGGCCGTTAGACCGCCGGGGAGTATTCTGAAGCAAGACGGAACCCCCTATATAGTATTTACCCCTTTCAGTCGCGCCTGGTTGAACATGCCCTTCCCTAAAAAAAGCGATCTGATAGCAAGTCCCGAACATTTGCCGGATCCGGGCGAAATAACCGGCGATCCTGTCCCATCGCAACCTCTTCTTTCTCCTAGAGTGCCCTTCCCGCCCGGCGAAGTCGAGGCTCAACGGCGCTTGAGTTCATTTGCCGCCCGCTCGATACAAGATTATGATAAAAACCGAAACCGCATAGACTTGGAAGGTACTTCACAGCTGTCGCCATATCTGCGCTTCGGGATGTTGTCGGCTCGCCAGGCGGCCGTGGCAGCCGGAAGTGCTAAAAAGGCGAACGGGAAAGGCCCATCTACCTGGTTGAACGAACTCATATGGCGTGATTTTTACATCCACATTCTGTATCATTTTCCCCATGTCCGCCGCACCAGCTTTAGAGAAAACATGCAATCCGTCTCGTGGCGCAATGATCCGGCTGAGTTCGAGGCATGGTGTGCCGGGCAAACCGGCTATCCCATTGTCGATGCCGCCATGCGCCAGCTCAAGACTAGCGGTTGGATGCATAACCGGGCTCGAATGATCGTCGCCTCATTTCTAGTCAAAGACTTATTGATCGACTGGCGTTGGGGGGAACGATGGTTCATGCAACACCTGGTTGACGGCGATCCGGCGGCCAACAACGGCGGCTGGCAATGGACAGCGGGAACCGGCACAGACGCCGCGCCCTTTTTCCGCATATTTAATCCGGTTATACAAAGCCGCAAATTTGACCCACATGGCCACTACATCCGGCAGTGGGTTCCGGAACTCTCTGAACTTGATGAACACTCGATTCATGCGCCTTGGTTGATGAAGCCGGCCGAACAACAAGCGGTTGGTTTCACCCTTGGCCGTGATTATCCGCAACCCATGGTTGATCATGCGCTGGCTCGCTATCGGGCTTTGGCTGCATTCAACACCTCCGATGAAACGACCCTATGACCTATTTCGGTTTTCTGCTCCGATTTCTTGTCGTCCCAATCGTGATTCTCCTGATAGTCCATTGGCTGCTCTACCGACGCGGACGCAGGCTCCCGGATTCACTCAGGGGAATGCCTGCGATTCCAACCCTCTTCGCTCATCTCATCATCGCCCTCATCTATACCACTCCGTGGGATAATTATCTCGTTGCCACTGGTGTCTGGTTTTACGATCCCGCTCTGGTGACCGGTGTCTTATTGGGGTGGGTCCCGATCGAGGAGTATACATTTTTTGTACTGCAACCCATCCTGACCGGGCTATGGCTTTTCATCTTAGCGATTCTGCTCGATATTCGACAAAAAGGCGATTTCGGGAATTCGAAGTTGCGGTGGGGGACCTCAATAGCCGTCGCTATCGTTTGGCTGGGCTCGGTCATCGTTTTGGCTTTCGGTGGGACAGAAGCGACGTATCTATCAATCACGCTGGCCTGGGCATTGCCGCCGATCTTACTGCAGTTGGCCGTTGGCGCGGATATTCTGTGGCATTATCGCAAACTTGTCTTCTGGACTCTGGTACCGATAACGCTGTATCTTTCGTTGGCCGATTCTGTGGCCATCGGCAGCGGGACCTGGACGATCGCTCCATCCCAGTCGTTTGAAATCTTTATACCTGTTTTCAGCAATTACTTACCGCTGGAAGAATTTATTTTCTTCTTTATGACCAACACCCTGCTTGTATTTGGAATGACATTGGTATTGGCCCGAGAAAGCCAACAGCGCGTGTTCGGAGAAATCCTGCCCTGGGTGAAGAACCTTCGCAAACAAGGAGTCACTGAGAGCTAAGTCCGGCCATGCATGAGATCGAGGAGGTAACATGTCGACACGCCAACCAGATATATCGTTATCCATCAATGAACGGCACACACGCGGCTATCTAGCTTTGCCGGAGGGAGAAGCCCCCTGGCCCGGCGTGGTGGTGATTCAGGAGTGGTGGGGGCTTAATGACCAGATTCGCGATAACGTTGATCGGTTTGCCAAAGAAGGGTTTGTTGCCTTGGCTCCGGATCTCTACTACGGTGAAACGGCTAGCGAGCCTGATGGCGCGCGCAAGCTGGCTATGGCCATGGAATGGGATGACGCCTTGACGGTCATCCAGTCCGCGGTCAACTATTTGATTGGCCTACAGGATGTAGAACCTAAAAAGGTTGGGATCGTTGGTTTCTGCATGGGTGGTGGCCTGGTATGGCACGGAGCGGCAAAACTCGAAAATATCGGCGCGGCCGTTCCCTGTTATGGGGGCGGCCCCGAGATGGACCCGGATGAGGTCACGAAAATAGATGTTCCAGTCTTGGCGATTTACGGCGAACTGGATCAAGGGGTGTCGCCGGAAGTAGCCCGCCGCCGGGCGGCGATGATGGATGAAGCCGGCGTGCGCCATGAAACAATTGTTTACCCGGATGCCCAGCACGCCTTCATGAACGAACAACGACAGGCTTACCATCCCGACGCAGCCGAAGATGCCTGGCAACGCATTCTATCTCTTTTCCGGGAGAGTTTGCGCGAGTCTGACTAAACTACCGGATAGGCAAGTTGTCCTTGCCCACAAAAGAAATCCGCTCGGCAGTAATTGTCGAGCGGTAAATTAATCAGGGGATAAAAATCCCGGAGCTCGTCTGAGATGCTAATCTGTGGAAATCGCAATTTCCTCTATCGGCTTTTTGCGACGTTTTCGGCCAGGGCGGCGTCTTTCTTGCAGTTGCAAAGCGCGGGTTTCTTCGACCAAACGCATTCTTTCTTCTTCCAAGCGGGCCAGAATCTGTGCGTTGCGCTTGCGTTGATCTTCCGTCAGCACGACCTTTTTCTTAGACATCCTTAGTAGACTCCTTTCACCATGATAATAAGTCATCGTCAGGCAGACCAGCGGGAATTTAGGCCGGCCTGCTCGAATTTGCCGGTTAGGTATGATCGATAATCACTGGCGATCTATATGTGTGGGATAAAGAGTAGATGGGTATTGAACGGGGCATATTAAGAGGTGATTCAAGGACGGGCTTCACTAGAATCTGCCCCAGCCAACGGAATGAGAGGTAATTTCCGATGACCCTAGGAATGTTGCAAAGATTACACATTGCTTTTCGCGAATCAGTCGCGGACCGAGACCTATATTGCGGCTCCCCTCACCAGACGGCCCAAAGGTCATAAAAGAAAAATCTATTAATTGGCCGTCTATGGCCACGACCCCAGGAATAGACCGTGTGGGATATCGGTCAGGTCGATTGGTAAGCCTAGCTGTTATGAATAAGCCGATATCTCATTCTTGAAAACCCACTTTGAGAATTTTAACACAAACTTCGACAGACTTCCAGTCCGATTTGTAGATTGATTTTCAATTATTGCCTATATAGGGAGTTCAAGAATTTCTATAGGCACATATATGACCGTTATTGTGGCCGCACAGGGAAGCCAATATGACCCACAGCTTGTATAGAACCGCGCCCACTGTAGAATAAGTCGGTAATGGTAACGCCCATGTTCGTCTGGCTCGGCTCAGGACGGGCCCGAAAGTTCAATGCTGGCGAGAGTGGTCTATTGCTGGATCAGGCCGCGCGCGCCGGGTTGCCGGTTCCTGCCGGCGCAATCCTTCTGGATGCTTTCTATCAAATCATTCTGAGCGAAGGCCTGGTGCGCCCTGAAGGACAGGTTGTGTGGATAGACGATGCGGATATGTTCCACAACACCTTGTTTCACAGCGTGCGATTGCCTCGATTCAAACGGCCGGTAGCTCTTTTTCCTCTACTGGTTCATAGAGGGGGCACGTCTATAGGACCGTCCTACAATAACATTGATTTGAACAATCCACTTCAAACCGCGCGTGCCTTTGAATCCGCCTGGGGCGCAGGTTTAGACAGCCAAATTTCCAAGCGATACGATGTTTTAATCCTGGAAATGGTCGATGCGACTTATGCCGGAACAGCCGACTTGATTGAAAGTCAAGGAGAGGACCGAATCAAGCTCAAGCAATCAAAAACAAATGAACAATGGCCACCGGTGGAGGGAGAAGTAATTACCCTGGAACGCCTCAAACGGCTTCGGCGTCCGGACGATAGTCTGCCGCCATTTGCCCGGCGCCTGCAGATGCTGTTGCGTGGGCTAAGACGAACCTTCAATAAAACTGACTTGCACATAGAATGGGCTGACGACGGAAGCGTTTGTTGGATAATTCAAATTATCCCCTTTGACTCAACGTGCAGTCAGGTTAATGGTTGACTACAGTGCTTGCACGCATCGGGAGATAGAGCCACAATCTGAACCGCCCATCGGCGATTGAACCTTGTGCTGAATGAATTCCTTATGAAGTTGAACGTGGCTCGCTTTTTTGTGCTGATACCTCTGTTATTGTTTCTTCTAATCGCCTGCGACGGATCTCCGGCGTCTGTCGCGACCCTCGCCCCAACCGCGTCTGTCCCGACAGAAATTGCCCAGGAAACGAATTCGCAACAACCAGATCTTACATCATTAGCCTCGCCAGAAACGTCGGTAGAAATCGTGGTAGAGCCATCGGCTACACCCATTCCACCTCCTACCCATACCCCTACCCCGATCTATACACCGACGGCGTTGGCCCCTCGTGTCGATGGTTTTGAGATCGTCAACACTTACCCTCATGATCCAAACGCCTGGACACAGGGGTTGGTACTTGAGAACGGCATCTTGTATGAGGGAACCGGTCGCTGGGGTCAATCAGAATTGCGGCAGGTCGCCCTGGAATCCGGTCTGGTAATCCGTTCGCAACCGCTGGAAGATCAGTATTTCGGTGAAGGGATCACCATTTTCGGCGATCAGATATACCAGCTCACCTGGCAAGAGGGCACCGGGTTCATCTATGACAAAAATTCTTTCGAGCGCATCCAGACATTCGCTTATCCTCATGAGGGTTGGGGGATCACTCATGATGGCCGGCAACTGATCGTCAGTGACGGCACGCCAACCATCCGGTTCTGGAATCCGGATACCCTGCAGGAAACCAGTCGGATTAACGTCTATGACAACAACGGACCGGTGAATAGATTGAACGAACTGGAGTACGTTGATGGCGAGATTTGGGCCAACATATGGCTAACTGATCAAGTAGCCCGGATCGACCCGGAGACCGGATGGGTAAACGCCTACATTGATCTGACTGGACTGTTGGATACCAGCAATATTACTCAGCCTGTCGATGTGTTAAATGGCATCGCCTATGATTCGGTGAGCGGGCGTTTATTTGTCACCGGCAAATTATGGCCGACCTTATTCGAAATTCGGGTGGTTCCTGGTTCGTGAACGTGGTTGAATCCTGTTGTAGATATGATAAAATAAGAACTTGCGTTCTAACACCCACCTGATTGATACCTGTCTCAAGCGAGGAGAGATATGTCCGAATTTCAACTGGTGTCCGATTTTGCGCCCACCGGTGATCAACCGGAAGCGATAGTCAAATTGGTTGAAGGAATCGAACAGGGTGATAAATACCAGACGTTACTCGGCGCTACCGGCACAGGCAAAACGTTTACCATCGCCAACATCATCCAGCAAACGCAGCGTCCGACCATCATCCTGGCCCATAATAAAACACTGGCCGCCCAACTTTACAGCGAATTCCGTGAATTTTTCCCGCGAAACGCTGTCTCCTATTTCGTCAGCTACTATGATTATTACCAGCCGGAGGCTTATGTTCCCCGGCATGATCTCTACATCGAGAAAGAGACCCAGATCAACGATGAGATCGACCGGCTGCGACTTCAGGCCATGGCGACTCTCAAGAGCCGCAATGATGTGATCATCGTCGCCTCGGTATCCTGCATCTACGGTATCGGTAACCCGGAGGCGTGGGGCAATGTCATCCTAGAGATCGAACGTGGCGGCCAATACCGGCGCAATACCATCCTGCGCCACCTTGTTGACATCCAGTATGACCGCAACGATATGGATCCAAAACGCGGCACTTTCCGCGTGCGGGGCGATACGCTGCAAATATTCCCGGCCTACGCCGAGACAGGCTATCTGATCGAGTTTTGGGGCGATACGGTTGAACGCATTGCTGAATTTGAGCCGCTAACGGGTGAAATCTTGCTGGAGCATACCCGCGTGGCGGTTTATCCGGCGCGGGAATTTATTACCGACGAAGAAAAACTGTCTCGGGCTATTAATGACATTGAAACTGAATTGACCGAGCAAATCGCCTTCTTCAAAAAAGAGAACCGCTTGCTGGAAGCCCAGCGAATTGAACAGCGAACCATGTATGACCTGGAGATGCTTCGGGAAGTCGGCTTTACACCGGGTATAGAGAACTATAGCCGTCACCTGGACCAACGCCCAGCCGGCTCTCGCCCGTGGACGTTGCTCGACTATTTCCCGGCCGATTACCTGATGGTCATCGATGAGAGTCATATGACCCTCCCCCAGGTTCGCGGCATGTGGGCCGGGGATCGCAGCCGGAAAGAAATACTGGTGGACTTTGGCTTTCGCCTGCCCAGTGCCCTGGACAACCGGCCGCTCAATTTCATCGAGTTTGAGAGCTTGTTGAATCAGGCTATTTTCACAACCGCCACACCCGGTCCATTTGAGTTGGAGCACTCCAGCGCGATCGTGCACCAGGTCATCCGGCCTACGGGCGTTGTTGACCCGCAAGTTGAGGTACGGCCGGTCCGCGGCCAGGTCGATGATCTGATCGGCGAGATTAACCGGCGCATCGGCAACGGCCAGCGTGTGTTGGTGACTACGCTGACCAAGCGCATGGCTGAAGACCTGAGCGACTATCTGCTGGAAATGGGTATCAAAGTTCATTATCTGCATTCCGAAGTCGCTACGCTAGAACGTACTGAGATCTTGCGCGACCTCCGGCTGGGTGTTTTCGATGTTGTCGTGGGAATCAATTTATTGCGTGAAGGCCTGGATCTGCCGGAAGTATCGTTAGTAGCTATATTAGATGCCGATAAAGAAGGTTTCCTGCGATCTGAGACCGCGCTCATCCAGACAATCGGCCGCGCTGCCCGCCACGTGGATGGCCGGGTCATTATGTACGCCGATAAGATCACCAACTCCATGGCCAGGGCTCTTGCAGTAACAAACGAACGGCGTGCCGTTCAAATCGCTTATAACCAAGAACATGGCATTGAACCACGCAGCATCATCAAGGCGGTTCATGTTCTGACAGATGATTTGAAATCGCAACGCGAGATGGAGATGGCCGTGGCCGAACCTGGTGCGAGCTATGTGACGGCCGCCGACCTGCCGAAGGCCGAACTGGCCAAGATTATTTCAGAGTTGGAGAAGCAAATGAAGCAGGCGGCGCAATCGCTGGAATTTGAGCGGGCGGCTGTTCTGCGCGACCAGATTATGGAAATGCGCCAGGTTATGGTTCTCAAGGATGCCGGCAAGACCGACTTGCCCGAATGGGAGCGGATTCGCAGGCTGGAAGAGGCTGGTATATCCTAGAAATGGCCCGCTAACTGGCCTGACAGGTACGCTGAGCGAGGCTGCCGGAGCCCCCTAACACCACCTTAGAGCGCCTACAGCCAGTTCTGGTATGACTAGGACGCGCTCACTGAGCTTTGTCGACTGGATAGCGGGTTGATGCCCGACTAGTGCTCCTCCAGGTGAGCGACCGTCACCCCAGGCCCGCCTTCGCCGTCTTTGCCTTCTTCCCACGAGCGAACCTGTTTGTTAGCGCCTAAGGTCTCGCGAACGGCCTGGCGAAGCCGGCCCGTGCCCTTGCCGTGAATAATGCGCACGAATGGTAAGCGAGCCAGAAAGGCTGAATCGAGATACCGGTTCAGACGTTCGATGCCATCCTCGACTCGCACACCCCGTATATCCAATTCCAGGCCTGGCGAAGCATGAAACGGGGCAATGGTCTCGGATTCGAGTTCCGGAGCGGGTCGCTCCTTCAACTCTAAATCATCATAACCGGCCCGCATTTGCAACCGCCCCACGGCCAAGACCACCTCATTCTTTCCGATTGAAATCACCTCGCCTTTGACTTTCAGCGAGCGGACCTGAACAATGTCGCCTACTTGCAACGCCCGTCGTTTGCCGCGAGTTGAATCAACCGG
>JAWOHK010000046.1:0-3934 GCA_046485205.1 Chloroflexota bacterium | reverse complement strand
TTCACGTAACGTGAGAAATGACTTCTTGCGTCGTGTTTTTTCTTTTCATCCATTGCTGATCGGTGGCAATCCATTTGATACGCCATCGATTTATTCGCTCATCGTAAAGTTCGAGAAGGAGTGGGGTGTCCACTATGCCACCGGCGGCACCGGGGCGATTGTGAGCGCCTTCGGCAGGCTTTTTGACGAATTGGGTGGTGTGGTCCATCTCGACACCGAAGTGCGCGAGATTTTGGTGGATGCGGAAAACCGCCAAGTGACCGGTATTCGCCTAGACGACGGCTCTATTGTTGACGCCGATGTTGTCATCTCTAACGGTGATGTCGCTTTTACTTACCGCCATCTTATCCCAGGTGAATATCGCCACAAATATACCAACCGCCGATTAGAGCACATGAGCTACAGCAATTCGTTATTCGTCATTTACTTTGGTACCAAGCGCCGTTACCTGAACAGCCGGCTATCACACCATAACATCATCATCAACGACCGTTATAAAGGTTTGCTTAAAGATTGTTTCTCCGGCAAGAGACTTGCGGATGATTTTTCGCTCTACTTGCACATGCCGACCATCACTGATCCTTCCATTGCTCCGGACGGCTGCGAGTCCTTCTACGTGCTCTCGCTAGTCCCCAATCTGGAGGCCGACGTCGACTGGGAGGTCGCCGCCCGACCCTACCGCGACAAGATCATGCAGTACCTCGAAGATAATTACCTGCCCGATTTGCAGGAAAATATCGTTGCTGAGCATTATATAGATCCGATACATTTCCAGAATACACTTAACAGCTATCGCGGCGCGGCGTTTTCGGTTAAGCCACACCTTTTACAATCGGCCTGGTTGCGACCACACAACCGGTCCGAGGAATTCCAAAACCTGTACTTTGTTGGTGCCGGCACTCATCCCGGGGCCGGTGTGCCCGCCGTGTTATCTTCCGGAAAGATCGCCGCCGAATTGATCGACCCGGAGCCGGTTCCGGCAGGGATTCTCGCTTGATGGCACAACAAGACCGCTACAAAACGAATACTATCTTTGAATTGGGGTTCGACCAGCCGAGTCGCGAAACAAAAATTGCGTCCTTGCCGATTACCGGACGGTTTCCCCATTGGTTACATGGTACGCTCTTGCGGAATGGGCCGGGGACACTTCGTGTTGGCCAACAGCGCTATCAACACTGGTTTGACGGACTGGCCATGCTTCACCGGTTCAGCATTGCCGGTGGCCAAGTAGCCTATTCCAACAAGTACCTGGCAAGCAATTCCTATCGCGAGGCCCGTGAATCAGGCCGTATCGCCTATTCGGAATTCGCGACTGACCCCTGCCGCTCATTTTTCAGCCGCGTCATGTCGGTATTTTCACCCCGGATTACCGATAGCGCCAAGGTAAACCTGACCCAGGTTGCTGATCGGTTTATGGCTTTGGCCGAAACACCTATCCAGGTTGAATTCGACCCGGATACTCTAGAGTCAGTTGGCGTTTTCAGCTACGAAGATAACCTGCAAGGCCAGATGACAACCGTTCACCCCCACTTCGATTACGAGCGGGACCTGATGTATAACGTCGTCACCCGCTTCCACCGCATCAGTCATTACCGGCTTTATGGCTTGCATCATGGTGGAAAACCACAATTGATTGGTCAGTTACCCGTTAAACAACCATCATATATGCACAGTTTCGGCATGAGCCAGAACTATGCCATCCTGTGCGCTTTTCCCATGGTCGTAAATCCGATCGATTTGCTACTGTGGCTGCGGCCGTTCATTGAGAATTTTCGCTGGAAACCGAAGATGGGCGCGCCTTTTTTTGTGATCAATCGCCACACTGGCGAACTGGTGGGCCGCTTCGAGAGCGACCCCTTCTTCGCCTTTCACCATGTCAACGCCTTCGAACAAGGCGACGAACTAATTGTCGATATCTGCGCTTATCCCGACGCCGAAGTTCTGGATGCCTTTTACCTGCACCGTCTTGAGGAACCCCAGAGCGAGGTTCCTTTCGGTAATCTGCGGCGCTATCGATTGCCCCTGAACGGCAAGCGCGCGACGTATGAGACCATTTCCGAGGCTTGTCTGGAATTACCCCGCTTCGATTACGAACGATACAACATGGATGCGACTTATCGTTACATCTATGGCATTAGCATCCACCCGCAACACCGCCAGGGTTTTTATAACCAGATCGCCAAGATCGACATCGCCACGGGTGATAGCCACGCCTGGTTTGTCGATGGTTGCTTTCCGGGCGAGCCTGTCTTCGTCGGCGCCCCGGGCCGCCGGGAAGAGGACGATGGTGTCCTCCTGTCGGTCGTACTGGACTCCCACAAAGGTATTTCCTTCCTGCTGGTGCTCGATGCTCATTCCTTGGAAGAACTGGCGCGGGCCGAGATTCCCCACCCTGTTCTGTTCGGCTATCATGGGGATTTTTTCTCATCCCCTCTTAGATTGAGTGATGTTGCCTAACACTGGAAACCGGCAGATCGCCGTCGAATTGCGGAGTGTTTATAAGGCATATGAGACCGGCGAACAGATCATACCGGTCTTGAAAGACATCGACCTATGCGTCTTTGCCGGTGAATTGCTGGCAATTGTCGGGCCATCGGGCAACGGTAAATCAACCCTGCTCAATATGATCACTGGAATCGACCACCCGACCAAGGGGGAGGTTATCGTCGGTAACCAGGCCCTTCACTGCCTGAGCGAAGATGCGCTGGCCGGCTGGCGGGCAACGAATCTGGGAATTGTCTTTCAATTTTTCCAGCTGCTACCGGCTCTCAACTTGCAACAAAATCTCATTCTGCCTATGGATTTTGCCGCTGTAATCCCACGTCGGGAACGTCGCGATAGAGCCATGGAATTGCTGGAAATGGTTGGGTTGGCCGATCAAGCTCATAAGCTACCCAGCCAGGTTTCAGGTGGCCAGCAACAACGCGCGGCTATCGCCCGGGCGCTAGCCAACAACCCGCCTCTTCTGGTGGCTGATGAACCAACCGGCAACCTGGACTCACGCACATCCAACGATATATTGTCCTTGTTCTTCGATTTGTCTCTACAAGGCAAAACCCTCATCATGGTTACCCACAATGCTGAAATCTCCAGACAAGCACCGCGTCGAATCGAAATCATTAACGGGCAGATTGCCAACGAGTGGCGATGAGCGTAATCTGGCACAAGGTCTGGTACGATCTGTGGCAAAACAAGCTGCGAACGCTGTTGGCGGTTCTCAGCATTGCCGTAGGTGTGTTTGCCGTGGGCACTATCTTTGGCTTGATCGACCAATTGCTAAGTGGGATGGATACCGCCCATCGGGCTGTCGCTCCGTCCCACATTAATATTATCCTCCGCAGCTATATCGATGAGGAAACCGCGGCCGAATTGGCCGAGGTTCCGGGCGTCGTGGCTGTTGATGCGGTTAATCAAATCTCCATTCGTTATAAAACCGCCTCGGATGGTGCCTGGGAGCTGGGTTCGCTCGTAATGCGACCCGACTACACCGACCAGACATTCGACATCATGGAGCTGAAGGCGGGACAATGGCCGGGGGATGATAACCTAGGTATTGAACGCCTGACCAGCGCCTATTATGGCCTCGATCTCAATGACCGGATTATAGTTGATGTGGGCGGAGAAGAACGTGAAATGACGCTCGGTGGTCTGGTCCGCCATCCGTTCGTGCCCCCACCTCTGTTCGGTGGACAGGCTTATTTTTTCACCGATGGGCCCGGACTGGCCGAATTTGGCGTTCCGGAGGGACGTTACGGTCAATTGCTGATTCAGGTCGAGCCGTATAGCCGTGAATATGCCGTAACGGTGGCCGGGGATATCCGCGAGCGGCTGAGCGATCTGGGCGGCAGCGTGGCCGTCACTCTCTATCAGGAGCCGGACAAACACTGGGGCCGCATGTTCGTCGAAGGTGTGACGATTGTTTTAAGCATCATGG
>JAWOHK010000273.1:0-8910 GCA_046485205.1 Chloroflexota bacterium | reverse complement strand
CGCTCGTCCCACATCGCTGTGGCGCTCGGCTTTCCGGTTAATTCATAAGGCCATGATAAATGGGCCATTTCGACGCCTCGATGATTAAGCCCATGAATCGTGCCGTCGGCCAAAAATACAATGAAGTTGACTGACAATCCGTTTCCAGGTTGCCGCACTTCATGAATAGCGGTTATCGATTCATTTAGGTTGGCAAAATTGGAAACGGCGTGTGAATGCGGTAAGGTGGTAATAGAGTAAATAACCCTCTCGCCGCCAACGAGAATATCAGCCTGTTGAGTGCCACGACGATTTTGAGGATGGATATGGCGGATCCCCTCCTCACTCAAACCTTCAACTGCGATTTCCCATACTTGATTTCCATCCATATCGAAGCCGAACAAATTAGCATCAGTGGTCCCGAGAATAACAATTGCCTCGGCGTCAGTTTGATCATCGATGGCCATAGCTGAAATCTGGGCTTCGAGAATCACGTCCCATAATAATTCACCGTTTAATCCTCGAAGCTCTAAATGGCTTATTGGAGGACCGGGTTGAACACCTTCCTCAAAATCATCTCGTGTCTGCCTCACCAATGCAATTGTGTCTGTATCATGAATGCCTTGCGGGATTCTTCTTAAAAACGAAATTTCTTCCCCGGGGATATTTAGCCAACGTAAATTTCGATCTCCACCGATGGCATGGATTCGGCCGTTGCCGGTTCCAACAATAACCTCTTGTTCGCCGTCGAGGTCCAGGTCGATTAACATGACTGAGGTTGGGACTGCATCGAGAAAGTAATCCCATTCCTGGATATAGTCGCTGTTTCCCACCCCTAAGCCCAGTAACTGCAAGGTCGCGAATCGACCTAGCAGTAATTCATAATAGCTGTCTTTGTTGATATCGATCAGTTTGGTAATGTCTGGCAAATCAGTTTCGTTAATCTTCGCCAGTAACTGACCGCGATTTCCCAGAAGAAGAACATCGGCCAAATCGCCTGATGGGGTGGCTGATTCCAAAATAACTGCGAGAAGCGAATCCCCTTGTGAAGGATATGAGGCCGAGAATTGTCCGACAGCTGCGGTATTATCGGCCGGGTGTATCGCTAGAACAGAACGATCGGCGTAATTGGCCAGGTTGGATGCCCACAAGCGACGGCCTTCTTCCGAATAGGCGATTACACTGCCAGCCTCGGTTCCTACGAAAAGCGTTGGCGAGGTTGGAGAATCGGCAAAAGATATGGTCGAAATTGGTTTGTTAACGGTTCGATACCATACGAGCTCTCCCTCAGGTGAATAAAGATCGACTTGGCCAAAATTAGTTCCGACTGCTACATGGCTTTGGCCATTCGCGAACGGAGCCTCAGCCAATGCTGTGATACGCCGGGAGATGGATTGCCGCCACTCCACGGACTCATTATCAATGAACAACAACTCGCTGAATCGTCGTGGTGTGAATATTCCCAGAACAATTTCCTCAGCCTCATCGCCATCAAAATCGCCTACCAGGATTAACGGATTTGTATTCGCCGATAGATCTTCCTGTCCCGCGTATTGCCACACAAGCCCGCCTGATCCACTGAATATAAAGATTTGACCGGATTCAAGTAACAGCAAAATTTGTTCCGTGCCGTCATTTCTAAAATCATAGGGCAATACTTTTACTGGTCGGGTCGCGGCATTAATCGGAACCTGCCAGATTTTATTCCCGGCCGCACTGAGCAAGGTTAGGTTTTCCGCGCCGGCCAAAACAATTTCCCGTCCGTTGCTGGGGCCGCCAGTTGCTTCAACCGAACCTAGGGCGGAGATGGGATGGGGACTGAGATAAGTCCATTTGACGAGGCCTTCGGCTGAGAGAAGGGATACTCGATCGTCGACGTCGATGACCAATATCTCGCCAATTCCATCGCCATTGATGTCTACCACCTCAATGGACGATAACTTGCTAGAAGCTGCGTATTGCCAATAGCTCGGCGAACGCGGTGTGTCTTGGGCGTTGGCTACAGGCGCGAAAAGCAGATAGGCGAATACGAGAACTAAGCAGTAACCTGCCAATCGGGGAATTCGACCGATCATAGGATTGATGTTTTACCGGTAGGGGAATTATCAGGAGACCTGAGAGCATATCCCACTCCACGTTCACTTACAATCCAATTATCAAAAGGATCGACCGCGCGCCGGAGGCGTTTGATCAGGGTTTTCAGACGATCAGGGTCGTCAACCAACACATCGCCCCAAACTGCTTGTTCCAAATCTTCTGCGCGCACAACCTGTTCCGGATTTTGGCATAGCCGGACAAGTATATTGAATTGCGAAGCGGTAAGATTCAATTCCCGACCGTTCCCCCAAACTTGGTAACGTTGATCGTCAATGACGAATGGCCCGGCTTGCACGAGTCCAGGCACATTTTGCCGGCGAACAAAGCGTCTCAATAATTCGCTACTATAGCCATACTGCTCGCCATTTTTAACCAGCAAACACTGCTGTTCCAACAGTCTCAGGGTCTCAATCGGCCCATCGGCAATAGCCAGTACATGCTTTTCTTCACTACTTAGATTTTGCCAAAGATAGCTCAGATGAGACTCGGTTTCGACTTCAATGGGTCCGTCTATTTGAGATGGTGAATGGTTTACATTCGGTGTTACAGATTCCTGAAGACCATCAACTATGAGGGCGTTGAACGCATGATAACTGCCAATCTGCAAAAAGAACGGGTGAGTCCCTACAAGGAATAATAAATGGCGGATCAGCCCACCTGAAAAAACAATGTCTGTTTGGGCTAATCTCTCATGAATCAGTGTCAATGATTCGGCTTCGTTGAAAAGACCGAGCGGCAAAGTGACAAAGATATTAAAAAAGGGCGAGCTGAGAATTTCTTCTTCAGCCGTAATGGCGAATAATGGTTTCTGACTTGCTGTCAGAAATGCCAAACCATACTTTGTCGTCAGTCCCCGGAGTCTGGCAAAGAAGTAGGGCGTCAGGTGTTGATTGGCCGCTAATAACTCGAATTCATCGAGCATCACTACCACACTTAGTTTTTTCTGGTAAATCTGATTCAGCACCCGGTCCAGTGTTCGATAAGAGCCTGGGTGGGTATCGCGTTCTAGCATCAAACCGGCTTGCTGGGCGGCATCCAGAAGGCCGTCAAGAAACAATTCATAGACCTCTTCCGGTGGTGATCCGGCTAATTCCTGACAATCAAGCAGCACAAATAAGGCGTGGGCTGGATCAAGTCGATAGAGAGCCCGAATTGTAGGGGTTGAAAGTTGGAGCAGTAAAGAACTTTTGCCGATTCGGCGTGGCCCAATTAGAGACACGCTTTGTCCATTTTTCAGGAGTCCCAGTATTTGGTTGATTTCTGCCTCACGGCCGATGAAATCCTCGGCACGACGAATTGCGCCCCGATGGAAAAAAGGATTCTCAATGCTCATGCTTTCCACTGTCCACTATTGTAGTGATCATTGGATTCATTGGGTAGGGCAGTACCCTGACTTCCGATAAATTAACTTGGAAAAGTCATAGTTCATTTGCCGCTGAGGGGTGTCGACCGTAAAATCGAACAAATGAACGATGACTTGCTATCCCGATTGCGACGCTTGGGCGTTACTAAAGGAGCGCGTAATTTGCAACAACCGGAAACCGGACGGTGGCGAGCAGATAGTAATGATACTCGCCTCTCTGGCCACCAGCTTGATTTATCTCTGGAAACTCTTTTCCCAGGCGGATATCTATCGGAAAATCAAGCCGGGAAAGCCTTTATCGTTGACCACGCCTATCCAACCTACTATGTTCACGGTTCTGATAGGCTGGCCGAACTATTAAATTTCAGTCCGGCTACGGCTGCCCGCTACATACACGATAACCGGTTGGAGAAATCGAATTTTCAGGATTTCGTTTTTCTTGATACCGAGACGACCGGTCTGGCCGGGGCAGGTACGCTGGCCTTCATGGTCGGCGTCGGATTTTTTGAGGCGCAACATCGGCCGGAGGAAGATTCAGTCGAAACAGGAGCCTTTGTGGTTCGGCAATTTTTTCTACGCGACCACGAGGACGAGCCGGCGATGCTCCAATTCTTAGATGAATTATTAGCTGATAAAGCCGGCCTCATTACATTCAACGGCCGCACATTTGACCTTCCGCTTCTAAACAATCGTTATTTGATGAATCGATTATCCGGTCAATTGATGGAGATGCCTCATATTGATCTGCTCCCACCTTCACGACGCCTTTGGAAGTCCCGACTAGGTTCATGCGCTCTTGGATCGTTAGAACTAAATTTATTGGGGTTGCATCGGGCTCAAGAGGATGTTCCCGGATGGCTTATTCCAACGATTTATTTCAATTACCTTCGTTCGGGGGACGCTCGTGAAGTGGGTCGCATTTTCTATCACAACCGCATGGACATGCTTTCCATGGTCACTTTGGCATCGCGGATCTGGCGACATTTTGATCGGCCTGAAGAAGGTGAAGCGCTCGACTTACTCAGCTTGGGGCGCTGGCAGGCAGACCTTGGACTTGTCGACCAGGCTGAATCAACGCTTCGCCGGGCGCTTCAGGGTGAATTGCCATTAGAATACTACCATCAGGCCCTTCACCGGCTGGGTTTGCTGTACAAGCAAGCGGGGAGAAGGGAGGAAGCGACTATCGTCTGGCAGCAAATAGCCTTCAGCAGTATGGACGATGTTTCCGCCCACATCGAACTGGCCAAGCACTTTGAGTGGCACCAGATAGATGTTGCCTCTGCTCTATTCTGGACACAACAGGCACTGGAATTGGTCGATAAGTGGCCTCCAACCATAAGGGGCCAGTTTATAAAAGAGGAATTGCGACACCGGTTAGTGCGATTGATGAAAAAAGCAACTTAACGGAGAGGGGTTATTCGATTTCCGACAAGCGCATGATAGCATCCAGGTCTTTGTCTCCCCGGCCGCTTAAATTTATCAGCAATATTTGATCCGGGCGCATCGTGGACGCTCGCTTGATGGCCTCGGCCACGGCGTGGGCCGATTCCAGGGCGGGGATGATTCCTTCCGTTTGCGATAATTCATGAAAAGCAGCCAGTGCTTCGTCATCAGTGGCGTAAGTGTAATAGGCGCGTTCCTGATCTCGTAGCCAAGCATGTTCCGGCCCTACACTGGGGTAATCCAACCCGGCACTGATACTGTGGGTCTCTTTGATCTGGCCGTCGGCCGTCTGCATGACATAGCTCTTTGTACCATGCAAAACACCTGGACGGGCTACTTCCAAATCGGCGAAACGGGCGGCATGGCGGCCGCCGCTAATCCCTTCTCCGCCGGCTTCTACTCCTATCAGGTCAACTTCATCGTCATCGCGAAAAGCATGGAAAATACCCATGGCATTGCTTCCGCCCCCTACACAAGCGACGATGACGTCGGGCAGCCGGCCGCACGTCCCCAATATTTGATCGCGTGCTTCTCGACCGATAATGCTCTGGAAATCACGAACCATCATAGGGTAAGGGTGGGGACCTAGCACTGAACCCAAAAGGTAGTGGGTTGAATCGACATGGGTGACCCAATCACGAATGGCCTCGTTAATTGCATCCTTCAGGGTCCGGCTACCGGATGATACAGGCCGAACGGTTGAACCGAGCAATTTCATGCGATAGACGTTGGGCTGCTGGCGTGCGATGTCTACCTCACCCATGTAAATAATCCCTTCCAATCCCAGCAAGGCACAAGCGGTCGCCGTGGCCACGCCGTGTTGCCCGGCTCCCGTCTCGGCCACTACCCGGCGTTTGCCCATTCGCTTGACCAGTAATGCTTGTCCAAGGGCATTATTGATCTTATGCGCGCCGGTATGGTTGAGGTCTTCGCGTTTTAGGTATATCTGGGCACCGCCAAGTTTAGTGGATAGATGTTGGGCATGCGTGAGGGGAGAAGGCCGGCCGACATAGCTCTGCAGGAGGTATTCAAATTCTTGAATGAAGGACGGGTCGTTTCGCGCCTCGTTGTAAGCGGTGATCAGTTCTTCCAAAGCGGGCATCAGGGTTTCCGGTACGAACTGCCCGCCATAGGGGCCGAATTTACCTCTTTCATCGGGAACTATAGTAGTTGACGGCATAATTATCCTTTCTTGGTGTGCCCAATAACACACGAAGAGATTATAGCAAGAATAAAAACCAGTCACGGAGATGAACTGTTTGGTCGTGTTTTCGAAGAAGATTCATCCATCGACCAGCACTGTGTTAAAATTTACCTGATGGATAAAGAATTAATCGTTATCGGTGGTGGATTGGCTGGAACTGAGGCCGCCTGGCAGGCGGCCGAATTGGGAATTCGAGTTAAATTGTTTGAAATGCGCCCCGGCCAGACGACCCCGGCCCATGAAACAAAATGGCTGGCCGAATTGGTTTGCAGCAATTCTCTCGGCTCTGACCTCGCCCACAAAGCCCCCGGCTTGCTGAAGGCGGAACTGCGTGGTTTGGGTTCACTTTTGCTCGAATGCGCAACAGAGACAGCCGTTCCAGCCGGTTCATCGCTGGCGGTGGATCGGGAAGCGTTCGCCCAACTGGTGACCAATAGCATCGCAGCCCATCCCAATATTGCCCTTTTGCACGAAGAAGTCCGCGAAATTCCCGCGAATCCGGCGATAATTGCCAGCGGGCCGCTGACCTCGCCGTCACTGACGCAAAGTATTAGCCGGCTCTCCGGGCAGCATTATCTTTACTTCTACGATGCTGTCTCGCCAATTGTACATTACGAAACGATCGATATGTCGGTTGCTTTTCGTGGCTCTCGTTATGAACGGGGGGAACAGGTAGAGGGCGATTACATCAACTGTCCTATGACTCGCGAGGAGTATGAACTTTTTGTCGAAGCCCTTCTGTCGGCCGAGACCATCACCCTCAAACAGTTCGAACGTGAAGACCCCCACTTTTTTGAAGGCTGCATGCCGATAGAGGTGTTGGCTGGGCGTGGCCGGGAATCTCTGGCATTTGGGCCGATGCGCCCTGTGGGTTTGACAGATCCACGATCCGGGCGACGACCTTATGCCGTTGTTCAATTGCGGCAGGACAATCTCGTCGGGTCGCTCTATAACATCGTCGGATTCCAGACCAATCTTAAATGGGGCGATCAGAAGCGCGTGCTACGATTGATTCCCGGACTTGAGCAAGCTGAATTTGCCCGCTATGGCATGCTACACCGTAACACCTATATTAATGCTCCAGCCATGCTTCACCCAACCATGCAGTACCGCAATCGGGCTGATTTATTCTTTGCCGGGCAAATTGTTGGGATTGAGGGGTATGTTGGTAACGCTGGCTCAGGGTTATTGGCCGGCATCAATGCTGCACGTTTGTTGCATGACCAGCACCCGTTCATATTGCCACCGGCAACGATGTTGGGGGCTTTATGTCACTACGTCACTCACGCGGCCGCGCGCGATTTCCAACCTATGAAAGCCAATTTTGGTATACTGCCCCCTTTGCCGACCAATTACACCAAGTCCGAACGTGGCCAACGGTATGCGGAGCGAGCGCTAACGGCCTTGCGTCGTTTTGCACGCGAGCACAGCCTGCGCTACGATCCCCACAAGGCCGTCATGACTGAGACTCTGGCAGATTGATACACCAGACCTTAACGACACTAATCTTAATGTTGAAACCCTGAGACTCGCTGTTTAATTATCGGAGTATCACGAATGGAATTTCCCGTTGAAGTTACCGTCAGTGAGGTGACTATTTACCCGGATAGGGCACGCGTTACTTGCCACGGCCAGTGTGAACTGCCGGAAGGGATTCATACCATCATAGTTGGCGAACTACCGTTGGTTCTTGATCCGGAATCAGTTCGGGCAACCGGAATGGGAACTGCCCAAGTTCGAATTCGAGGGGTTGAAATTATTCAACGCTATTATGTTGATACTCCGGACATAACAGTTCGTGAGCTTGAGAATCAAATCGAAGCCTTACAAGATCAGGCTCGCTCCTTAACTGACCGGCAGTCAGTGTGGCGCTCGTCAATCGAGCATGTCAATGGCTTGCGTGGGGCTACGAAAGAGTTTGCCTGGGGTTTAGCTCGTGGTCGAACCACTACAGAGAATCAAGCGATTCTGATGCGGTTTTTCGAGGAGGAAGACGCGCGAATTCGGCAAAATATTCATGATCTTGAAATATCTGAGCGAGCTGTTCGTGATCAACTCGTCAAACTGCAAAAGGAATTAGACTCTCATCAGACAGCTCGACCGCGCCAGCGATACGAAGCGCGGCTTGAAGTGGAAATTCTTGTCCCCGGAGGATTTGAACCGGAACTAAGCTACAACGTAAGCCGGGCCGGTTGGCGCCCCCTTTACGATATTCGCCTGGAGGATGCTTCAAGGACCGCCTCTGGAGCAAATTTATCTTTCACCAGCCTGGCCGAGATATTCCAGAATACCGGACAGGAGTGGCTTGGAGTTGAATTAACGGTATCTACAGCCAGGCCGGCGCTGAACCAGCGCGTGCCTGAGTTAAAGCCGTGGTTTATCGATGTGCCGCGCCCTCAGCCGCGCCTGGCCAAGTCCGTCGCAATGGCGGCCATGCGTGAAAGTGTCCAGGATTATGAAGAGGGAGATCTTGCGGCACCGCTGATGGCTATATCGGCCGATGCGATGCCAGTGGCAGCCGAAGTTGATGTCGCCCAAATACAGGAGAGCGGGACTAACGTCTCCTTTCGCGTGTCTGGGCGCATTGATATTCCTGGGGATGGTTCGACTCGGAAAACAACCATTGGTCAATATGATTTCGTCCCGGCTCTAGATTACCTATCGATCCCCCGCCACACAAGCGCCGTATACCGGCGAGCCAAACTGATATCCCGGCAAGCGTTCAGTCGGCGCCGGCGCCGGAGCCCAGCGAGACCGAGGGCTGCGAGCACGGCCCAGCCGCCGGCGCCCGGCCCTTCGCTCGTCGTCCGGCAGCCGCAACCGC
>JAWOHK010000264.1:0-9688 GCA_046485205.1 Chloroflexota bacterium | reverse complement strand
CTTCGCCGGTAAAGCCAGCCGCGCCAATAAGGCTTCTTCCAGGGCCTGGATCGCCGCCGGCAGGTCCTCGTGGGGCGAGAGCAGGGCGTTGATCGCCAGATACCGATTTCCCTGGCGCTCGATTAGCAGGTAGTGGGGCAGGACGAAATGAGCCGGGTTAAAGACCGACCAGGTATTGTCCGGTGTGAAATGATCCTGGAAGGCAAAGCCGCCAAACAGACGCGGGCGCAGCAACGGGTTTATAAGGCCGGCGTCGTCCCCGGAGCGGCGCGACCCATCGCCGATCTCGTGGATATAGGCGTCACGGAATAAGTGGCGGGCTTGTTCAACCACCGTCCGGAAACGATCATCGGCCAGTCCCCGACCATTGTCATCGTCCGCGGCCAGAACCGGCGGCACGATTATCTCGGCCGCGATGCCGGCCCCGGCCAAAACCAGTGGATCGGCCGTCTGCGAGCGTGGCTCGGACCAGAAGAACCGTTCGGAGCCCTGCGCCTGGCGTAAAAAAACCAGGGGGTCAAGGTCGCGCGCCGCCGTGAAGAGGCAGATGATCCGGGGCAATTCGCCTGGGGGCGGAGGATTTTCATCCCAGGCCGGTAAGGTGACAGGACGCGCTCTCTGGCGAATCCGGGCCGGATTTGAAAGCTGGGGAATTGTGGTCATCGATATTGGCTTTATAACCCCGCTTCTGTTTGCCATCCCTGGCCCAACGATTCGTCGCCGGGCAGGCTCTGCTCATACCCGACGCTGCGCAGCAGCACCGGGACCAGCGTCGCCATGATGCGCGCCGGTTCCGGTTCGCCGGTGGTGACCCAGCGAATGACCAGGCTGTAGATCGAGCCCATCCAGGCATAGGCGACCACCTCCGTATCAACCGGCGCGATATCGCCCTGGGCGATGGCCTCTTTGAGATAGGTCTCGATCAGACGGGCGAATTTGTCGTTGACTTCGGCCCGCTTCTTTTCGAAGACATTCCCCAGCCCGACCGCCTGAACGAGCAATATCTTGGCCGGGCGGCGATAACGGCCGAAGGTCTCCAGCACGGTTTCGATGGCCACCTGCACCCGGCCCATCCCCCGCGGTTGCTGCTCGATCGCCGCCAGCACGCGCCGCTCCAACAGGTCGGAAAATTGGTCGACCAGGGCCAGAAACAGGCGCTCTTTGTTGGCGAAATGGAAATAGATCGCGCCTTTGGAAGTATCCGAGGCGTCGACAATATCATCCAGGCGAGTGCCATGATAGCCCTGCCGGGAGAAGGTCTGGAGAGCGGCATCCAGAATGCGGCCGCGGGTGGTACCCGGGTCTCTCAAGTGGGGAGTTGCGGAGTCAATTTCATCGGTTCGGTCCATCATGCCATCTATTTTACCAACAAACCGACCAGTCAGTCTACAAATTAATGTGGGTATTAATTGGCCCTAGGGGCCAGAGATCAGCTGGCGATAGTTTGATCGTCCTCAGGTACATTGTCGACTGGCAAATGCCTCGTATAATCTGATAACGGCGGTTCAGCACACTTCTGGCTTCCCGGGTCTTTTCAACCTGAACGCCGGGGCAGCCATGACGTTAACACTGATAGTTATCGCCTTTGCCTTGATTCCGGATTTCACTCGGGAGTGATTGGTGAGCCGCCACACGGGATCATGGGCGTCCATGACAGGTGATTAAAGAGATAGTCGTTTGTAATTGCTTGCCGCCTTGCCGGCGCAAGCATATAAACCAACATCGCTCTGATTGTCTCCGGAATTGTTATCCGGTTAAAATCAGAAGGATGTCAATTAGGTCGTAAGGAGTTACGAAATGTCGAAGCGAATCGTAGTTGTATTAATGCTCTCATTGGTGCTGGTTTTGCTGGCGGCCTGTGGGGGTGGGGGACCCTCTGAAACTGAAACAGCCGCAACCGAAGCAGTCCTGGTCGGCGACCCGGCCAATGGAGCAAGTTTGTTCAGCCAGCCGGTAATTGGTGATTCTAACGCGCCGGGCTGTATTACCTGCCACTCGCTGCAAGAGGACGTCGTGATCGTGGGCCCGTCTCAGGCAGGCTTGGGAACACGGGCAGAGACCCGGGTGCCGGGCCAGTCCGCCGAAGAATACATCCGCAATTCGATTATCCATCCAGACGAATACATCGTTGAGGGTTTTCCGGCCGGTGTGATGTATCCGAACTATGAGGAAGATCTGACCCAGGAGCAAATCGACGACATCGTTGCTTATACCCTGACGTTGAGATAAACACCGCCGGCGCCAATCGTGGGTGTCCGGTTATGTGATGTGAAAGAGGTGGTTGACCGGCCATCTCTTTCACTATAGGCGACCCGCTACTGAACGGTCGGGCTGTTTGCCCATGAGGCCGGCGCCGCGTGTCCGGTGATGAAAGCCCGGATATGACGGTAGAGGCTCGCCGGTTGGTCGCGCTGGATCGGATGGCCGCTATCGGCGATAAACACCAGGCGGCAATCCGGGATTCGTTCGGCCAGGGCGGTGACGTCCCGGACCGTATTGCCCACCTCCTGATCGCCATTGAGCAACAACGTCGGACAGGTGATGCGGGCTGACTCCTCGTAGGAGATGTTGCCGCCCCGCCGGTAGATCTCTTGGGCGGCGGACACCCAGCCGGTGATCAGGGGTTCCAACTGCTCCTCGCCCTGATTACGGATGATCTCTTGTCTCCACTCTTCATCGTCTTCGCCCCAGGCCGAAACGGGTAGCCAGGTTTGCACCTTGGCCAGTTCCTCCGGTGAGATGACCCCGGAGACTCCCCAGGCCACGACGCCGTGAACCAGGTCGGGGCGCGTAGCGGCGAGCAGGAGGGCTGCCTCCGCCCCATCACTGTAACCCAGGACGAAAACCGGTCCACAGTCGAGCGCATCCAGCAAGGCGGCCAAATCATCGGCATCGCGCTGGTAGAAATCAGGCGGAAAATCGCGATTCGGCGGCCGGCTGGCCCCATAACCGCGGAGGTCCGGCGCGATCAGACGATAGTCGGTTTGCAGTTCAGCGATGACGCCCCCCAAGTTGCTCTCGGCCGTGCCGGTGAAACCGTGGATGAGGAGTAGGGGCTGGCCACGGCCCCGATCCAGATAGGATAAGTGAATGCCCGGTCCGATGTCTTGACGATAGCGTGTCATCTGATTTAGCCTACATTCGAAATGTGCCGTACTTTCCACCGGCGCGAGGTTCCTTGAATGCTCCGGTCAGCGATGTGGCGAAGGCCAGGGCCAGGGCAGTGCGGGTCTTGGCCGGATCGAGGATGCCGTCGTCCCAAAGCCGGGCCGTTGCGAAATAGGGGTCGCTCTCACGAGCATATTGTTCCAGGATGGGGCGCTTGAATTTTTCCTCGGCCAGCCGCAGCTCGCTCTCGGTCGGATCGTCGAGTTGGTGGAAATATTGCTTTTGGCCGACCATCCAGAGCGTATCGGCTGCCGAATCGCCACTCATGACGCTGATCCGGCTGTTGGGCCAGCTAAACAAGAAGCGCGGGTCATAGGCCCGGCCGCTCATGCCGTAATTGCCGGCCCCGTGACTGACGCCATGCAGCAGCGTGATCCGGGGCACTTGGACATTGCTGACCGCCATCACCATCTTAGCCCCGTGCTTGGCAATGCCCTCGTTCTCATACTGCTTGCCGACCATGAAGCCGGCGATATTTTGCATGAACAGGATTGGCGTGTCGCGTTGCCCGCATAATTGAATGAAGTGCGTGGCTTTCAGGGCCGACTCGCTGAAAAGCAGCCCATTATTGGCCACAATTCCGACCGGGATGCCCATGATATGGGCAAATCCGCACACGATGGTCTGGCCAAAACGGGCTTTGAATTCACTCAAGCGCGAACCGTCGACAAGCCGGGCGATGATTTCGCGGACGTCAAATACCTGTCGCGGGTCGGCCGGGATGAGACCGTATAGCTCTTCCGCGGAGTAAAGGGGTTCTTCCGGAGCCTGGGCTGACAAGGGATTCAGCCGCGGCGCGGCGCGATCGGTCCAGAGATGGCTGACTATCTCCCTGACCTTATCCAATGCCTCCGGCTCGTTCTCCGCCAAATGGTCGGCCACGCCGCTGATCCGCGTGTGGACGTCCCCGCCACCGAGTTCCTCGGCCGTCACTTCCTCGCCGGTCGCCGCTCTCACCAGGGGTGGCCCGGCCAAGAATATCGTTCCGTTGCCCTTGACGATGACCGTCTCGTCGGCCATGGCCGGGATATAAGCCCCGCCTGCCGTGCAGGAACCGACCACCGCGGCGATTTGGGTGATGCCTTTGGCCGACATGCGGGCCATGTTGTAGAAAATACGGCCGAAATGATCGCGATCCGGGAACACATCAGCCTGCAGGTGGAGGAAGGCCCCGCCGGAATCGACCAGATAGACTGTCGGCAAGAAATTTTCCTCGGCGATGGTTTGGGCCCGCAGGTGCTTCTTGACGGTTTCAGGGAAGTAGGTGCCGCCTTTCACGGTCGGATCGTTGGCGATGATCATGCAATGGATGCCCTGAATCCGGCCAATCCCGGTGACAATGCCCGCGCCGGGCGCTTCGCCGCCATACATATCCCAGGCGGCCAGGGGGGATAACTCCAGGAAAGGGCTGCCGGCATCCAGGAGGGCGTCGATCCGTTCGCGGGCCAGGAGTTTGCCCCGCTGCCGTTGAATCTCGGTCACCCGCGCCGGCCTGATCGTTGCCGCCAGGTTCTGGCGCTCGGCCAGCGTCTCGGCCAGGGCCTTATTCACGGCGAAATTGGCTTTGTACTCCGGGCTGTTGGGATCGATTCTCGACATGAGTTCGGCCATTGGTGCACTGTCCCTCGCCTTATTTCAAACATTTGCAGGTGCGGATAGGGAGTATGAAAGGGGCGACGCCCGATCGACGAACGCTGAAAGGTTGAACGGCTGGTTTCATTCTCCCATCTCTTCGTCAAGATTGTCTTTGTAATACTCCAGGACATCGGCGTAGGCCAGAATATCCTCATCAGCGGTCGTCTCCAACAATAGCGCTAGCAGTTCGCTGATGGCCTGATCCGGCTGATCATTGCTGTAGTAGGCCAGGGCCAGAAAGACGCGGGCGCTGTTGTGGTGTGGGAATTCATCGACGGCGCTTTCCAGTACCTCGATCGCTTCCTCGTCCTCACCCATCACGCGCAGGCTGCTGCCCAGACAAATCAGGCACTCATGCCGATCTTCCCCGGTCAGCCCGTTCTCTACCGCCTCGCGATAGTAGGGAATGGCCATCTCCTCTTCGCCCAGAACATCATACGATCCGCCGACTTCGAATAGAATCAACGGGTGCTCGGGAAATTCTTTCAACAAATCAAGCAATAATTGTTGAGAATCCTCCAGCTCGTCCACGCGCCGGAGATCGCGGGCTTTTTCAATTAATGACGGGATATCCGCCTCATCGTAGTGGGTGTTGGGGTCGTTTTGGTTACTCATCTTATTCCGATTAGTTTGACGAAAGTGTAACTTAAATTTGATAAATGGGTGTGGCAAATTTATTTTCAAAGGCAGGCCACTTGCATGGCCACGGTTCGCCTGTCCACCGGCCGGGCCACACCAGCCTGAGGGGCTTGAATCCGTCTGGTCCCGTATCCATTCCCCTTTTATACCATGCTCTTATAATTAGTCACTCGCAGCTTGCAGGTTTCTATGGACGTGCCGGCGCCACCGCCCCGCGAGTCACTCCGCCTATGTCTTGGCACATCGTCGGGCCGGGGATACCATAGATTCAATGACCGGCATACCGCTCTACAGTGGAAAAGATAGAACTCCTGAAGCATGCGCGTCAAGTATTGGGAATTGCCAATGTCTATTACGTCGGCCACATAATGGATTTCAATTCGCCGCCACCCAGTCTTAACAGTGACATCCTGCCCCGGCGAAGCAACGGCATTATCTTGCGCCGGCTGGCACCTTCCGACCTTGCCGCCTTTCAGGCATATCGCACCGACGAAGCGCTCGGCCGATACCAGGGATGGACGGCCACGTCCGATTCCGAAGCCGCGTCGTTCCTCTTGGAAATGAGTACCGTCCCGCTACTTCAACCCGGTGAGTGGTCCCAAATCGGCATCGCCAGAGAGGCCGACGAGACGCTCATCGGTGATATAGGGTTGTATCTCGCCCCCGACGGGATGGCCGCTGAGATCGGCTTCACGCTAAACCGCCAGTCGCAAGGGCAGGGTATCGCCACCATTGCCGTTGGCGAGGCGATCCATCTCGTGTTTGAGCACACGGCTGTCAATCAGGTTATTGCCATAACCGACGCCCGGAATATCCCATCCATTCGCCTGTTGGAGCGGGTCGGAATGACCCGCACGAAATCGGCGAGCGCGATTTTTCGCGGTGAACCTTGCCTTGAATTCACTTACGCTCTTAACCATCAAAATCCCGTTTAACTGATCATTCTCGTTGGTCGTTCGTGCCGGTTCGTAACGACTGACTGAAAAAATCTCTCGCCTCAAGCTCCCTGTTCAGGTGCCTCGGTCATAGAAATCAAATGCCAGGCATGGTACACTTAAACCGGAGAGTGATCCCATGCTACGAACACGCGTCTTCCTGTGCCTGGTTCTATCGCTAATTCTGCTAACCGCCTGCTCGCGCGAGTCCCGCGAGGCGGTCGTCACCCGCATCTTCACCTCCGGCGGCACGGCTGCGGCCGAGGGCTTCATCGTCGGCCGGACCGTGGCCGCCGAAGCGGTGCGCACTGGCGCGCCGGTCGCCCGGACATTGGCCGCGGAAGGCGCGGTCGTCGGCGGCACCATCGGCGCGATTGCCCTCTCCACCGGCGGGCCAATCGCCGGGACAGCCGCCGCCGGCGGTTTCAACGCCCTCAACACCCGGCTGGCCGAGGAACCGGGGTACAGTTGCCCGGCGACCCTTTACACCGTCGATCATAATCTGAATGAGATCGTCGATATCAGCGGCACGCAACTCGACGCGGCCATTGCCGCCACCGTGCCCGGTAGCCCGCTCATCGGTCTGGGTCAAGCTTTCGCCAGCGCCGGCCGCGACAAGGGCATCAATGCCTATTACATCGCCGCCCATGCCGCCTGGGATTCGGCCTGGGGCACCACGCCCGCGGCCACGCGCAAGAATAATCTCTTTGCCTACGGCGCGTCGCCCATCTGCCCCTTCGATTGTGCAGTGACCTATAGTTCGCAAACAGAATCGATCGATGCGGTCATGACGCTGGTCAAGAATGATTATCTGACCAGCGGCGGCCGCTTCTACAACGGCGGCACCCTGCGCGGCATGGGCCCGATCTATGCTCCCGGCAACACCAATTGGCCGGAGGGCATCGCCGCCATCATGAACTTGCTGCGCCAGAACACGCCTTGTCCATAAATACGAGCGACGAGTGACCAGTTTCGTTGCCCAGGCAAGGGTTAAGCGGTTTTGACTGTCAGACTTGGGGATTGGATCCCGCGTCTATCGCTCGCCGGTCTGAACGCGCCACAAGCCCGCGTAGATCCCGTCTCGCGCCTCAGCCAGCTCCTCGTGTGTCCCTTTTTCGAGCAGAACACCGTCTTCTAGCACGAAGATGATGTCGGCGTTGCGCACCGTCGACAACCGGTGGGCGATGACGATCATCGTCCGCCCTTGCGAGATGCGCTCCATCGAACGCTGTATGGCCGCTTCAGTCTCGTTATCCACCGAGGAGGTCGCCTCGTCCAGGATAAGCACCGGCGGGTCTTTCAGCACGGCGCGGGCGATGGAGATGCGCTGGCGCTGGCCGCCGGAAAGCTTCTGGCCGCGCTCGCCGACGATGGTGTCGTAACCGTCGGGTAGCTGCATGATGAAGTCGTGCGCCTCGGCGACTTTGGACGCGGCAACGATCTGGTCTAGAGTGGCGTCGAAAGTGCCGTAGGCGATATTCTCGCGCACGCTGCCGTGAAACAGGAACACGTCCTGGCTGACCAGCCCGATCGAACCGCGCAATTTGTCGAAAGCCAGCTCGCGAATGTCGCCGCCGTCAAGGCAGACCCGACCCGACTCGACATCATAGAAGCGCAAGAGCAGTTTGATGATCGTCGTCTTGCCGGAGCCGGTCGACCCAACGATGGCCGCGGTGGAACCCGCGGGGATATGGAAAGACAGGTCGCTCAACACGTGTGGCCGGTCGTCGCTGTAGCCTTCATAATCGCGCCAGTGGTAGCGGAAATTGACCTGTTTGAAAGCCACCTCGCCGCGCACCGGCTTCGCCGGTTTAGCCGGGCCGGCGATGACCCGGGGCGCGGTGTCCAGCAGGCGAAAGATGCGATTGGTCGAGGCCATCGCCCGCTGATAAAGATCGAGCGTCTCGCCCAGGCGAGTCAGCGGCCACAGCAGGCGCTGAGTCATGAAGACGAGCACGCTGTAGGCGCCGACGTTGAGCTCGCCGCGGATGACCAATAACCCGCCGAAAACCATGATGGCGATGAAACCGGTCATGATGAACATGCGGATGAGCGGCACGAAGGCCGAACTGAGGCGAATGGCGGCGGTGTTGCGGCGGCGGTACTGGTCGCTTTCATCGGCCACGCGGCCTACCTCGTAGGCCTCGGCGGTGTAGCTCTTGACGGTAGCGATGCCGCTGAGGTTGTTGGACAGGAAGCCGTTCAGGATGCCCACCTGCTCGCGGACGGCCGCGTAACGAGGTGCCAGCCGTTGCTGGAACTTGAGCGAGCCGTAGATGATGAAAGGCATGGGCAGGACGGTCATCCAGGCTACCGACGGGGCCAGGACGACGAACACCCCCAGAACGACCACGATCGTGGTGATGAGCTGGATGATCTCGTTCGCGCCGATGTCGAGGAAGCGCTCCAGCTGGTTGATATCGTCGTTGAGGACGGCCATCAGCCCGCCGGTGCTTTGCTCCTCGAAGTAGGCCATGTCCAGTTCCTGGACGTGGGCATAACTCGCCACGCGCAAATCGTGCTGGATGTCCTGGGCCAGGTTGCGCCAGCCGACGCTTTTGAGGTAGTCGAACAACGATTCCAGGCCCCACAACAGGGTGGTCAGGAGGCCGAGGCCGACGAGTTGGGCGGCAACGTCCTCGATGCCGAGCCTGGCCAGGAAGGAGTTCTCCTGCGAGACGACCACGTCGACGGACATGCCGATAAGGACGGGTGGGGCGAGATCGAAGAGCTTGTTGAGGACCGAGTAGGTCGAGGTTACCCAGATGCGCGACCGGTAGGCGCGGGCATAGCGCGATAGCCGGCGCAAGGGATGGTCGCCCGGTAACGGGCGGTCAGGTGGGTTGGTTGCTGTCATCCAGGGATGATAGCAGAAAAAGGGTTTTTAGCAGTCGGGGGCAAGAGTTTATCGATGTGCCAGGCACTTTCTAAAGTGCCTGGCATCTGGACGAATCACGGCCGCCAGTCCGGCGATCGGGCTTGTGAGTGAATATCGATGGGTGCCCAGCCCGTGCCATCGTCGTTCATGCGAAAAATCCCCCCTCCCGTGCCGGTGAAGACAAACTGGTACCCGTCCGGCGCCCATTTAGGCCCCAGACCGGCCCGCATCAATAGGGACCCCTGCCCACCGCCGGCGGGGATCGTGGCCAGCAAACCGTCGGCCGAAGGAATCGTATGGACCTGCATCACAATCGTTGACCCATCAGGCGAAAAATCGGGGGAGCGCTCGTAGGGCTCGGTTTTCGCGAGAACATTCATCCCCGTACCGTCGGCGTTTAGAATTAGCAAGTCGTAGTTGTCGTTGGGCCAAT
>JAWOHK010000008.1:0-9307 GCA_046485205.1 Chloroflexota bacterium | reverse complement strand
TGGCCGCGTGATCAAGCCAGATGGACTAGGACTTGGCCCCACACTGGGCATTGGCCGCAGTCCGACGATTTAACCGATTGCCGAAGGTCCTGGACATTCAATAGATTTTGAAACAGGAGAGAAAAGAATTTAGTGGGAATTGCAGCCGACATCGCTATCATCATTACTGCCGGTCTGATCGGTGGCCTGATCGTCCAAAGGTTGCGGCAGCCCCTGGTCATCGGCTATATTCTGGCCGGGATTTTCCTCGGACCCGTCACCGCCGGCGCTTTCGTCAGCGATGCCCATGAAATCGAATTGTTGGCCGAAATCGGAGTGGCTTTGCTGCTCTTCGCCCTTGGCCTGGAATTTTCCCTCAAGGAACTCCAGCCCGTTCGCCGCATCGCCCTCATCGGCACGCCCATCCAAATTTTTCTGACGATGGGATGGGGTTATGCCATCGGCCAGTTATTGGGCATGGACCGATCCGAGTCGATCTGGCTGGGAGGCCTGATCGCCCTGTCCAGCACGATGGTGGTCCTAAAGACGTTAATGAGCCAGGGCCGGATGGGAACCCTGTCGAGCCGGGTCATGATCGGCATGCTGATCGTGCAGGACCTGGCCGTCGTGCCGTTGATGATCATCCTGCCCGAATTAAATACACCGGATGGTCTGGTTTCGGTTCTTTTGTGGGCGGCGGTTAAGGCAGCCATTTTCCTGGCCCTGATGATCTTCGCCGGTACGCGAGTCATCCCCTGGCTGATGTCCCACATCGCGCGTTGGAATTCGCGGGAACTGTTTCTTCTGGCCGTCACCGCCATCGGCCTCGGCATCGGTTACGCGACTTATCTGTTCGGTCTGTCGTTCGCCTTCGGCGCGTTTGTCGCCGGGCTGGTCCTGAGCGAATCCGATTACAGTCACCAGGCCTTGAGCGACATCATACCCCTGCGCGACATCTTCGGCTTGCTCTTCTTTGTCTCGGTGGGTATGTTACTTGATCCGGGCTACCTGATGGCCAACTGGCAGACGATCCTGCTGGTCGTTGTCCTAGTCGGACTGGGCAAGGCGCTCATCTTCGGCCTCATTACCAGCCTCTTCCGCTACGGTAACATTTTACCGCTGGCCGTCAGTTTGGGCATGTTCCAGATCGGTGAATTTTCCTTCGTCCTGGCCCGTGCCGGCATTAGCACCAATTCGATCAGCCCCGATCTTTATTCCCTGATCTTGGCCACGGCTATCGTCACGATGGTCCTGACGCCGTTGGTCTCTTCCCTGGCGGGGCCGCTCTACGCCCTGCGCCAGCGCTGGTTCAAGCATGAATCGTTGGAGACGATGAATATTCCGGAGAGCGGCCTGGACGGGCACGTCCTCATTGCCGGTGGCGGCCGTGTCGGGCATCATGTCGCCCAGGTGCTCCGGCGGCTTAACTTAAGGTTTGTCGTGGTCGAACTGGATTACCGGCGTGTGGAGCAACTGAAGGCAGCCGGCTTTCCAACGGTTTTCGGGGACGCCGAAAACGAGATTGTCCTGGAGGCGGCGCGGGTCAAGCATTCTTGCCTGGTCCTGGTCACCGCGCCGACGCTGCTGGTGGCGCAATCCATTGTGGAGACTGTGCGCCGGCTGAATCCGGTGGTCCATGTCGTCGGCCGCGCCGAGGGGATCGCCGAGATGCGCCAGCTACACGAGATGGGGGTTTATGAGGTAGTCCAACCGGAATTCGAGGCCGGGCTGGAAATGACACGCCAGACATTGTTGCATTTGAACTTGCCGGCCACCGAAATTCAGCGTTACACCGATGCCGTGCGCCAGGAGCAATATCAGGAACTGTACGAAGCGCGGGCCGACTTCCACACAACCGCTTTGTTGAGCAACGCCGCCCGGTTGCTCGACACCAACTGGGTTGAATTGCCGGAGAACAGCCCCTTGGTCGGCCGCAGCATTCGCGAGGCCGATATCCGCCGCAAAAGCGGCGTATCGGTGGTCGGCGTGATTCGCGAGACTCAATTGCATTCCAACCCGACGGCCGAGTTTCGCTTCATCGCCGGCGATTTGGTAGCCGTCATGAGCGATGCCGGGCAACTGGCGGCGTTTCGCATGATGGCGGGAGTCGGCTAGACGACGATGGGCATTGCGGCCGATTTCGCCATCATTCTCATCGCCGGTTTAATTGGCGGCCTGATCGCCCAGCGCCTCAGGCAACCACTCCTGCTGGGCTACATCCTGGCTGGCGTCGCTGTCGGGCCATTCACCGGCGGAATTACCGTTTCCGAGGTTGATAATATCACCCTGCTGGCCGAGATCGGCGTGGCATTGTTACTTTTCGCTGTGGGTCTGGATTTTTCATTCAAGGACCTACGGCCGATCCGCAACGTGGCCTTATTCGGCGTGCCGCTGCAGGTTTTTTTGACCGTCATTTTTGGCTTCGGCATCGGGCTGGCGCTGGGCTGGCAGTGGCAGCCCGCGGTGTGGTTCGGCGGCATGATCGCCGCTTCCAGCACGACGGTCATCCTGCGCACACTGATGAGCCAGGGGCGCATGGGCACGCTCTCCAGCCGGGTGATCGTCGGCATGTCGGTTGTTCAGGATTTGGCGGTCGTACCGCTCATCGTTATCCTGCCGTTGCTGAACGATCCGGAAGCGGGGTTACCGGCGCTGGTTTGGGCGGCCGTTAAAGCAGGATCATTTTTGATCATCATGGCCATCGCCGGGGTGCGTTTGATGCCCGGCTTGCTGGCCTATATCGCCAGATGGAATTCGCGCGAGTTGTTTCTGCTGGCCGTTACCGCCATCGGCATCGGCGTAGGCTACGCGACCTACCTGATGGGCCTTTCGTTTGCCTTTGGCGCGTTTATTGCCGGGATGGTATTGAGCGAGTCAGACCTGAGTTACCAGGCACTCAGTGATATCACGCCGCTGCGCGATATGTTCGGCCTTCTGTTCTTCGTTTCGGTCGGTATGTTGCTAAATCCGGCCTTCCTCATCGCTAACTGGCCGATTGTGTTGCTGCTGGTGGTGTTGGTTTCGGTAGGCAAGGCGGTTATCTTCGGAGTCATCACCAGTCTGTTCGGTTACGGCAACGTCGTTCCCTTGGCTGTCGCCTTTGGGTTATTCAGCATCAGCGAGATTTCATTTGTATTGGCCAGCGAAGGTTTGCGAACCGGTTCCATCAGTCGGGATTTATACGCTTTGATCCTGACTGTGACCATCGCCACGATGGTCCTGACGCCATTCGTCTCCCGCCTGACTGAGCCGGTCTATGGCTTGCGACGGCGCTGGTTCAAACATGAACCGTTGGAATCCATGAACCTGCCGGAAAGCGGATTGGCAGGACATATTGTCATTGCCGGCGGGGGCCGTGTTGGTTATTTTGTCGCCCAGGTACTTAGGCGTCTTAGCCGGCCTTTTGTCGTGATCGAACTGGATTACCGCCGCGTGCAACAACTCCAGTCTGAAGGGTTGCCGGTTATCTATGGCGATTCCAGCCAGGCGGTCGTACTGGAAGCAGCCTCGCTCCGGTGGGCCGTCCTTGTCCTCATTACGACTCCGTCGCTGACCGCGACCCGGGTCATCGTCGATCAGGTGCGCCAGATGAACCCGGAAGTCCATATCGTCGGCCGGGCTGAGGGCGATGAGGAAATGAAAATACTCAACGCTCTTGGCATCTATGAAATAGTCCAACCGGAATATGAAGCCGGGTTGGAAATCACACGTCAGGCGCTATTGCATCTCAACCTTTCGCCGGCCGAGATCCAGCGCTATACCGATTCTGTCCGACGAGAGTTCTATTCGCCGTTTTACAATAAAGACGCGGACTACCGGACGACAGACTTGTTGCGGAATGCCGCTCGTTTGCTCGACCTGATCTGGGTTGAGCTACCAGCCGATAGCCCCTTGACCGGGAAAGAACTGGGCGAGGCTGACATTCGCCGGCGGACAGGTGTAACGGTCGTAGGCGTCATCCGCCAGGCTCAACTGCACATCAATCCGCCGACCGAATTTACCCTCCAGCCGGGCGATCTGGTCGGCGTCATGAGCGATCCGGCACAGCTGGCCGCTTACCTGGCATTGGCCGGCATGAACGATGGCATCGTTTAAGGCATTATGCCAAAGCGCGTGCCCAGCGTCTCGATGGCAAAGCCCATCCCGCGCAGCAGACCAATGATAGCGATAATGCCGAGAATAAAGATAAGCAGGTAAAGGATTGGCAGCAGAATGGTGCGCCAGCCGCGCAAACGATGTGCTTCCGATACGCCTAGCCAGTTGGCGATCAGAGCCAGCAGGGTGGTGGCGATGGTTACAATCCCGGCAAAAGGTTGGATAAAGCCCAGGAGATCAAGGATGTGGACGCCATGCACAAAGCCCATCACCCGGAAAGTCTGGGTAAATTGTGCCTTGCCGCGCAAGACATGGGCGGCGCCATGAACGATCAGAACGGTCAGTAACCACAGACCGTACCCGATCAGAAACTCGAAAAGCAATTGCCTCCAATTATCCGAGACTATTCGCCACTCCATAAAAAATCTAATGAATCCGCCGAGCAGGCTTAGCAGAAGCGCCGGACCAGTCATCAGGCCAAAATCGGCGATGGCCCGGTAGGCAGTGCGGTCCAGCATCAGCGTACGCACCGCCAGCTCAAACCATTCACCGCCCCGTCTCAGACCGGCCACCAGGTTGCTAAACGCCCAGTCATCACGCGCCCGGCTTGGTTCCACTACCTTCTTGGGCACCGGCGTCCGGCCGCGGCGGGCGTCCAACAGGGCAAATATGTCCACTGAACTGCGGGTCGGCGGCACTTCCATATCACCGGGATGGAGTAAGAACGAGTCAGTTTGCTCGCCGCCCATGCCGCCGTGGTTGCCGATCAACTCTTCGAGCGCGGCGACGGAGCCGTCAGGGTAGATTGTGCTGACAATCGTCAGATCGCCGCCACTGGGGAAATCGGCGATGCGCCGTAGCTGCCAGGCGCGCTTTTCAACATCGCCGTAGGGGATGAGCGGGTCGATGCCGGTGATCGCCCCGCTATTGAGGTTGCGGCTGCCGGTTTTGCTGTAGACGATGGGTTCGCCGTTATCGTCGAGGGCGACGACGACACCTACACCTTCATGGGCGACGACCGCATCGACCATGCCGGGGAAGGCGGTGTTTAACTCGGCCAGGGAAGTCCGGTGGTCGAAGGCATGAAAATAAACCTGGCCCAGATTGCCGCTGCCGCAAAAGGTGACGTCAGCGGCCTTGACCAGCGCCTCCTCGTCGCCCGCTGGTTCAGCCGTATACTCGGCCGCTTTCTGTATTTGCTTGGTGGTGGCCTTTCCCACACGCCCACCCATCCCCTGGGCATTGACATTGCCCAACTCGGCCGCCGTCGAAGCCACCGAGATAGAGCCATCGTCGCCGCCGAGGGTCTGGACAATGACCGTGCCCTCGGGCATGTGCCGCTCGATAAACTCCTTTAATGTATAGCCATAGCGCATGAGGAAGGTTGGGCCGAATGATTGACCGTGATCGGAGAGAAGGAAGAACTCGTACGGTCGCGGGGCTTTTGTTTCGATGAAGTCGTGGACGATGCCGATGAAATTGTCGAAGCCGCGAAGCGTGCTGAAGGCGTGTTTTGACCAGGGGCCGGAGTGGTGGGCCACTTCATCATAGCCGGGCCAGGTAGTGTACATGGCCGGCTCGCCGCGCACAATTTGCATAAGCGTCAGAAAGCCGGAGACCTCGCGCATGAAGACGGTCGTGGCCGCGCGAATGAAAGGGTAGCCCTTGTGCAGGCGGTTGAGGCGCGGCTGGGTGTCGGCCAAAACATCACGGGTGTATTGGTAAATTTCCAAAATGGCGTCACCGATGAAGAGACCCAGTACGCGCATGAAGAAATTCGGGTTGATCAAAAGCAGATAAATATCGTGGGCGCGACCGCGTTGTTGCTCGTCTGTCCCGCCACGCAGATCGGAAGCGGTCAGCAAGGCGATCCTGGCATCGCCGTTCATCATGTTGTTGATGCTGGCACCGCCACGCAGGAGCCCTTGGCCTTTGGCGTAGCGGGCATTGATCTCGGCCGCGTCGTTGCCCGATACGAACAGCTTTCTCTGGGCTTTGTCGTACCAGCGAAAAGCGGGAATGTCATGGTTATCGCCAAAGAGAATACCGGTTTGGCAAGCCGAGGTTTGTGAGGGCAGGCCGCAGTCCGTGTGAGACAGGACGTAACCTTCCTTCCAGATCAACTTTTTGACGTTGGGCATGTAGCCTTCGATAATGGCTTTGTGAATGTGGTGGTAGCTTAGCCCATCGATCTCCAGCATGATCAAACCAGTCGTAGTTTCCTCAGGGAGATCACCTCGCTGCTTAGATAGCCGCCGCGCGATCAAACTTGCGTATAATTCCCCGGAATCCTCAAAGCCCAGTATGGCACTGATGATCATTCCGACAACCGCCAGGATAAGGCCGCCGATGATGGCCGGAATCCAGCTGTTCACATCGAAGGCATCACCGAGAAGGTTCGAGGTGAGTCGCAGCATGATCGCGTTGACAAAAAAGCCGGCAATGAAGACGGCGATGAAGCCGAGTGGCACCGCCAGCAATAGAATCAACGGCCGGATGAACAGGTTAACCAGGGCCAGGACGAAAGCGGCCGCGGCCGCGACTGTCCAGGCTGGGTAGCCCGGTATAGTGTTGATGATCATACCGGGCAAAAGCCAGGTAGTGATCATCAGCGACACGGTGCTGATGATCCAGGCCATAATGAAACGGAAAAAGTATCTTAGCAGTGTGCGTATGGCATACATCGTTGGTGTGATCCCCGTATAAAGGTGCCGGTTGGGGCAGACTTCAGCGAAGCGGGCGAGCGTGGCTTGAATCGCCCGTCGTCTTAGTTTTCGCTTTGCTATTCAAGTTAATAAAGAAAGATAAATCTTTGTTCTAATAGTTAACCACTGAAATAATCGCACGGTTTGTGGAAAACGCCACTCTCTTCGCTCAAGAATAGTTCAATTTCGTGATATGAAAAGGACCAAAAAGGTGTATTTCAGGGTGAGTGGGTTTCTAAGTGCACAGGGAGAGCAGGGGGGAGCGATTTTCCCAAAAAAACATAGTAGCCCGGCGACTATGATTGTCACCGGGCTACATCAAGCTCGCTCCCCCAGGAGGTGGATTATTCAACAGGTGGCGCGTTTTCCGGCGTACAGGCGTTGTGGAAGAAGGCCCAGGCGTTGCACATACGGCCGTCATCGAAGACGCACATGCCACATTGACCGCCGACCGGCAAATCGATGACCTGGAAGCGATGCCCTTGTTGCGCGCAATAGGTTTCAGCCGGGTTGCCCAGATCAGGATCGGTCTGGGCCGCATTGCCGGTCTTGATGACCTCGCCGCGACTGTCGACTACCGCCTGCCAGCAAAAGCCGGTCGGCCCGTCGCCCAAGGCCACATGGTAGTGCATCCCTTCCGTCTGCTCCTCGGCTTGCGTAATCGTCATCGTGCAGCCGTCGGAGCGAAAGCGATAGACTTCGTAACCGGCCGGGGCATTTTCGTCTTGTTCGACGCGCCAGGCTGCGGCGGCCGGCGGAACGCATTCGTTGGCGCTGGTACGCATAAAAACCAACACCGATTCCCGTGCCTGCAGAACACCGGACGGCACATCCACGGTTTCGGCCGTTGCCTCAAGCGGCACGGCTATTTCCTCACTTGTCTCGACGCCCAGGTTGCAGCCGGTCAGGGCGGTCACCGCGAACAGCAACATCAGGGCCAACAAAATCGCCGGCTTATTCACATCAGTTGGTCTGTTCATGTGCATCTCCCCATCTCAAAAAGCTCTTTCCCCGAAATCCCCAGAGGTGGCGGCCGATAGATCATCCCCGGCGCTGCCCCCGTTTGCTTGATTAACCGTCTTCGATCATCTGGTTGTGAAGGCGGTGGGCGAGATGGCGGTGACCGCCCGCCAGAAACACCATCAATAATTGCGTTGTTGCGGCTGACCGGTTGTGGAAGAAATGGGGCTGGGTGGCATCAAAGATGAGGCTATCCCCCGGCCGCATCGCGTAGACCTGGTCAGCTATTGAGTAGTCAATTTCCCCGGTCACACAATAGACAAGTTCCTCGCCGCTGTGGTTGATGGGCTGGTCGCTGTTGTCCACCCCAGGGTCTACAATCACCACAAACGGCTCGATTTGCTGGTTGGCCAGGCCGATACCCAGGCTCTCCATCCGTACCCCACGCGCCTCGGAGCGCAAACGGTCGGCCGGTCGGACATAGAGGACGTTCTGTTGCTGCTCGTCTTTGAACAGATCGGCGATGGATACACCCAGGGCCGTGGCCAGCAGGTGTAACGATGAGACAGTGGGTGAATTTTCGCCGCGTTCGATCTGGCTGATGGCGTTAATCGATAACCCGCAGCGTTCGGCCAGGGCGCGCAGGGATAGCCCCTCTACTTCTCGCAATGCCCGGATGCGCTGGCCGACGTTGACTTCTGGTTCGGTGATTACCATTGTTTCATTACCATGTGACAGTAATAACTACTGTTCGTAGTAGGTGCTCTATCGCCGCCTGTGAAGAACGCGGCTGAAGTTACTACTGCGAACTATAAAAATCTTTGGTTTCCAGATGCTCACCCTCTTGGACCCCATCATACAATAAAAGTGTACGGATGTCCACTATAGTTGGTAATCTTGTCCCTTTTTCGGTCCATTCAGGGGGTTTGACTTACAAAACGGATGCGTTCGTCGAAGATTTGGCAGCGGCTTCCAGACGTATATGACGCACAGTGTCATATATGACATTTGTCATAGTCTCAGAGTGACAAAGATCACTGCTAAATTGCCCTGACTCGATCTATAGTACCGACGTATTCGGATAAGCGAATACATGCGAGAACTCATGGAACTGCCTTCACTAGATGAGCTTAGCCTTCTCCACGCACGAGTCTGCCAGGCTCTGGGCGATCCCAAGCGGCTGCACATTCTCTATGCCCTGCACGAGCGGCCCCGCAATGTAACCGCCCTGGCCAATGATCTGGGGATGCCCCAGCCGACGGTCTCGCGCCACCTGCAAATCTTGCGCGACCGTTTGTTGATCGTGGCCGAGCGGGACGGCGCGGCAGTCGTTTACTATCTGGCCGAGCCGCGCGTGATCGATGTCCTTGACACCATGCGCCTGATTTTGCGCGATTCCCTGGCCCGCCAGACGAATCGCCTCACTCCTGGGGATTTGGAGTCACTATGAAAGACTTTCGATTTATCTGGGTCGTAGGCCTGATCGTCACCGGGTTGATCATCGCCGTCCCGGTGCTGCTGTTTGCCTCTTCCGGCAATGCCGTCTCGCCCGATCCCTGGGCCTATGT